>NZ_QUSX01000001.1:936324-1248432 GCF_003933245.1 Maribacter algicola
CACTCTTTAATTGCCGCTCCGTTTGTGAGGTTAGGCTTCTAATGGAAAACCTGGAATTGTTGTAATATCCTGCCGAAAGGGAAAAACCCTTGTATCTAAGATCCGGGAACTGAATAAAGGAGTCTCCGGGATCTAGGGTGGTAAAATCCGCTGTATTGTCCAAATAATATCCCTTTACCCTATCATAAGAGACCTCAAAAAAACTGTGTTTAAAAATAAGGGTAGTACCCAAGCTAAAGCTTTTGGTCTCCCCTTTTCTATTTTCGTCCCCGTTGCCCGGAATAAAATCCGGGGCCAAGGAAAAACCGACAGATATGAACCTATAATTTAAATTGTACCGTAGGTTGGTCGCCGCGTTGGGGTGGATGACCAAGCGTTGATTGGGCGTACGTACCTCGAATACCTCATAGGCGTTGTTCAGGGAAAGGTCCATGGCGACCTTATCGTCCATTTTTTGAATAAAGCCGTCCTCCACAATCGTATTGGCATCCAGCTCTTGGGCATATACTGGAAGTAGCACAAAAATGGCACATATAAGGAACGGAATCAGTTTATGGATTGGCATGAAAAAAAAGGGCTTCGTTGTCATATCCCAAAGGTTGGATGGTCACTTAAAGATACGAATGCAGATGGTTTTTTAATCGATACCTTCTTATAAACCATAGGCCTTTTTGGCACTAGCAATCTGTTCCTCCTCGGTAGTATCTGGGTACAACAGGTATCTTGGAGCGATGATGGGTTTCACCCTTTCAACGGTTATCCTCGTGATGGTCGAAAAAGGAAATTTCCCTTCGGTCATTTTAGTCAGTATCCCTTCCATTGATTGGAAATCGGGATGGGATTTCTGTATGATTTCCGCCTTCCCTATCACCTGAAAGCCCTTTTGCACCAAAATATCCAGAAAGCTGATGCATACCTGCGGATTCTGTTGAATGTTTTTTACCGTTTGCGGCGATGCGATATTCGCCACAATGATACCATCCTCCCCGTATTGTGCAAAAATTTCCTTTGGGGAAACGTTGGGCAGGTTACCCTTGGATGCCGTGGCCAACCAGCACAAGACGCTTTTGGACATACACGCTTTAAGTTCTTCGGATAGTTTCATGTTGAAAATTGACTATTGGCAATCCAATTTACATTTAAAACAATTAAAAATCCCTTCAAAATAAATTTGGGTTTAAGGTTTCCCAAGATCCTGAAGCAAAACATAGCTGGGCGGTCAGTGTCATCCGCGTCACTTTAATTCCAATAGCTCGAACAAATCCTTTCCCGCTATGGTTTCCCCATTGAAATAGAAATAGCGCCAGCCGCCCTCCGGAGTATCGTTGTCCACCTCCAAACGCTCCGTTGGGGTCACAATCTTAAAACGCCTTCTTTCCGTATTGATGTAGGGAATTTGCAGACTATCCAGTAGGTCCATCATCTGGGCACTGTACCACATAAGGTCGTCCATGGCGGTAAAATAATCCTCTTCACCCCATTTGGATTCCATGGCCTCCAACTGAAGGGAATCTGGGGAGACCCCCACCACGCTTCGTTCATTCAGCTTTATTTCGTACAGCACCTCCTGTGGCCATAATGTCTTGAACACTTCACAGACCACGAGCATATCCTCGGTGAATTTTTGACCACTTTCTTCCAAGGTGTTTTGAAAAAATGCACGGTGTGCCTTCTTCCATTGGGCCAGCGCGTCTACTTCAGTACCCATATCTATAGCAGCATACGCAGCCGAAATCTGATTGAAAGGCACTGTATCCACCTGTACGGTCACAATGATGGCCTGTGCTGTCCCGTCAAAATTGGTGATGATGTGTTTAGTACCTACCGTAGGCAAATCCGCACCCGCCTCTTCGTACCAGGCATATAGCCCTGTGGATGCCGTCTTTTTGCCCTCCACTACCAGTTCCGCCAAGCGATCCGCATCCTTTTGGTTGTTGTGAAAAAACCAAGATTCTGGTATTTCTTCATTTTTAAATCCTGGATTTGCTTGGATAAAATCCTCCCACATTTTGTAGACTGATGGGTCAATTTCAGTTTCCGTAGGCACCTCGGTTTTGGGTGCGGGTTTGCAGCTAGCCAAAATGAATAGTAAGATAAAAGGGAGGTTTTTCATTTGTTTATTGTCGAAGGTTTCGTATAACAGTCAGTTACAGGGTTTATATGCGTTAATTTTCGGTTTGGCACTGACGTTAGCAATTCCGAGTGGACTCGGACGCAGTCGAATCCGCCGTAATTGCGATTATATATTTTTGCCAGTAGTGTTTTTTATTTTATCTCATATAGATTATTATTAAAATCTTCGAGCACAAAAACCTTGTCAAATTCTGATTTTACACTATATTTTATGTTTCGGTCAATCAGATATGAACTGTCTCCATTGCTTCCAATAACAATAAGTAACCACTGTTTTTCAGTACTGTTTTCTTTGTATTTTGAAATTAGTTTCTCTTTTTTCGAAACTGCCTTAATTAATATTTCATTAGTTAAATCCTTTTGCCACCAAGCTCCTAAACTTTCAGAAATATTAATTCCGGAATGAGGCATTTTCCATATTCTTTCAATAAGTGGATTTTCCTCTAAAATATCAGTTAGAACATATTTTTTTACTACTCGAACAACGGTAGCTATTAATTCTTCCTTTTCGGAAAGTTTAAAATTAACGTATGGCAGGAGGTAGCAGTTTGCAAGGAAATTAGGTAAGCTATTATCTTTTTTCAATTCTAATTCCGCTAAGTCAAATATGTTTTTAAAAAAACCTTCTCTTTCCTTTGATTTATTGTCGACAAGAATTTGATGTTCAAGTCCTACTAATTCAGTCCCATTGGTCAAGATAAAATCGGGTTTTTCAGTAACCTTTGATATTTCAAAATCATTTTCAAAGAACATTAAGAATTTCCCAACGTGACAAATTTCAAGAATCTTTTGTTGGTTTTTTCTTCTTTCGGTAAGCAAAGGTTCCAAATGTGAGTCAATCAGTTTTCTTAATGACTTTTTGTTTTCAAAAACTGATTTATTGTTTTCAATTATTCTCATTTCTCACATTACTGGCAACAATTGTATATAGTAACAAGTTACTATGATTCTACTTTAGGGGAAGTAGTTTAAAAATCCTACAAATAATTGGTTGGTGCAAATAAAGTTTTGGATTAATAGGTCTCGACTTAAGTTTATCTTGAGCGCCGTCGAAAGACTCGACCGGACAATTGAATATGCGATGTCATGCTGAGCCTGTCGAAGCATTCAACACGCCCATGCTAAAACCGATTATTATACATTTAGATTCCAAAAAGCTCCCCTCCCTGACCAGGGAGGGGTGTTCCGCGACAGCGGAACGGGGAGGGTTGGAATTATGGTACTACTTCTCTCCACTTGCCGTGAAAATGAAAGGTTTGTTCTCCGATACTTTTTCCATCGCCGAAAAAGTATCCAAAAAGGCTAGGCTGATTTTAGGATACTTGAAATCCAAGAAGTCCTTGGCCCGCATCGCCCAGGCCGTTTCCGATTGCATCGGAATACTTTATGGGCGATTTCCTATTGCCCCGACACCAAGGCCTCCCGGATTTACTACGGATCCCAAAATAGGCCGCTTTATTTCCTAACATAAATTTGTGTTACATGGCACTCTTTAACATCCAAAAAAGCTCCCCTCCCTGAGTAGGGAGGGGTGTTTCGCGATAGCGGAACGGGGTGGGTCGAGGTTTTCTTTCCGATACTTTTTCAATCGCTGAAAAGGTATTTAATATCAAAAAGTAAATTAACCCTTTCCGCTATCAACCAAAAAAAGCCCTTTGAAAAAGGGCTTTGAGTATGTTCTAGTTTGGTTCGCTTAGAGCTTAGGGCTATCTGGATGCCTTAAAACTATATTGATGTTGCCCTTTAAAGGTATTCTGTGTTTCCTGATATCCAAAGATATGATAGACGTCTTTTCCCAATTCCTTTGCGGATCGGACAACGGGTCTTTGAAAAAATAAGTGCTTACTATCGGTGTGCTGGGTGGGTCTTTGAAAAGATTTCATAATACTGTATGTATTTAGTTAATGATAATTTTTCGATTTTTTTAGGTTCAAACCTCCCGCAGGGCGCACCTTTAAAATCACCAGAGTGCCGGTCCTTAACTACATAACTATCATTTTGTTATATCTAAATGTATTAAAAAATTCATCCGGTAGGCTTGTTTTGAATGGGCATAAAGCAAGAATTATGACAACCCCAATTGTGGTGCCGTCATTTTATCAAGTATTGATTTTTGGTGATGGTTTTTTGCTAACCATATTTGGTTGTCAACGGGAATGGACATACAATAAAATCGACACCCTGTACATATTGCAGGGTCACGAACAAAACAAACTAATTCCAAAGAAGACGTAGCTGTTTCATTAAAAAAACATTAGTTCATCTTAGCCTTCTGAACATCCCTATTATTTACGTTCCTTGTCCAACCGTTTCTTAGTTTGTTTGGCCTCATTCAATAGCGAATCTAAATCCGTTCTATTAAAATACTGCCCATCATTGATAACGGCATAAATATCCCGCGTGCCACGAATGTCCAGCAACGGATTACTGTTCAAAATTACCATATCCGCCTGTTTGTTGGCTTCAATTGTCCCCATCGTATTTAATTGCCCCATTAATTCGGCTCCATTTATTGTTGCACTTTGCAAAATTTCTAAAGAGGTTAACCCTGCTTTTTGAAACAGCTCCAACTCTTGGTGTAGCGACAATGCAGGGTAGACAAATGTATTTAAGGCCGCAGCATCACTACCCGCCAGTATTTTTATTCCAGCTTTTTGAATGTAGGGTAGTTGTTTGGCTATGAGTTCATAGCGTTTTTTACGATCCATTTTCTGCTCTGGGGTGTCATTTGCCATTCTATCAATCCTCCATTGATAATTTGCAGTAAAACGATCTGTTAGAAATTCTAAAAAGTCATCCTCAGAATGGTCGTCCTCCTCCAAATATGCAAGTTGTTTTCCCCCTATCAAAGTAGGTGTTATGGCAATATTAGTTTTACTTAATTTTTGGTAGGCAAGCATGGCGGTATCTTGGTTAAAAGCTGTACTGTAATATGCATTGGCTTGGTTCCTTGAAATATCCCCAGAATTCAGCCGCTCTACAATACCCTTTTCATCACTACCTAACCGTAATAAATAACTCGCATGTTCTATACTTGTAAAACCCGCATCCACAACTTCTTGAATCGTCAAATCAATGGGGATATGGCCGGAAACCTTAAAACCTCGCTTTCTGGCCTCTTGTACACTTTTTAGAAATAATGGCCCCGCCAGTGTATTTTCAGTTATTTTTACCAAATCGACATTGTAGGCTTCAAGTTTGTCAAGCATTTTACTCAGATCATCCTCATTAGCTATTTCCAAATCCCCTTTCCAAATGGAGTTTATACCTTCAAGTTTTCTGCCAGCGGTAAATATTTGGGGTCCCAATAATTTATCCTCTTTTATATCCTCTCTCCAAGCCAATACCTGTTCTCCAAGATCGCTTGCCATATCCCTTACTGTAGTAATACCATAGGCTACAAAAACGGGAAGTAGTGCGAGGTTGTCGTCAACAAGGTCTTGACCTTCAATATGAACATGCATATCCCAAAGTCCCGGAATAATAAATTTGCCTTCAACATTAATCTGATTATTAAGATTTATCATGGATTTCAAAGTGTTATAATCTCCCACCCTTTTTATTATTCCGCTATCTATAAGTATTGCCTTATCTTTTAAAACATTACCGTTCACAACATCTATTATAGTAGCATTATATACCAAAATAGCCTTGGTAGAGAAATCATGGTTCTTTTCTCTTGTTTCCTTGCAGGATATTAATCCCAAAAAAATTATAAATCCAAATAAAATAATTCTTCCCATATAAAATTCCTTTTACCCAATAACTAAAAGTAACTATTACTAGCCCATATGGCAGCGCTGATTTCTTTCACTTTATAATTACATTGCCCATTTTAATCCTAATTGCTATAGGAATGAAGCACAGTGGTTGAGCTTCTACTTACTGTGGAGTGACATACTACTAAATCCCTGGCCGCAGACTAAACATACTAAATAAGTGTGGATTTTACTTGGAAAAATCCAACAGTAATGCATTATAGGCATGCAACATAAGAATAGCGCAAGAAAATTAGATTGGATGGCAACTATTTTAGACCGCCAAATCATCCTTTATAACCTCCATGGAGCTGTTCGATTTTCGTTCCAACAAGGCAAACCCAAAGGTGAGTACACCAACCCGACCAATGAACATCAAGATAATGACCAAACCCTTTCCCCAGTCCGAAAGGCCAGCCGTAATCCCAGTACTTAGCCCAACGGTACCCAAGGAAGATGCGACTTCAAAGAGGATTTGCCTCAGTTCGAACGTTTCGGTAAAGGTGAGAAGAAAAGTGAAAAGAAAAATGATACTGGTATACAGAATAAAGGTGGACGTAGCCACATAAAGCCGTTCAAAGGGGATGATCCTATTGAAAAATGTTATCTGACGTTGCCCAAACAGCCTACTTTTAAGCACGGATATCATCGCGGTCAAGGTCGTAATCTTCATACCGCCCGCCGTTCCCGAAGGTGATGCACCTATGTACATTAAAAATATGACCAACAATAAGATGGGAAGACTTAGGCCGTCCGTAGAAATGGTATTGAAGCCCACGGTGGTCATGGCGGTCATAGTCTGAAAAAAGGATTCCGTCAGTTTGGACCCTGATGCTTGAACACTAGGTTCCGCGACATAAATCAGCAGGGTCCCCAACCCTAATAGCAATACAAAACCATAGGTTATAATCTTGGTGGTAAAGGAAATCTTTTTGGAACGCCCGGAAATACGATACCACAAATCCGTAATCACGATAAACCCCAAAGAACCCGCAATGGCCAGTACCGAAATAATGGTATTTATAAACACGCTATCACTATAGCCTTCAAAACTATCGTTGAACAAGCCAAAACCGGCCGTACAAAAGGTCGAAACGCTGTGAAAAATGGAAAACCAAACCGCTTTTAGGGGTTCCATTCCGGATTGCCTGAAGGCTATGAAAAAGCCAACGGCCCCCAGCACTTCCATGACCGTGGTAAAGACTACGACACTCTTGATAAAATCCCTGATTTTTATGGTATTGGGCATGGTAAATTCCGCCCCAAGAATTTTGTTATGCCAGGCCGATATGTTCCTCGTAGTGAACAATAGATAGTATGTGGTCAAGGTCATGTAACCAACTCCTCCAATCTGGAACAGGACCATAATTATGAATTGCCCAAAAAAATTGTAAGAATCATAAACACTTACCGTCACAAGACCCGTAGTGGAAATTGCCGATGTAGAAATGAACAGATTATCAAGCAGGCCTACATTTGTTTTATGAAATATTGGCAAGGACAACAGTCCAAAACCAATAATTGTGTACAGAAAAAAACCCCACACCAAATTCATTTGGGGGGATTTGCTAACCTGGAATTTCTTATACCATCGAACAAGCCTGTCGATACGGTTATTACGCTTTTTCATGCCGCATACTTACAAACATCAAAAATAGTGGCCCAAACCCAATGAAAGGTGCCTTTTAACTAAACTTAAGTTTCCTTTCAATGTCCTTGATCATCTCGTTGGCAATGTCCTTTCCGGTAGCGTTTTCAATGCCTTCCAGACCTGGGGACGAATTTACCTCCAACAATAAAGGTCCCTTATTGGAACGGATGATGTCCACACCGGCGACGGCCAGATTCAGGGCTTTGGTAGCCTTTAGGGCCAATTTCTTCTCCTCTTGGGTTATCTTGATCATGGACGCCTTGCCACCCTGGTGGATATTGGCCCTGAACTCGCCCTTTTCCGCTTGGCGCTGCATACTGGCCACAACCTTGCCATTGACCACAAAACAACGAATATCCTGTCCGTTCGCCTCCTTGATGAACTCCTGCACCAATATATTGGTATTTACGCTTTTAAATGCGTTGATTACACTTTCCGCAGCCTTGTTCGTCTCGGCCAACACCACGCCCTTACCTTGGGTACTCTCCAACAATTTAATGATCAAGGGCGCACCGTTCACCATTTTGATCAAGTCCTTGGTATCCATGGGCGATTTGGCAAATCCCGTAATGGGAATGTGGATATCGTTCTTGGAGAACAACTGCGAAGCAAAAAGCTTATCGCGCGATTGGGTGATGGACTCCGCAGAATTCTGGCAGTACACCCCCAAATTGTTGAACTGCCGGATTACCGCACAGCCGTAAAAAGTCACCGCAGGTTTTATTCGCGGAATTACGGCATCAAAATCCCTTAGTATATTCCCCCCACGATACCGAATCTCGGGAGAATGGGCGTCCAACTTCATATAGGCCTGTTCCACGTTCAAAAACACGATCTCATGCCCACGGGCCTCGGCCGCTTCCATCAAGCGTTTGTTACTGTACAGGTTTGGGTTGCTTGCCAACAGACCAATTTTCAATCCCGTTTTTTCCTTGTAATAGGGCTTGTACTTTTCCGTAATCTCATCCTCGCTAAACTCCTGTATCTGATAATTTACCGCAGGGTTCACAATATAACGGTCCGTCAATGCCTCCCTACCCAACAGCATACGGAATTCCATAGTGTCCCTGTTCGCCAGCGTAAGTTCAATGTCAAAGGTGTTTTCGCCCAAGGTAACTGGGGTACGTACTACCAAACGCTCTTCTGAAATACCACTGGAGCTTTTTACCATACGCCTATCAATCAAACGCGCCTCACAGTTTAAGGCAATACTACGGTTTTCCTGCAAGGGGTTCACCTCGAACTTTACCCATTCCTGGGCCCCTTTGTTCACAATTTTCAAGTTGGTCGCCTGTATGGAGGAAGTCTTGGCTCCGGAATCTACCCTAGCTTTGATGGCCGGAACGCCCAATTCCTTAAACACACACCATTCCTCGCTACCTATAATCTTTAAATCTTCCAATGTTATTTTTTTCTTAGTTCAAAAATATCCTTACGGCGGTCCCTAAGATTGCGTACCGCCCCAAATTGATTCAGTTCCCGCAACAAACTTATGTCCACATTGGCAATGAGGATCATCTCCGTATTGGGAGTCGCCTCTGCCTTGATTCCGTTCGTGGGAAAGGAAAAATCACACGGGGTGAAAACCATACTCTGTGCAAACTGTATGTCCATATTCTGCACATTGGGCAAGTTTCCCACACTACCGGCAATGGCAACGTAACATTCGTTTTCTATGGCCCTGGCCTGTGCGCAGTTTCGCACGCGGGAATAACCGTTCTGTGTATCCGTCAAGAAGGGTACAAAAAGGATGTCCACTCCTTCCTCTGCCAACAGCCGTGGAAGCTCAGGAAACTCCACATCATAACAAATCAGTACCCCAATCTTTCCACAATCGGTATCAAAGGCCTGTAACTTGGACCCTCCCTGCATGCCCCAAACCTTGGCTTCGTCCGGGGTTACGTGCAATTTTTCATAACGCTCCAAAGAACCGTCCCTTCTACATAAATACCCCACATTATAAAGTTTGCCATCGATTACCTCTGGCATGCTTCCAGTTATAATATTAATATTATAGGAGATGGAAAATTCTGAAAACTTTTGTACCAATACATCGGTATGCTTGGCCAGTTCCCTAATGGCGTCCGGTGTGCTCATGTGGTTGTTCCCCGCCATCAAGGGTGCATTAAAAAACTCTGGGAACAGGGCAAAATCCGACCGATAACCGGATACGGCATCGATAAAATATTCCGCCTGCTGCAACAACTCGTTGATATCCTTATACGGGCGCATCTGCCATTGGATCAGACCCAACCGAACGATAGTCTTAACCGTAGTGGCCACACCAGTGGGTTTTTGGTAATAAATGTTGTCCCATTCCATAAGAATGGCGAAATCATTGGATTCACTGTCCCCTTCCAAATAGCCTTTCATTACCTTGGATGGATGAAAATCGTTACTGATCTGAAAATTAAGTACGGGATCTTGGATTTCCTTTCGCTTAACCAAGTCGATATACTGTTTAGGCGAAAGTTCATTGGCATATTTGTGGTAGTTGGGCATACGACCGCCAAAAACAATGCTTTTTAGATTTAGCTTTTCGCACAACTCCTTTCTATAATCATATAATCTTCTGCCCAATCGCAGACCTCTATACTCCGGAGCAATGAAAACATCGATACCGTACAATACATCACCTTTTTCATCATGGGTATTAAAGGTATAGTTGCCCGTAACCATTTTATAGGTGTGTTCATTATCAAATTTTGAGAAATCAACTATGATAGATAGGGCACATCCGGCCAACTTACCGTTGATCTTAATGACCACCTGTCCTTCTGGAAACTTGTTTATTAGGTTGTCTATCTGCTCTAGGCTCCAAACGGCATTTTGCATACTGGTATAAGAGGAAACCATTGCTTCCTTTAATTCCTTATAGTCCGAAAGACTTATGTACTCCAGTTCAATATTTTCAATTTCTTCTATATTCATATTAATAAAAGGGATATCTGTTAATGATAGGGATTTTTGTATAAAAAAGTTGGGTTTAGGTCAAATGGACCTAAACCCAATATTAGTTATGTTATTAATTTACTTTCCAGTACAGACGATTTAAGGCTAATCCTCTTCATCATCCCCATCTACCATATCCTTTGGATCTGGTTCCATGATTGCATCTGGATCATCGTCAGCAAAATCCTCGTAGTCGTCCTCATCGTAGTTTTCCATGGTATACTCCAACTTGGCACTGATCTTTACCAAGTATTTGGTATCCTCCGTTAGGACCTCCACTGCCTCAATACGTTCTCCTTGGGCGTTTTTAAAGGATATGATGTTACGATCATCGTACCCATCTGGATAGCGCTCCACTAAAAGCTTCAAAACTTCGGGGGTCAACTTCTTAAAGTCTACAATGACTTTTTTTAAATGTGCGTTCTTGTCCATAAATAATTAATAGTCCAAAAGATAAGCAAAAATTAAAGGTGCAACAATGGTCGCATCACTTTCTATAATAAATTTTGGGGTGTCTATATCCAACTTGCCCCAGGTAATCTTTTCATTAGGTACGGCACCCGAGTAGGAACCATAACTTGTCGTGCTATCGCTGATTTGGCAGAAATAGCTCCAAAAAGGCGTATCCGTGCGTTCCATATCCTGATACAGCATGGGAACCACACAAATGGGGAAATCTCCGGCAATGCCTCCACCAATTTGAAAAAATCCTATACCGTTTTCTGAATTATCGGTATACCAATCTGCCAAAAAGGTCATATACTCAATACCCGATTTCATGGTGCTGGCCTTCAACTCCCCTTTTAGCACATACGATGCAAATATATTACCCATGGTACTGTCTTCCCAACCAGGGCATATAATTGGCAAATTTTTCTCAGCAGCGGCATACATCCAAGAGTCCTTCAAATCTATTTCATAATACTCTTCCAATACTCCTGAAAGCAACATTTTGTACATAAACTCATGTGGCAAGTAGCGCTCTCCCTTATCATCGGCATCCTTCCAAATCTTAAAAATATGCTTTTGCAATCTACGGAAGGCTTCCTCCTCTGGAATACAGGTGTCCGTAACCCGGTTTAAGCCCTTTTCCAATAAATCCCATTCCTGTTGTGGCGTAAGGTCACGGTAGTTGGGCACCCGCTTGTAGTGCGAATGGGCCACCAAGTTCATAATATCCTCTTCCAAGTTGGCACCGGTACAGGAAATGATCTGCACCTTGTCCTGACGGATCATCTCCGCGAAAATTTTGCCCAATTCCGCAGTACTCATAGCACCTGCCAAGGAGACCAACATCTTGGCCCCATTGTTAAGCTGCTCCTCATACCCTTTGGCGGCATCCACCAAAGCAGCGGCATTGAAGTGTAAATAATATTTTTCAATAAAATTGGAGATAGCTCCCTTATTCTTCGTCATCATTAAATTTTAAACTGTTGTTCGATTTATAGTCCACATCATAGGTATTATCATATTCCTCATCAGCGTCCTGTCCCATAAACTTATAACTCAACATCTTATAATACAACTTTGCGGCCACAAAATCAGAGGATTTAGCAGATGGATTGGGGCAAAGCTCCACCAAATCAAAGCCTACCACATTTTTTTCCTCAAAAACCCGCTTTAAGAATTCCAAGGTCTCGTACCATAAAAGTCCCCCTGGTTCCGGCGTTCCGGTAGATGGCATGATCGAAGGATCTAGCGCATCCAGGTCAAAAGTAATGAAAACATTATCGGTCATTGCCTCGATGACCTTGTCCATCCAATACTCATCTACCACCATCTCATGGGCAAAAAAAGTCTTGTCCTCATCGATCAAAGTCTTTTCTATGGCATCCATGGAACGGATTCCTACCTGTACCAAATTGGTGGTTTGACTGGCCTCGTGAACAGCGCAGGCATGATTAAACTTTGTACCGGCATAGGATTCCCTCAAATCTGCATGTGCATCTATATGCAAAACCGTGAGGTCATCAAAACACTCGTTAAATGCGCGGATCGTACCTATGGAAATGGAATGCTCCCCACCTACCAAGGTCACGAATTTATTTCGTTTTATATAGTCCTTGGTAACTTTATGGACTTCGTTCACCATGGCCTCCGGAGAGGTATGCCCCTCAATGGCATCGGCCAAATAAATACCTTGCTCGTACACCTCGGTATCTGTCTCAATATCATAGCGCTCCATATTCTCGGAGGCTTCCAAAAAGGCCTTGGGTCCGTTCACCGTTCCCTTGCCCCAAGTCGTAGTGCCTTCATAAGGCACCGGAATCAAAATAACCTTTGCGGTTTCCAATTGTGCGAATTTGTCAGGTATACCTGCATAATTCTTTGATGTACTCATCTGATTTAAAATTAGAACAAATTAATTTGAAAGCTGTTTTTCAACCTTTGTTGATTTTTTCTTTTTCCCTTTTTGATAGTCCCCATACCCTAAAATTTCCAAAAGATCCTCAGCGGTCTGTTGTGGACTATATAAGGTGGTTATCAATTCCCCATTTTCATCCTTATTGATCAGAACATGTTTGGGCTGGGGAATCAAGCAGTGCTGTAAGCCGCCAAAACCACCAATGGTCTCTTGATAGGCACCAGTATTAAAGAAACCTATATATAAAGGTTTATCCCTTTTATATTTTGGTAGATAGATGGCGTTCATGTTCTGCTCACTATTGTAATAGTCGTCACTATCACAGGTAAGCCCTCCCAAAAGTACCCTCTCGTACTCATCGTTCCACCGGTTAATGGGCAACATGATAAAACGCTTGTTAATTGCCCACGTATCGGGCAAGGTAGTGATGAAGGAAGAATCGATCATATTCCATTTCTCACGGTCGTTCTGTTGCTTTTGATAGAGGATCTCATAAATGGCACCGCCACTTTCGCCCACGGTAAAACTCCCAAATTCCGTAAAAATATTAGGAACTGGCACCTCAGCCTCGGCACATGCTATGTTGATCTGGTTCAATATCTCATCTACCATATACTGGTAATCGTATTCAAAGGCCAAGGAATTCTTTATTGGGAAACCGCCACCAATGTTCAAACTGTCTAGGGACGGACAGATTTTTTTGAGCCGCACGTATACTTTGAGACATTTCACTAATTCGTTCCAATAATAGGCATTGTCCCTAATACCCGTATTGATGAAAAAGTGCAACATCTTTAGTTCTACCTTGTCATTGTCCTTGATCTGATTTTCGTAGAATGGCACTATATTTTTATAGCCGATACCCAATCTGGATGTATAAAATTCAAATTTTGGCTCTTCTTCCGATGCAATACGAATACCTACCTTAAACGTATCCTTAATACTATCAGACAACAGTTCTATTTCTTCATAGTTATCAATAATTGGAATACAATTGTCATGGCCGTTATTTATCAACCGTGCTATATTATCGATATACTGTTCACGTTTAAAACCGTTACAGATAACGTAGGCATCGTCCTTTAGCTTCCCATCCTTTTTCAATTGCTCCACAATGTTGATGTCAAAGGCCGAGGATGTTTCAATATGGATATCGTTTTTTAACGCTTCGTGCAATACGTGCTGAAAATGCGAACTTTTGGTGCAATAACAGTAGTGGTACTTGCCCTTATAATCGTTCTTTTTAATAGCATTTGCGAACCAGTTCTTGGCACGCGCAATATTCTCCGATATCTTAGGTAGATATGTGAATTTCAAGGGACTTCCATATTCCTCAACCAAATCGTTTAAAGGGATATTATGGAATTTCAAGTGGTCTCCGTCCAAGGTAAACTCCTCCTGGGGAAAAAAATAGGTCTGATCTATTAGATCAATATATTTAGTATTCATGTAAGAAATTATATTTGATGTTTGAAAATACGTTTTAATATTTAATTAAATGTGCTCTTTTCATGTTAAGAAAACATGATGTATTTTCAAATCAAATAAGAATTTGTTTTTGGGTAGTAGGTATAAAAAAGTAGATGTGCTGACTCTGCACGATCGAGGGATTACTTTCGGAAGTTAGCTTTAAAATTCGGCTGCTTATCTTATAAGCCATTTTTGGGTTTGACTTCCTAATTCCCAAAAACCCGAACATAGAAACAAATTGCATTATGTTCAGCTAAAGGCCTAGGCCTTGCATTGAGTTAGCCTCATATTTTAGGGCACAAATGAAAACAAAAAAAATGAAAAAACAACCGTTTTCAAACAAAATACGTTCAAGGACCCAAAAAAGTTCAAAAGAGTCCATTTTTAAGAACTGTTAAATATACAAACTATTTATATTCAGTATCTTAATACCCATTACTAATCAATAAACCTATGAAGATAATACAACGTAAAATGGTACAAATACAATACTTTGCAGTATTTATCTTGCTGATATCCGTAGCAAATGCACAAATTGCCCCTGGAGTCTACCTTTCAGACAGAGAAAACAACCAACATGAGCTCAAAATCGACAAGGATTACCTAATACTATCCGTTTACAAAATTGATCCCGCCGAGTTCGTCAAGACAGTAGGTGGATTTTATAATATTGACGGTGAAATGCTTAAAGTGCAACTTGAATTTAATTCCGATTTTGAAGAGGACGGTGTAAAACAACTCGAAATTCCCATTTCCGCGCATGGAAACAATATCACCTTACAAATGGATGATACCTTTACCTTTGAAAAAACGGATACTTTAGAACAAGACTTGGACGGTCAATGGTTATTTGCTACCCGGGGTCCGGACACGGGCCAAGATCGTAGAGGCGAAGAAAACCCTAGAAAAACCTTGAAATTCTTGATGGACGGCCGTTTTCAATGGATTGCCTTCCAAACGGAAACCATGGCGTTTTCGGGAACGGGAGGCGGTAGTTTTACCTCTAAGGACGGTGTTTATATAGAAAATATTGAGTTTTTCTCCCGAGACAATGATCGTGTAGGGGCCAGTCTTGAGTTCAATTACGAACTAAAAGGCAGTGATTGGCACCATACGGGCCAAAATAGCAGGGGCGAACCCATGTACGAAATATGGTCCAAAAGAAATTGATCTAGTTCCTTTTGCATAAAATTGACAAAAAGTTCTATTTTTGCCAGCCTATTTGGCCTCGTAGTTCAATGGATAGAATAGAAGTTTCCTAAACTTTAGATGCAAGTTCGATTCTTGCCGAGGCTACAAATAAATGCATATGGATGTACCGAAGGTGTTACAACCGAAAATTAAAAAAGGACAGCTTGCTGGTCCTTTTTTTGTTAAGGTTTGTAATGCGATAGCTATCTATATGCATTTTCAGCATGAGACACAAAAGAACAACGTAGTTATCTCTTGCCAAGGCTACTTTGAATAAAAGGGAAGACCCATAGATTTGTCCCTTTAATTTTGTTGTTATCCATTGAATGATAGGTTTTATTTTTTAGCCCCACTATTCTTCAGCTGACTATCCATACTATCCTCTGCGAACTTTCCCTGAACACTCCATCCGCCATCCACATAAAATAATTGGCCCGTTACATAACTAGATTCATCCGAAGCTAAAAATAGGGCGGGGCCAATCATTTCTTCAGGTTCGCCAGTTCTTTTCATAGGCACAACTCGACCCCAATTTTCCTTATATTCAGGATCCTCGTTCAAGTTTCGTTCTGTGTTTATTGGACCCGGTCCAAAAGTGTTCACCCTAATATTGTACGGCGCCAGTTCAACCGCCATTTGTTTGCTCATGGCCTCAATACCCCCTTTACTTGTAGAATAGCAAATAAGGTTTTTCACACTCAATACCGAACATATGGAGGATATATTGATAATACTGCCACCCTTATTATTTTTTTTCATCAATTTCGCCGCCTCAATGGCGCAGAACAAGGTGCCTTTAACATTCAGATTGATGACCTTATCAAATAAAACTTCCTCGGTATCAAAGAAATCGCTCCAACCCGTTATACCGGCATTGTTGACCAACACATCCAGTTTTCCATATTTTTCTTCTATAAAGGAGAACATCTTTCGAATATTCTCCACCTTGGACACATCCGTTTGATAGAAATCCGCGCTACCTCCCTTTTTTTTGATGTCTTCAACCACTTTCTTGGCATACTCGGCATTAGGCAAATCGTTAATGATTACCTTAGCACCCTCGGCAGCAAACCCTTCCGCTATTTCCTTCCCGATACCTTTACCGGCACCCGTTACCAATGCAATCTTGTTTTTAAGTCTCATCTTTTAACTATTCAATTTAATAAAGCAGCCTATTGAATACTTACATCGCACAAATGGACACGTCCCTTTCAGCCTTGTTTCCCTTAAGTTTTTCAAGATATTTTGTCAAAATATCTACATAGGGACTATGCGACATTTTCGAACTTACCAATCGTGTCAGTGGACCATGGGTTTGCCCATTAACTTCTATATCCTTAATTCCATGCTTTTTAAGTTCTGAATTAAGTTCTTTGAAAATACTCATAAACTGTAACAGCTACTAAAATTTATATAAAAATCCAGGGACACCTTGGTACCCACTATTTCGTATCACAAATAGTGAACCCGCCAAAGGCTGGTTTTTTAGTTCTTCCTCTGTCAAATCTACTTTTGCAGAGGTTACGTACAAATCCCTTAAATCCTTTCCTCCAAAGGTACAAGAGGTGATTTTTGCCGCGGGAAGTTTAATTCTAAACAATAAAGTCCCGGTTTCTGGATTCCAACGAGTCACTTGCCAACCGCCCCAATGGGCGATCCAGAGCATACCTTCGGAATCGATGGTCATACCATCAGGAAACCCTTCCTTTACGTCTATAGAAATGACCACCCTACCCTTTGAAATTGTACCATTTTCTATGGCGTAATCATAGGCCATCACCGATCTAGTGGGCGTATCGATAAAATATAATATTGTATGATCTGCATTCCAAGCCATTCCATTGGAAATGGTCGTATTTCCTATTTTCTTACTACTTCGACCATTCTCGAACATATATACGGAGCCTGCTCCAGTAGCTTCGGAAAGGGCCATGCTGCCCACCCAAAATCTACCCGCTGGATCGCACTTACCATCGTTGAATCTATTTCCCGCTACATCCTTTTCCGGATGGTCCGCATAGGTTATCGCTCCAGATTCCCTGTTCAAAAAACCGATGCCTTCCGTAGTGGCCAGAACAAAATTTTGGTCCCTACATATTGCAGCACATCCCACCATTTTTTTGGTCAAATACCGTTTGTATTCATCGGTATATACAGCATATTCATGAATATGACCATTCAAAATATCCACCCAACAAATGGCCTTCTTTTGGCCATCCCAGAAAGGACCTTCACCTAATTCGCTTTTGTGAGGATGCACTGTTGTTATCTCCATTGGATCAATAGCATATATTGAAGTACATTACTCATATATCTCGACAACCATTTCTACCTCCACCGACATATTACCAGGTAAGGAACCCATTCCTACGGCCGCCCTTGAATGTTTTCCCTTTTCACCAAAAACCTCGACCATAAGATCTGAATAGCCATTGATAACCTTGGATTGTTCAGTAAATTCCGGAACTGCATTCACCATACCCTTTACATTTACAATACGCTTAACCTTACGTAAATCACCAAGCTCTTCCTTTAGCACGGACAACTGATTGATGGCCGCCTCCCTAGCTGCATTGTAGCCTTCTTCCACCGTTAAATCCAAACCCAACTTCCCTACGACGTTCTCTCCATTTGACTGTCGAGGACCTTTTCCGGCAAGAAAAAGCAAATTTCCAGTTCGTACTGCATGTACATAGTTGGCTACGGGCTTTCCTATGGACCTTAATTCAATGCCTAATCGATTTAAATTCGCTTCCGGATCGTAATTCTCATCCAAAGGAAGTTTTTCAATTTCATTTTTGGGCATTTCATTTTTACAGCCCACTACTAAACACATAAAAATGATAGGCAAAATTTGTTTCATATACTTGAATCTAAATTATGGATTGTGTTCCAAGGTACTCTATACGTATGTAGTTTACAAATAAGAGATTGGGCTGTTTTATTACATTTGAAAATTCACTTACCCTCTAAAGAATCTTCATTATCCTATATTAAAACACACCTAAACTATGATTTTCATAAAAAACAAGAGAAATTATCGCATTTTTATTAGCTTAGCGTACTAACCAAAAATCAATTAATAAAACCAACAAATATGACGAGTTCAACAGCAACTTCAAACGTGAATGCTAACAGATTGTTCTATGCAAGTTGTTTCGCATTGATTACTACAGCCTTTTCCTTTAGTATTAGAGCTGGTATTTTGCCTCAATTAGGAGAGGAATTAAGTCTTTCTGCAGAACAATTGGGATTTATTAACTCCATGTGGTTTTTGGGATTCCCAATTTCCATGGTCATTGGAGGGTTGATTTACCATAAGGTAGGTGGTAAGGCCATTATGAATTTTGCTTTTTTTGCACACGCCGTAGGAATTATTCTCACTATATATTCAGGAAGTTATATTGGACTCCTTATTTCAACCTTATTGATAGGACTTGGTAACGGATGTACGGAAGCCGCTTGTAACCCAATGATCGCGGATGCTTATCAAGGAACTAGAATGAGTACCATGATGAACAGGTTCCACATGTGGTTCCCTGGAGGAATTGTAATTGGTAGTTTGATTTCAAAATTTATGACGGACGCTGGGTTGAGTTGGGAAACCCAAATTTGGGTCATCGTAATTCCTACACTCATCTACGGGTATTTATTTTTAGGGCAGTCATGGCCAAAGGCAAAAGTAGAAGAAGGTGCCACTTTGAGTGGCAATCTGAAAGCTATGATTTCTCCTTTATTCATTTTTATGATCATCTGTATGGCACTTACCGCCGCCTCAGAATTCATTCCACAACAATGGTCGAGCATTATTCTAGCGAAGAGTGGAGCACAGCCTATGCTTATCTTGGCCCTTGTGACCGGTATTATGGCCGTGGCCAGATACTTTGGAGGTGATATGGTGAAAAAATTCGACCAAACGGGCGTACTATTGGGGTCTGCCGTATTGGCTACGATAGGCGTGTATCTCTTCAGTACGCAAACGGGAGCCATGGCTTATGTAGCCGCTATCTTTTTTGCTTTGGGCGTCGCTTATTTTTGGCCGAATATGATTGGTTTTGTGGCAGATAAAATACCAAAGAGTGGTGCCTTGGGTATGTCCATCATTGGTGCAGTGGGGATGTTTTCCCAAACAATCTTCCAACCTATTACAGGTATGTGGATAGATTCCGACCTAGAAAAAGTAGCCGCTACAGGACTAACAGGTGATGAATTGGAACTCGTGGCCGGACAGGAAACCATGCGTACAATAACCATTTTCCCTGCCTTGGCCGTTGTAATGTTCGTTATCCTGTATTTTTGGATGAAGAATAAGAATTCTGGGAAAGTAGCTACTGCTTAATACTTTATTGAAAACAGTAAAAAGGGACCATAGTTATGGTCCCTTTTTTTATTATATATTCTTCAGTAAAATTTCCAGTATTTCGATTGCGGCCTCGCTAATTTTAGTTCCAGGCCCATAAATGGCGGTAACTCCTTTTTCCTTTAGGAATGCATAGTCCTGTTTGGGAATGACACCTCCCACCACGACAAGTATGTCACCTCTATTATATGCCTTAAGTTCCTCAATAACGGCCGGCACCAGGGTTTTATGTCCCGCTGTCAAGGATGAGATCCCTAAAACATGAACATCATTCTCCACCGCCTGTTTGGCAACTTCCTTTGGTGTTTGGAAAAGGGGACCTATATCCACGTCAAAACCAATATCGGCATAGGCCGTAGCCACCACCTTAGCCCCGCGATCGTGTCCGTCCTGCCCCATTTTGGCTACCATAATCCGAGGGCGTCGCCCTTCTTGCTCCGCCAATTCATCTGCCATGCGGACGGCCTTTTTAAAACTATCGTCTTGTTTGATTTCTTTGGAATACACGCCCGAAATGGTATTATTGGTTGCGGTATGCCTACCATAAGCTACCTCAAGTGCCTGACTGATTTCGCCCAAGGTAGCCCTTGACCTTGCCGCTTCTACCGCTAAAGCTAGTAAATTATCGCGCTTTTTGTTTTTTTCAAGGGAATCTATTGCAGCATTAGTGATACGATTCAATATCTGACGTACTTGTTCTTCATTACGTTGTGCCTTCAATGTAGTCAACCGATCTATTTGCTGGATTCGTACCTTTTCATTGTCAACCTCCAAAATACTCAGGTTATCCTCCTGTTTCAGACGATATTTGTTGACCCCTACGAGAACATCTTTGCCACTATCCAAGCGGGCCTGTTTTTTGGCCGCTGCCTCCTCGATCCTTATTTTGGGAATTCCGGCCTCAATCGCTTTGGTCATTCCGCCAAGTTCCTCCACTTCCTCAATAAGCTTCCAAGCCTTATGTGCCAATTCATCGGTCAAAGATTCTAGGTAATAACTGCCTGCCCAAGGATCAACGGTCTTGGTAATTTTGGTTTCTTCCTGCAGAAATAATTGGGTTTCCCGTGCAATTCTTGCCGAAAAATCGGTAGGCAATGCTATCGCTTCATCCAAGGCATTGGTATGTAGACTTTGCGTTCCTCCAAACACCGCGGCCATGGCCTCTATGGTGGTCCTGGCTACATTATTGAAAGGATCCTGTTCCGTTAAACTCCACCCACTGGTTTGACAATGGGTTCTCAACATTAAGGACTTTACATTTTGTGGACTGAACTTCTTTACCAATTTGGCCCAAAGTATTCTTCCGGCCCGTAACTTGGCTATTTCCATGAAATGGTTCATTCCAATACCCCAAAAGAAGGAGAGCCTTGGTGCAAAATCATCTATATTGAGACCTGCCTCCAAACCTGTCCTAATATACTCCAAACCGTCTGCCAAGGTATAGGCCAATTCCATATGGGCCGGGGCACCCGCTTCGTGCATGTGATATCCGGAAATACTGATGCTGTTGAATTTGGGCATGTTTTGACTGGTATATTCGAATATATCAGCTACCAAACGCATGGATGGCCCTGGTGGATAGATATAGGTGTTGCGAACCATAAATTCCTTCAGGATATCGTTTTGGATGGTTCCCGTCAATTGCTCCTTGGAAATACCTTGCTCCTCGGCAGCCACAATGTAAAAGGCCATAACAGGAATTACGGCACCGTTCATGGTCATGGAAACCGACATTTTATCCAACGGAATTCCATCGAACAAGACCTTCATATCCTCCACGGAATCAATGGCAACTCCGGCCTTGCCTACGTCACCTACCACTCTTTCATGGTCACTATCATAACCTCTATGGGTAGGAAGATCAAAGGCTACTGATAAGCCCTTTTGCCCTCCTTCCAAATTTCTTCTGTAAAATGCGTTGCTCTCCTCCGCCGTTGAAAAACCGGCATACTGCCTGATGGTCCATGGTTTTTGAACATACATCGTTGCATAGGGACCTCGTAAAAAAGGAGGTAATCCGGCAGGGAAGTCCAAGTGTTCCAATAGGTCCAGATCGCTTTCCGAATACGTTCGCTTCAACGGTATTCCCTCTGCAGTCTCAAATTCATCAAGCGGTTCTTTTGAGGAGTCATTATTGATTCTTCTTAGTTTAAGACTGATATGCTGTACGTCCCTTCTACTCATCCTTCAACCTTTTTTGTTCCATGGCTTCCGCCAACCGCGATTCGATAATAGGTTCAATCAAGGTTTTCCTGGGCGCAGTCTTTACAAAGGGATACAGTTCCAAATGAGTCTTCATCGCATCGGAACCGGTTACAAATTTATTGGTGCCCACAAGCACTTCGTTTCTTTGGTTAAATTGCTCCTGTTGTCTGTTAGCGGCTTCCCTGATATTTTGCTGAACTGCTCCTGTTTTTAACTGCCTTAGGAATCCTCCTTCCTTTTCAACGGATTTAAATAAAATCAATGCCTTTTCGGCCAATTGGCGGGTGAGGGACTCCATATAATAGGCCCCATCGGCTGCATTTTTCACCTTATCGAAATAAGCTTCCTCCTTTAAGATCAATAACTGGTTTAAGGCGATACGGCTAGAAAAAGCATTGTCCTTATGGTATATTTTATCGTAAGCGTGATTGAAAACTACCTGTGCACCACCAAGAATTGCGCTCATGCATTCTGAAGTGGTTCTAACCATATTCATATTGTAATCGTACAGGGTTTTGTTCCTTCGAGAAGGTTCGGCGACTATGTGGCAATCCGCCTTGATATCATAATCGTCCATCAAAGTAGCCCAAAGTAGCCGTAATGCCCTCAATTTGGCTATCTCAAAGAAATAGTTACCCCCAATGGCCACTTTAAAATCGATTTTTTCCAAGTTTTTTAAAAGGCCCTTGTTATTCAAATGCTGAACATATTCATGGACATGGGCAAGACCATATCCAAGTTGTTGCACAATATCCGCCCCGGCATTTTCATACAACGTGGTGTCAACGCTCAAAAGATTCTTTGCTTCGGTTTTTATAAGTAGCTCCAGAATTTCATGATCTTTTGATAGGTTATGGAACCAATTTCCAGTACGTGCCAAATTCCCTATGATATCGATATGTAAATGAACTTTCGATTTTAAATTTCCAACGGACTTGAGCAGTGACTCTACATAGGAAGTCGATAAGTAATTGAACTGAATGGAAACAGGGATGTTCTCCAAATCAATATTCTTTATAATTTCCTGAAACTGTACCTCTTCATTGGGAATGTTAACATGAAGTACCTCCACACCATTTCCCAATAATGTATGGGCTCTTTTGTTGGCAGCCTTAGCATTCCCAGCATATATGGACTGCCCTATTTTCCATGTCTTTTCGGAATCCGTTGAGAGGCAGGGTTCCACCAAGTCTTCCCTGTGATAAAAGGGTTTTACATGGATTCCCTCCCTGGATTTCCATACCAATTCCTCATTATAGTCGGCTCCCTTTAAGTCATACTGGATTTTCTGCTTCCAAGCTTTGGCGGAAACGGGAGGAAATTCTTCGAAAAGAGGTGCTACTTTTTTCTTTGACATCACTCAAATATCTCAATAGGTGCTTACTCAAAGATACAATAAGAAAAAAGGTTTGTCGACAGCAAATATCTATTAGGAGTTGACCCAGTTTTTAAAGGCAGTGGCCTTTGCCTTGCTCACTACCACCTTTTCCTCACAAGAAGGTGTAAGGGTTACAATAAGCTTACCGTTAAAATAGTACTTGATGCTCTCCAAAGCATCCTTTTTTACAATAAACTGCCTATTGATCCTATAAAACTTGGAAGGATCCAATTCTTCTTCAATTTCTTCCAATTTGTTATCCATGACATAGGATTGATTATCCAAGGTAATTCCTTTGACAATACCCGTGTCAATTCTAAAATAGGCTATGTTATCCGTTTTTAATGGAATGAGCTGATCGCGATGGCTCACCAAAAATGTCTCCCTATAATTCTTCGCCCCTCCTCTTATTAGTCCCAATAGGCTATTTATCTGTTGTTTGTCTATACCCGTATCCAGGGTTCGGCTTTTGAATTTTTTGATTGCCTCTAAAAGCTCCTCTTCATCGATAGGTTTCAATAAATAGTCTATACTGTTGACCTTAAAGGCCTTTAATGCGTATTGATCATATGCCGTGGTAAAAATAATGGGCGTAGTAACCTCGACTTTTTCAAAAATTTCAAAGGAAAGTCCGTCCGCCAGATGGATGTCCATAAAAATAAGGGATGCCTTGTAGGGTCTGGATAAAAAATCCGCCGCATCGGTCACGGATTCCAAGACCTTTTCCACTTCAATGGTTTCATCCATGCTTTGAAGCAGATAGGCCAAGTTTTCGCTTGCCGCCAATTCGTCCTCTACTATGATTACCTTCACTCGTTTAAATTTTTGATTCTCTTCCTTTAGGTTTCATGACTATTTTGACAAGGGTAATTCTACACTAAATATATCATTATCCTCTCTAATGATCAATTCCTGTTTTAGAAGCAGGCCAAATCGTTTTTTCAAATTTATCAATCCGTTCTTTGTTCCATCCGCCAAATTCGTCCTAGGCCTGATAACGTTCTCTACAAAAATAGACCCATTCCTTTGAACGATGTCCACTTTGAGCGGGTGCGAAGCGGATATCTCATTGTGCTTTACCGCATTCTCTACCAACAGTTGAAGGGCCATGGGCGGCAATTTTTCATCCAGATACGCCTCGTTGATCTCTATATTCAGTTTAAACCGATCCCTATACCGCGTTTCAATGAGATAGGCATAACTTTCCAAATATTTCAATTCTTCCCTGACGGTCACCAAGTTGGAGTCCCCGCTTTGAAGAATATATCGGTACATATGGGAAAGTTTGTTCACAAACTGTGTTGCCGGTTTATTGTCCCTGATCAATGAGGTAAGCGAGTTTAGGGAATTGAACAGAAAATGGGGATCTATCTGATTTTTTAAAGCGGCCAACTCGCTCTGCAAATTCTGCTGTTTAAGCCGTTCGTTCTCCAATTTGCTTTCCTGTTGGTCTGTTTGCAAGCGCAATACCCTCGCAATAAAGAAAAGGACCACCATCAATACCGTATAATTGAAATTACTGAAACCCCTGGCCCTATCATCCATTTCCTGACCGGTAATAAAAGGAAACAAATAATTGAAGAGGTTTAGAAACAGTATTAGAATGAGGATGTTAACGAGTATCGATAACATGACCCCAAGTCTGGGGGATTCCTTAAAATATAAGTATACGGTATTCGTATTGAACTGCAGCATGATCCAGGAGAAAACCACAAAAAACACATATCTTCCTAAAAAGTCTATCAACAGGTCCCTGGAAAGTTCCAGGTTGCCATCGGATAACATATTATAGATATAAATAGACCTTGGTAGGGATATCAACAAGGCCAAAAGCAAAGAGATCTTCAGAATCTGACCTATTTTAACCGGCTTTAGCATGATACTATATTGCATGAATCGTAAGGTTTCAAATGTACATTAATTTTGGTTGGTTGGGCACAAAGAGGTTATTCATGGAGGATAGGCCCCCAATTTAATGAAGGCCTATTAAAAGGAGCTAACTAACAACAATCAACCACCTATTTCGCATATGCGTCAAAATTTTCCGGAAGATATTTGGATACGTCAAAACCTAAATCCACTTCTTCCTCGGCTTCTAGAACAACAATATCCTTTACATCCAATTCCATTCCTTCATAGGCATTAAAACCTAATGGCAGGTATTGCGAAGTATCAAAGCCTAAATCCAACTCTTCCTCGTTCTTCAAGACAACAATCTCGCTGGCATCCAAATTGGCGGACTCCATGGCAATTTGCAAACCTTCTGCAAAGGGATTGTATTTGGCCTTATGCGGATCGTGATTTGTATCCACACAATTAGGATTGGCTTTCGCCGAAATCAATAAAACTCCCAAAATTGCCATTCCTAGTAAAACACTTAATTTATTCATGATATTTATTTTTAATGATAAAATTTTTTTTGAATCATTTACAGGACAAATGTAGGGCTGAAGTATTGCCCATTTTGAAATAGTAAAGTGAAGTGACTGAAAATCAACTTGAACCTGCTTCGTTTTAAAATAAAGTAAAAAGGAATACTCGAATTCAAGTAAACAATGGCACTTGAATTTAGTCAAATGAGAAGTCTCTAAAAGATATTACGGGCAGTATTTACTGCCCGTAACATTATTTGGAATATGATTTATTAAAAAATCAAAGGTCAATGCAATGCATAAGACCTAAATGGATTTTTGGGAAAATTCTCCATCGACCAATCTCCAGATATGTAAAGGGTTGTCGTTTTTAAGTTCAACGGGAAGCAGACTTTCTGGATAATCCTGATAGCAAACTGGCCTAACGAACCTTTTAATTGCATTGGTTCCTACGGATGTAGAACTTGGAGCCGTTGTAGCTGGAAATGGCCCGCCATGCACCATGGAATGGCAAACCTCCACCCCTGTTGGATAACCGTTTACCAGAACTCGGCCCACTTTCTGCTCAAGAATTTCAAACAGCTCGGCATAGTTCTCCAAATCCTCTTCAGTGGCGTGAACGGTAGCCGTTAGGTGACCTTCCAGTTCACGTGCTGCCTTTAAAAGATCCTCTTTTGTGGCAGCTTCCACTACAATGGAAGAAGGACCAAAATTTTCTTCTGAGAGTTTGCTATTTTTTAGATATGTGTCCATTGTCGTCTTAAAGACTTTGGAACTGACGCCAATGCTGTCACTAGGCAATTTTCCCTCACCTATTATTTCCAAATCTTGTGTAGCGGAAAGCGCATCCAAGCCCTTTTTGTATGCCGATTGAATACCTGCGGTAAGCATGGTGGCGGCCTCCGTAGATTTAATCTGATTGGAAAGGACCTCCAAGAATTTATTGGACCTCTCCCCTTTTGGATAGAAACTAAGCCCGGGATTGGTACAAAATTGGCCTACACCCATATTGAGGGAATTGGAATAACCTTGCGCCAATTGTGATGCCCTGTCTTTTAGTGCCCCTGGCAATATGAACATAGGGTTTGTGCTTCCCATTTCAGAAAAGACCGGAATTGGAACTGGCCTGGTATTTGCATAATTGAATATCGCCATACCTCCATTATAAGAACCTGTAAAACCTACCGCTTTAATATCCTCATGTTTGACCAGGTTTTCACCAACTTCAATAGAGGTTCCCTGAACCATAGAGAAAACACCTTCTGGCAAACCAATTTTTGTAATGGCCTTCTGGATGGCTCCGGTAATCAGTTCCGTAGTTCCCGGGTGCGCCGGATGACCTTTATAGACCACAGGACAACCTGCGGCCAAAGCTGAAGCCGTATCCCCACCGGCGGTTGAAAATGCCAATGGAAAATTACTGGCCCCAAAGACCGCCACTGGTCCTAGCGGTATCAACATGTGCCGTATGTCCGATTTTGGCAAGGGTTCCCTATTGGGTTGGGCCAAATCTATACGGGCATCTACCCAAGAACCTTCCCTTACAACACTGGCAAACAAACGTAACTGGTTCATGGTCCTTCCTCGTTCCCCTGTGAGTCGGCCCAAAGGCAATGCGGTTTCCAAATGGCAGCGTTCCAATAATGCGTCCCCTAACGCGAGGATTTCATTGGCAATTTCTTCAAGAAATTCCGCCTTCGTCTCATTGTCCAACTTCCTATATACTTGAAAGGCCGTGGCGGCATTTTTGGCCGCTTGGTCCACATCCTTCCATGTTGAATTTTTGAATTCGCCTTCCAATTTTTGCCCAGTTGCCGGGTTTATGGCCTGATAATATGTCATATCGCTACTCATTAGATATACTTTTTCCTTAAATTTTGTAAACTACCCCTAAAATTAAGGATTGTAATAGAGCTTATCGCGGTATTCCCGCAAGATTTTGCAAATTTATAAGGAGATACCACGTTTCCATGGAATAAAATCATCCTGACCCAAAATATCTGCCTTGGCGTTCACCTCACCGCTGGCCACCTGAATGACGTATTCCAAAATTTCCTCTCCCATTTCTTCAATGGATTTCTCTGCCCGTATAACGGCCCCCGTGTCTATGTCGATGATATCGGGCATTTTCTTTGCCAAATCCGTATTGGAGGACACCTTGATTACCGGAGCAATCGGGTTGCCCGTAGGTGTTCCCAAACCTGTTGTAAAAACTACAACATTGGCTCCGGACCCTACCATTCCCGTAGTGCTTTCTACATCATTTCCTGGAGTACAAAGTAAATTCAGTCCTGGTCGCACTACATATTCACCATAATCCAACACCCCGTTAATTGGGGATGTGCCCCCTTTTTTGGCTGCGCCGGCCGACTTCATTGCATCCGTGATGAGACCGTCCTTGATATTTCCCGGCGAAGGGTTCATATCAAAGCCAGACCCCACCCGTTCCGCGGAATTCTCATAGGCCTTCATCAATTGCATAAAACGATCGGCATCCTCGTCATTTACACATCTGTTCACCAGCTCCTGTTCTACCCCGCATAACTCAGGAAATTCAGAAAGGATGGGAGAACCTCCCAAAGCGGCCAATAGATCAGAGGCATATCCAAGTGCCGGGTTTGCCGAAATTCCGGAAAATCCATCGGAACCCCCACATTCCAGTCCCATTTTCAATTTGGAAAGGGGAGCAGGTTTTCTTTGAATGTTGTTTGCTTCCTTAATTCCTTCAAAAGATTCCTTGATGATAATATTCAACATATCCTCTACGGTTCCCAATTGCTGTTGCTCATAGATCAATACGGGTTTCTGTAGATTAGGGTCCAAGGATTTTAAGGCCTCCGTTAAAAGGTTTATCTGTAAATTTTGACATCCCAGGCTTAAGACCGTAGCTCCCGCCACATTGGGATTTTTGATATACCCTGCCAATAATTTGGCCAAAGTTTCCGAATCTTGACGAATACCACCGCAACCACCTTGATGCGTTATGAATTTAACCTCTATATTTTCAAAAGTTCGTTCACCCGTCGTAGTATCTGCTTTATTGTCACTGAGGTCATTGCCGAGTATAAGCCGCCTTAAAAGTTGTCTTTGATTACTTATTTTTCCAATGGCCAATTCCTTTTCAAAGGTATCCTTTAGTATCTCAATATTTCTATTTTCACAGAACACCAAGGGAAAGAACAGCCATACATTTTGGGTGCCCACCTGGCCATCTGGCCTGTGATACCCCAAAAAAGTTCGTTCCTTCCACTGGGAAATATCGGGAGGGTTCCAAGTATACCTATCCGTTCTTCCTTGTACTTCCGCACTCTGATGCTTTACATTTTCCGTGGTTAAAAGCCCTCCTTTTTGTATGAAGTGGAGAGCCCTGCCTACTATAACCCCGTACATAAAAACGCTGTCTCCCTCCTTTAAATCCTGGATGGCTATTTTATGTTTTGCCTTGGTAGGATTTAAGATGGTAATGTCATGGCCTTCAAAATGTATCACCTCGCCTTGGGTTAAGTCCGCCAGGGCTATGCCGACATTGTCCTCTTTATGTACTTTGATCATCTGCTGCATCATGCTTTTATTTATAGCGGTCCATAAATCTCTTGAATCCCTCCTCTACGCCATTTGCTTCCAAATGATTTAAGGCCATTTCAATGGCTTCGGGAAGGCCGTCCACGTTGTTTAAATTGGTTTCCCAATAGTCAATATTGCCCAATACCTCACGAACCGTGCTCGACAGGTTGGGCAGATCCCAGAGCTTTTTAAAATTATCAACAATCGCCTTATCGTCATTCAATGGCAAATCCACTTCCTTCCATTGGCCATGATAAAATCGGATTAAACAAGCAAAGGCAAAAACCGTTTTTAAGGGTAACCCTTTTTTTAATTGAACATAGCTCAACAAACTAGGGAGGACTCTAACCTTAAACTTGGAGATGGAATTTAACGCGATGCTAGATAATTGATGTTTGATAAACGGATTTCGGAAGCGGTCAAAAACATCATTGGCAAAATCCTCCAATTCCCTTTTGTCCATTTCCAACGTAGGAATTACTTCCTCGAATATAAGGGAGCGAATAAAGGCACCTGTGAAAGAATCGTCCACCGTATCCTTTACAGTTTCATTACCATAAAGCAATCCCAAAGGCACCATCGCCGTATGTGCCCCGTTCAATATCCTTACCTTTCTTGTTCTATACGGTTGCATATCTGGTACAATGTGTACATCCAAATCCGTCTTATGAAATGGTAGTTTCTCCTTTAAGTTAGCATCGCCCTCTATTACCCATAGGAAAAAGGCTTCGGCACTGACAATCAATCTATCCTTATAATTCAACTGACCATCATATTCTTCAATATCATCCTTTGGATAGCCCGGCACAATTCTATCTACCAAAGTATTATGAAAAGTACAGGCATTCAGCACCCAGTGTTTAAAGTCCCCAGAAAGCCCCCATAGGCTTATATATTTTAGGATAATGGTCTTTAAGGTATCTGCGTTGTAATTGATCAACTCGCATGGAATAATAGTAAGCCCTGAATCCTTGCTTCCCTTAAAATACTGAAATCGCTCATATAGAAATAGTGTCAACTTTCCCGGAAATGAATTGGGAGGCTGCATTTCCTGCGTATCATTTTCATCAAAGCTGATTCCGGCCTCCGTGGTATTGGAAATAACAAACTCTAGTTCCTTCTCCCTTGCTAATGACATGAAGGCATTAAACGTTTCGTAGGGGTTGATTCCTTTGACAATGTTTTGAACAAGAATCTTTTCCTGAACCTCAGCCCCATCCCTAATACCATTTGTAAACAATGTATACAATCCGTCCTGCTCGTTGAGCAAGGAAACCATACCTTTTTCAATAGGTTGCACCACGGCCACACCGGCATTGAAGTCGGCCTTATCGTTTAAAACCTCAAATGCGTAATCCACAAACGCACGCAAAAAATTACCCTCCCCAAACTGGACGACTTTTATGGGTAAGTTCTTCAAGCTAATATTAAATTCCCTATTTAGTCTTTGCATAAAATTCTATGGATAGTTTTTTTCAAGACACTGCGAAAGCCTTATAATAATCTTTTGGTAATTCATTTGGATAAGGACAACAATTCCTTAGTAAAACGCACTATCTAATTTTGGAAATAGAGTGCCGAATACAATAATTTCATCAAAATAGTAATATATACCTGGAATTCCCTCTAAGAATCTGCGATTCTTATGGATTTGATAAGGACCAAAGTATCCTTGACCGTTTTAGTAAGTCCATCAAAATCCTTATTTGCCAGGACCTCCTTGCCAATGAGCTGTGAACCCATTCCTACACAGGTCACCCCGGCGTCGAACCAACCTTTCAGGTTACCCTCATCGGTGCTTACCCCACCTGTGGGCATGATGCTGGTCCAAGGTTGGGGCCCTTTGATTGCCTTTACAAAACCTGGGCCATACGTGGACCCAGGAAACAACTTTATAATTTCGCAACCTAATTCCTCCGCCCTATTGATTTCAGTCAATGAACCACAACCTGGAGACCAAAGTACCTTTCTTCTATTACAGACAAGGGCGATATCCTCCCGCAGTGAAGGAGTAACTATAAAGTTAGCTCCCATTTGCATGAACATGCTGGCAGCGGCGGCATCTGTAATGGAACCAACACCCATGATCATTCCGGGTAGTTCCTTAAGTGCATACTTGTTCAACTCGGAAAAAACCTCAAAGGCAAAGTCCCCCCTGGCGGTAAACTCCATAAGACGTGCCCCGCCCTTATAACAGGCCTCCAGTACTTTTTTCCCTAATTCTATATCTGCGTGATAAAACAACGGCACCATGCCTGTTTCCTTCATGACCGCAGCCACTTCCAATCTTGAATATTTTGCCATAAGCACATCCTAAATCCTTCCCTAAGGGAAGGACTTCCATTTTTTTAACTATTAATACTCGATTTTAAACATAAATCTTTTGATCTTACTCTTTTGGAGGGGTTTGTGCAGGCCTATCTAGCTACCCTACCGGAAGCATCTCCTCCCATGAGCTTTTCGACCTCATCGACCGTTACCAAGTTGGCATCTCCCTTGATCGTATGTTTTAAGCAGGATGCCGCAACGGCAAAGTCCAATGCGGTCTGGTCATCGCCTTCATACTTCATCAAACCATAGATCAGTCCGCCCATGAAGGAATCGCCCCCACCGACTCTATCTACAATATCCGTTATCTGGTACTGTCTGGTCTCGTACATTGTGCTACCGTCCCAAAGTACCCCTGCCCATGTATTGTGGGAGGCGGATATGGAACCTCTTAAGGTTGTAATGACCTTTTTGGCTTTGGGAAATTTCTTCATCATCTGCTTGCATACGGACAGGAAAGCTTCGGCCTTTACGTCTGCCCCATCTTTATGGACATCCAAACCTTCCGGATATATACCAAAATGCTTTTCGGCATCCTCTTCGTTTCCTAAGATAATATCACAATAGGAAGTAAGTTCCGTCATTATCTTTTCACGGTCGCCCCCATACTGCCACAACTTTGCACGATAATTTAAATCCGTAGAAATAGTAATTCCTTTTCTATCAGCAGCTTTCACGGCCTCCAGACAAACATCGGCGGCACCTTGGGAAATCGCGGGGGTTATACCCGTCCAATGGAACCATTCTACCCCTTCAAAAACATCGTCCCAATCGATCATGCCCTGTTCAATCTCCGCAATTGCGGAATGTGCCCTATCATATATCACCTTACTTCCACGGCTAACCGCCCCGGTTTCCAAAAAATAGATACCCAAACGGTCCCCACCGTACACAATCTTATTGGTGCCTACCCCTCTTTTTCGCATTTCCATTAACGCACACTCCCCAATATCGTTCTTGGGCAAGCGGGTCACAAACTCCACAGGAACGCCATAATTGGCCAAAGAAACGGCTACGTTGGATTCTCCCCCACCATAGACCACCTCGAACTCATTGGCCTGTGAGAACCTTAAAAAACCGGGTGGTGACAACCGCAACATAATTTCACCAAAGGTTACTACTTTTTTCATTTTGAATTTAGATTGAAAATTGTTTTAAATATTAAAATATTCCTTTGCATTATTATAACTTATGTCCTGTACCATTTTGCCCAACCATTTCGTGTCTTTAGGGAGCTCCCCATTGGCAATATCCCTTCCAATAAGATTGCACAAAATTCTTCTAAAGTACTCATGACGTGGAAAGGATAGAAAGCTCCTTGAATCCGTCAACATCCCAATAAAGCAACTTAACAGCCCTATATTGGATAGGGCGTTCATCTGCTTTTCCATACCATCCTTTTGATCAAGGAACCACCACCCGGACCCAAACTGGACCTTTCCTCGGATAGAACCGTCGTTAAAATTACCGATCATACTCGCCATCATCTCATTATCCCTTGGATTGATATTATAGATGATGGTCTTACATAGCTGGTCATGGGTATCCAGCTCATTTAAAAACTTGGATAAAGCTTCCGCTTGTTGCCAATCCCCTATAGAATCCCAACCGGTATCAGGTCCCAATTGGGCCAGCATCCTGTTATTATTGTTTCTTAAAGCCCCTAAATGAAATTGTTGTACCCAACCATACTCATGATATTTCCGCGAAAGAAACATGAGAATAGCACACTTAAAGGAATCCATTTCATTATTGCTGATAGTTTTATTATCAAACCTCTTGTTAAGCACAGTGTTCAAATCGTGTTCCTTGAAGAAAGTGAAGTACATATGGGGAAGTCCGTGATCCGCTATTCTGCAACCATGGGTATGGAAGTATGCTATTCTTTTTTCAAGCGCATCGCACAAGGTGGCAAAGCTGTTAATGGCAACCCCGGAAACTTCCGAAAGTTCTTCCAAATAATCAACAAAGCCCTCCGCTTCAACGAAAATGGCCTTATCCGGTCTAAACGCCGTGCTTACCTTGGTCTTAAAATTGCTTTGTGCCAACGTTTGGTGATGCTTTAGAGTATCGGTAGGGTCCTCAGTGGTACACAAAAATTCAACATTCATTTGAGTTATCAATCCCCTACTGCCAAAGCCTTCACCCTTTAAATGATCGTTAGCCCGATTATAAATCTGTATAGCGTTATCCGACGATAAAGTTTCCGAAATATTAAAATAGCGTTGCAGTTCCAAATGGGTCCAATGATATAGTGGGTTTCGCATGGTATAAGGTACCGTATACGCCCATTTTTCGAATTTCTCCAGATCCTTCGCGTTACCTGTTATAAATTCCTCGGAAACGCCCAAGGTACGCATGGCCCGCCATTTGTAATGGTCTCCATAGAGCCATGCTTGGGTCAAATTTTCGAATTTAGTATCATGTGCCAGCATTTCTGGTGATAAATGATTGTGATAGTCAATAATTGGCATATCACGGGCGTATTCATGGTACAATATTTTGGAGTATTCATTCTCCAATAAAAAGTCGCCATCCATAAAGGACTTCATAAGATTCTTCTTTAAAATTGATATTCTTTACTTGACCAAATTATAGATTATGTAGGTTTCTAGTACACCAGAAAACCATTTTTTGTTTTAAAAGACCCCAACTAAGGCTTGCGATTCATAGGGGTATCGTCCACTTTCAAATCTCCAGTTACATATTGGAGGCCGTCCAAGTAAAACTTGAATAGCTCCGGATTTTGTAAACTTTGCGCATTGTGCGAAGGAGCAGAATAAAAAACCCGTCCCTTACCATACTTTTTTATCCAGGAAACATAATTCTTAACATCTTTTACCTTATGCTTGATTCCTTCTATCTTATCCACCTCAAAATAAAGTAAGGGTCTAAAATTATAATCAAAGTAGGCATTTTTGAAAAAATAGGGCTCATCAATATGCTTTAATCCCTTTCCATTGAAAGCACTCACCAAGGGATGGTCCTTGTCCACTTCCTTAAGATGTATTTCCTGCTGTTTTGGATGATAATCAAAACTCCCTCCGGTCATTGTACTGAATTCCGGGGAATTGTTCTGTACCACAATAGCACCATGCATAATCACTAGTCCACCTCCTTTTTTCACATATTCCAATAAGTTGGACTCATAATGTAGCGCTTTCTCATTGGCCTCTTCATCCGATATGGAAGAATACTTTTTTAACAAGTCATAAAACAAATTTCTTTCAGGACCTGTTGGGTTCGAATTGTTCAATATTACAGCATCGTAGTTTTTAAGGCTTTTCTTTTCAAAATGGGTGATGTCAAAACCGATTTGAACTTCAAAGGCTCCTGTTTTACTAGCCAAAATTTTCCAGACTTCGTTGTTATGGGGTATGGTCCAATGGTCAAAGCCCGTTGCTTTTGAGAACACGAGCACCTTTCTTTTTTTTTGCCCAACGACTGTGGTTTTTGATGGGGCGTTATCATAAATACTTGCCAACCATTCATCGGTTATGGGCAATGGTTTTAACTCTTGGGCACTAACTGCGCTGTACATTAGGGTAGCGCAAATAATTAAGGAAGGCAAAACCTTTTTCATTTTGAAGTGGATGTTCTAATTATTAATTTATGACGAACTAAAATAGTATTCGTAGTCTGTAGGTTTATGTTACCATTGAGATGAGCTATAATGCTTTCTCCTGCAAGCGTTCCCATCTTATATCCGGGATATTCTATTGTTGTGAGGTTTGGACTGACTATTTCGCAAACGGGATCATTATTAAAACCAACTACTTTTATGTCCTCCGGCACCCTGTAACCTTCCCTTTGCAAGGCTATAATGCAGTGTGCCGCAAAACTATCGCTGGCAACAAATAGTCCATCTATTTTTTTACCTGCCCGCTTAATGTGGCTAATGACTTCTTGAATATGTATGGGGTCAAGGCCAGTTTCTATCAATTGATCGGCATGAAGCGAAATGCCGTTCATTAAAAGGGCTTGTTTAAAACCTTTGAATCGATCCGCGTACAATGACCGTTTTAGATTGCCGCTAACGTGCAAAAGGTTTCTACACCCTTGGTCTATAAGGTGCTGCCCCGCATCAAAACCTGCCGCTAAATTATCTATTAAAATGGTGGGGCAGTTGGGAAAGTCAATTACGCGATCAAAAAACAGCAACGGAATTTTCCGAGAGGTAAAGGCCTCAAAATGTTCATAATTGTTTGACTCGTTGGCCAAGGACACCAACAAAGCATCCACACCACTGTTCAACAGTGTACTTGCGTTTATTTTTTCCTTCTCTTCAGATTCCTGGGACTGACTTATAATAAGGTTATAGCCCACCTTATTTGCGACTTGCTCGATTCCCGCAAGTACCGTAGACATAAAATATGAATTCAGTCTTGGTACAATTACCCCTATAGTATTTGATTGTTGCTTGCTCAAATTGGAAGCGAACTTGTTTGTTCTGTAACCCTTTTCATTTGCCAGGTCCAAAACCTTTTTCTTGGTTTTATCGCTTATGGACGGATGACCATTAAGACTACGGCTAACCGTTGCAGGAGATAAACCCAGGAGTTCCGCCAAGTCATAAATGGTTATTTTTTTTGACATAGAAAAAGTTTAGTTGGATAAAATTATGCAACAAAAATAAGGTTTATTGCATAAATGAACTAATAAAAGGATAAAAATTAGTGTCTATAAGCGTAATATTTATAAATATACTAATACAAATATGTTAATTTTGCAATTATTTACGAAATATATTATGCAATCGGTTGCTTTTTTCGATATTGATTTCTAGATTTGGCTCCGTTAACATTACGTTCACGTTTTAGAGCATTTAATTTAATCATCAACCTAACAACATAGAATATGGAAAAATCAAGTCATTTGACCATTTTAAAAAGAGCGTGCCTACTGATAGTATTCTGCTATCTGACCTGCACAAACTTTTCAAATGCACAAAATGGGCCCACGATAACTGGAACCGTTGTGGACAGCCAAAACTCACCCTTGCCAGGAGCTTCGATTGTGGAAAAAGGCACATCCAACGGGGTTTCTGCTGATTTTGATGGAAACTTTTCAATCGAACTATTAAGTGCCAACGCAACCTTGGTCGTTTCCTTTATCGGGTATGACCCTAAGGAAATCAGTGTTGACGGAAGATCAAATCTTGTCATTTCCCTCATAGAAAACACTTCCGCGTTGGACGAAGTAGTTGTTGTAGGTTATGGTAGCCAAAAACGTTCCGATGTTACCGGTGCCGTTGCCAGCGCCAACCTTGAGGCATTCGAGGAAGCCCCCAATACCAATATAGCACAGAGCCTACAGGGTACCGTACCGGGTCTAAATGTGGGCCAAGTAAACACGGCAGGTGGAACCCCAGAGATTACGATAAGGGGTCAAGTATCCTTAAACGGCAGCCAAAGTGTGCTTATAGTTTTGGATGGTATCCAATACAATGGATCATTGTCTTCAATTAACCCAAATGACATAGAATCCATAGATGTGTTAAAGGATGTTAGTTCTACCGCAATTTATGGGGCGCAAGCAGCCAATGGTGTGATTTTAATAACTTCGAAAGGTGGCAAGAGAAACCAAAAACCAAAAGTTTCCATTAGCTCCTCCTATGCAACCCTACAACCGTCCCAAAATATTAGGCCGCTTAGAAGGGAGGCTTATATCGATCATCTGAACATGCAGTTATATGACTTGCGATTCCTAGCTCCGGACTATCTAACTCCAAATCCCGATTACGTAGGATACTTTGAACCCGGGCAAGGTATCAATGCCAATTTTGAGTTACAGTCAGATACCAATCCTGGACAGTTCAATGACAATGATTATGATTGGTGGGGAGAGGGTACCCAAACTGGATTTGTAAGGCAAAACGAAATAAGCGTGGCAGGTGCATCAGAATCTACCAGTTATTTGGTTTCCCTTGGTCTTACGGAACAAGAAGGTATTATTAGAAATGACGATTTTTCAAGAAGAAGTTTGAGGGTCAATCTGGAAAGTAACATTACAGATGGTTGGAAAATAGGCGTACAATCCTTTGGATCGTTTGTTAAACAAGATGGTGACGAACCGTTTTTATCACAGTTGGCAGGATTTTCACCGCTGTTGGTTCCTTTTGACGATGAGGGCAAACTAATACCCAATCCCGCAGGCACTATAGAACCTAATCCTTTTTTGGGCCTAGATACGCAAGACTATGAGCGTCATGATTATTTCTTCGCCAATTTATATACAGAAGTGGACCTTCCTTTTATAAAAGGTTTGTCTTATCGTCTCAATTTTGGTAACAATTACAGAATAGATAAGTTTTATGGGTCTAGTATTTATGAAGCGGGACAAACAGGGCTTGCTAGCAAGGATGTACGGTTTTACAGGGATTATACTTTGGACAATCTGTTAAATTACAATAGGATTTTTGGAAAGCATGACGTTTCGGCCACCTTACTCTACGGAGCCATCGAGCGACAAGAGGAGACCACTGTGGCAACGGCCACCGGTTTTGACCGATTGCTGTTGGGCTACAATGATTTAGCTGTAGGAGCCATACCCACGATAGAATCAAGTGCATATACGGAAACATTGAACTATCAAATGCTCAGGGCAAATTACAAATATGACAACAAATATATTTTAACCGGTACCATTAGACGGGATGGGTTTTCAGGCTTTGCAGCGAATGAAAAGACTGCCTACTTCCCTTCAGGTGCCCTAGGGTGGATTGTATCCAATGAATCTTTTTTAAGGGATTCTGAATGGATAAACAACTTGAAATTCAGGGCCAGTTATGGTATTAGTGGAAACCAAACCCCAAGGTTTACCTCTCTTGCACGATTGGGAACCAGGGCCGCCTATGTTTTTGGTGACGGTTCAGGTCCTGCCTTTGGTCAAGAACTTACGTCTCTGGCCAATCCTAACCTACGATGGGAAAAAACCGCAGGTCTCAACCTAGGTTTGGACTTCTCACTTTTTACCAATAGGTTGCGAGGAAACTTGGATGTGTATCAAAACACTACGGACGATTTATTATTCTCGGTAAGGATTCCATTCCTTACAGGCTTTAGCAATATCCAAACAAACGTTGGAAAAATACAAAACACGGGGATGGAAGTTTCGCTCTCTGGCGATATAGTACGAAACGATAGTTTCACTTGGACGGCCACCGCAAACTTCTCGACCAATAAAAATGAAATTCTTGAACTAACCGGAGAGGATGCTGATGGGGATGGTGTTGAGGATGATTTAATCCAAAGTAATCTTTTCATAGGGGAATCCATAAATGCAATATATGATTACGAAGTAGATGGTATTTACCAAGTAGGAGATGATATTCCAGAGGGTTATGCTATTGGAAATTACAGGGTGGTAGACCAAAACGGTGACGGAGTTATTACGCAAGCGGATGACCGTAAAATAATAGGGACCAGGGATCCTTCTTATGCAGTGTCTTTGTTGAACACATTCACCTATAAGAACTTGTCCTTTAGTTTTTTCCTGAATTCAATACAAGGAAATGGAGGCAACTATATCTCACGAAATGACAATGCGCTCTATAGAAATGCCAATACTTTATATCAAAATGTACTTACCGGCATTGATTACTGGTCACCAGACAATCCAGATGGATTGAACGCCATGGCGCCAAGCAGACCCGGAATTTCTGGAACACGCTATGAAAATAGAAGTTTCGTTCGCCTACAGGATATTAATCTTAGATATAACTTCAATAGGGATATTCTTGAAAGGATAGGTTTAACAGATTTAAGTGTATTTGTTAGTGGAAAGAACCTGTTTACATGGACAGATTGGACCGGGTGGGACCCTGAATTTCAGGATACCTCAGACCCGGACAATAGAATCTTTGGTGTTGGCCTTACTACAAATGGCAGACCTGTATTAAAAGGATACTCACTAGGTATAAACTTATCATTCTAATTCAATAAACAATGAAAAAAATAATAATATTTCTAGCTATAATTCCCTTCATCTGGGGATGTGACGAAGATTTCTTGGAAGAAAGACCAGAAGACTTTTTGAGCTCTACCAACGCTTTTACGACATACGCCGACTTCACCGCGTCCGTAAACAACTTATACTATTTAGTAAGAAGACAGTTTTATAATAGGGACGAAAATAGACCTTTCGATTTTGTATATGGTACCGATCTGGTCTTTGACGGGGAACCCGGGGGTACCCAAAGGCATGGGAATATGGTACAAGCCTACGATCCTGCCGGTGACATTGCAACGACCCATTGGAATTTGCTCTACAAAACAATTTCCGAGGCAAATACAATAATTGAACGCGCCCCATTATCAGAAATGACAGAAGAAGAAACCATTGATATTGTGTCACAGGCCAGGTTCTTCAGAGGTTTTGCTTACAATGTTCTCGCAACCTTATATGGAGGCGTACCTATTGTGATAGAAGAAATAAAAGAACCAAAGATTGATTTTGTTAGAGCCAGTAAAAATGAAGTCCTACAACAAGTGATAGAGGACTTGTCCTATGCAGCACAGAACTTGCCCTCCATAACCGAAGCACAGGACGGCCGCATCAATAATCTGGTAGCCAATCATTATTTGGCGGAGGCCTATCTCTCCATGGGTATGAACAGTGAAGCTATTGCCACTGCCACTGTTGTCATTAACGATCCAAATACCGGTTTAATGACATCCCGTTTTGGATCACGCTCCACCGAAGAACCTGGAGATGTTTTTTGGGACCTGTTTAGAAGAGGCAATCAAAATCGTGCAAACGGTAATACAGAGGCACTTTGGGTTATTCAATTTGAACTAGATGTACAGGGAGGTGGCATCCAGTCCGGTAGTAGGGGCGGTTCATATGCTGCTGAAAGACATTTTGCACCCTTGCTACGCTTTGCCCCCTTCAACTCTTGGCCAGTAGGTGATTACACTGGAGGAAGGGGAATTGGATGGGGAATTACCACAGAGTTCTACACGAATACGGTTTGGGGCAACGACGCCTCCAATCCAGATTTCGTAAATGACATTAGAAATGCCAACCATAACTTTATACGGATATTCAACAGGGATAATTCCTCTGCCTTGGCAATAATAGCAGATGAAATAGGAAGAGATTCGGTTTGGTCCACAGAAACGCAACCAAGGATTAGGGAATTTTATGCGTATCCAACCAAAGTAACCACACCATATAACCATCCAGAAGGTCTTTTAAGACCTAGTAGCGTACCGTTTGCCCTTACCTCGGCAGCAGGTGCCACCTACACAGACCAATATATGTTAAGACTGGCTGAAACTTACTTGTTACGAGCAGAGGCTTATTTGGCAAATAATCAGCCGCAATTGGCGGCAGATGACATTAATGTGGTACGTAGCAGGGCAAATGCATCTGCCGTGGACCCAGGAGATGTAACGTTGGATTACATTTTGGATGAACGTGTGCGTGAATTGGGTCTAGAAGAAAAGAGAAGGCTTACTTTAATGAGAACCAATACCATATATGATAGGGTTATGCGTTATAATCCATTTTATGTTGATAACGGCATGCAGGAACATTTTAATCTATGGCCGATTCCTGCCAACGAAATAGAGGGTAACCGTGGCGCAGTTCTAGAACAAAACCCTGGTTACAATTAAAAAAGATATTTACCAAAAAGTTAGTTGTTAGTTTTATTTTTAGTCAATGGAAAGTAGATCCTACTATTTTCTGAGATTAATTGAGTTGTTAGTTTAGTTTGCAATAACTATCGTTGTCCTAATCGAATATATTTATGAGGAATTGTCTTTTAATTTTGATTTTGTTGCCATTTCTGGCTTGTACTTCTAAAAAAAAGGAGGTCACTTTCTCAATTGAAAAGGACAGCGGTAGTTTAATTGATAAACCTATCTCGGTAAGTATTGGCAATTTGGACATTTCACAATATGTTCTATTAAACAATGGGCAATCTGTTCCATTTGATTGGGACAAGGATGCAAAAGTTATATGGTTTGTCCGGAGCCCTTCACATTCTAGGGAATATACATTTAGTATGTTTGGTGAGGAAGCTTCAAAAGTAAATAGATTATCCGCACAAAAAGACAACGGAACCTTGACCCTATCTATAGGAAAAGAACCCAGAGTAGGTTACAAATATGGAATGCATTATCCTCCAAACGGAGTAGATTCCATCTTTAAAAAATCTGGTTTTATTCATCCACTAATTACCCCTTCTGGCGATACGCTCACCAGAATAAACCCCCCAGACCATTGGCATCATTATGGTATTTGGGGACCCTGGACCCATACCAGAATCGATACCGTTAGGGTAGACTTTTGGAATATTGGAGACGGAAACGGCACAGTTCTGCACAAGGAGTTTAAAGATGAATCAAATGGACAAGTAACTTCAAGTTTTACCGCAGTTCAAGAACACATAGACCTTAAGACAGAAAATAGTCCGCAAATTGCCTTGGAGGAAGAACTTGAAGTCAAGATTTGGAATCTCAATAACGCACCACGCTATATTATGGATTATACTTCTACCTTTTCAAGTCCCTTGAAAAATGGTATATTATTCGAGGCCTATAGATATGGTGGCGGAATTGGAATGCGATTTACGGAACGTTGGAAAAAAGATAACTGTAAGGTGCTGACCTCCGAAGGTAATGACCGACTTACTGCCGACGGCACAAATGCCAAATGGGCCATAGTAAGTGGTGAGGCAAGTGACGGGAAAGGAACCAACGGCATACTATTTCTAAGCCATTCAGAAAATAGGATGCACCCAGAACCTATGCGGGTTTGGCCAATCGATGGTAACGGTGGCCGTGGAGACATGTTTTTCGAATTTTGTCCAATTAGACATGAGCCTTGGCAAATTAAACCCAATGAAGCATATCAATTAAAATATAGAATGGTAATCTTTGAGGGGGAACTTTCCCCGGAAGAGGCCGAAGCTTATTGGAACGACTTCGTTGATCCTACAAAAATAGAATTAGAGGTAAATTAAAATTAACTACCAATGCAAAGAAGAAATTTTATTAAAAAATCATCCTTGAGCGCTGCAGGGGTTGTAGCTTTTCCAACGATTGTGCCTTCAACGGTATTTGGGAAAGATGCTCCAAGCAACAAAATCAATATTGGTCAAATAGGCTGTGGGCGTATAGCGCGCGGACATGATATTCCAGATACTATTAAGTATGAAGATGCGCGTTTTATTGCCGTTTGTGATTTGGACTCCAAACGTCTTGGAGATGCAAAAACATTGGTAGACGATTATTACAGGAAAAAAACGGGTAAATCCAAGTACATGGATACCAAGACCTATGGCGACTATAGAGAGATGCTTTTGGATAAGGATTTAGATGCCGTAGTAATTAGCACGCCAGACCATTGGCATTCCCAACCAGCCATGGAAGCTGCCATCGCAGGTAAGGACATCTATCTTCAAAAACCCACCTCTTTAACCGTAAAGGAAGGACAACAGCTGCAAAAAGCTGTGCTTGAAAACAATGTCATATTGCAAGTGGGCACACAACAAAGAGCGATGCCACAATTTAGAGTCGCAGCAGAATTGGTAAGAAATGGTAGAATAGGTAAAGTACACACGGTAAAAATTGGCTTGCCTGGAGACCCTGCAGGTCCAGAGGCACCAGAAATGCAAATACCAAGTAATCTTAATTTTGATATGTGGTTGGGCTCCACTCCCGAAGTTCCCTACACTGAAATTGGGGTTCATCCGCAAAACGATTATAGTAGACCAGGTTGGTTAAGACATCGAAATTATGGAGCTGGCATGATTACTGGCTGGGGACAGCATCATTATGATTCCGCCGCTTGGGGTATGAACACCGAACTTACCGGACCGGTATCGGTTGAAGCATTGGCAGAATTTCCAAAATCCGGATTATGGAACGTACATGGTGATTTCTTTGTAAAACATGAATATGAGAATGGCATTACCGTTTATACCAGTGGCGGTTATACCAATGGAGTTCAATATATAGGAGAGGATGGTTGGATTTTTGTTTCACGGGGAGATTATACAGCTTCCGCTTCAGATCCAGTGGATAAAGAAAAGAGTTCAAAAGCATTGAATGCCTCAGACCCTAAAATACTGGAGTCCGTCATTGGTCCCAATGAGATACATCTGGAAAAAATAGATGACCAACATGGCAACTGGTTGGAGTGTATAAAAACCAGAAAACAACCTATATCTCCAATAGAAAAAGGGCATAAGGCCTGTACTATCTGTTTGATCAGTGATATTGCAATGCAATTTTCGCGCAAACTAAAATGGGATCCGATCAACGAATGGTTCATAGATGATCCAGAGGCAAACGCCATGTTGCAAAGGGCTCAACGCAAACCTTATGGAACAGATTATGTAAAAATGGGATAGCATTCAAAATGGTTTCACCTAGAAGTCCCTTTTATGCTTACCTCCTATTTAATAACCTACTAGGCCCCATTATAAAGGTGGGGAAGAATTTACATTTACTTTGAAATTAAAGCACATGAAGAAATTCATACTATTGGCTACTATCCTTTTAATTTTTGGTTTTACGGTTTCATGTGATCAAAAAAAAAGGGAAGAGAAGGACACAAAAAAACAACTTGTTAAGCTAATGACCCTTGATCCGGGTCATTTTCACGCGGCTTTGGTCCAAAAAACGATGTATCCCCAAGTTGATTCGACCATTTATGTATTTGCCCCAAATGGTCCAGAAGTCAAGGATTTTCTCAGTAAGATTGAACAGTACAACACTAGAGATGAAAATCCTACCAACTGGGAGGTAAAAACCTATCTTGGAGAGGATTATCTAACAAAAATGCTTTCAGATAAACCTGGTAATGTAATGGTAGTAGCCGGAAAGAATTCCAAAAAAATAGACTATATATTGGACGCTGTAAATGCTGGGCTAAACGTTTATGCCGATAAACCTTTGGTTATAACACCAGAAGGCTATGAAAAACTGAAAGAAGCCTTTGAGGTTGCCCAAAATAAAGGGTTGTTCATTTACGATATCATGACAGAACGCTTTGAATCAACCACCATGATGCAAAAGCAACTTTCACTTTCGCCCGAAATATTTGGGGAATTGGTGGAAGGAACACTGGAAGACCCTGCCATAAGCAAAGAAAGCGTACATCACTTTTTCAAATATGTTTCCGGAAATCCCTTGGTGCGACCACCTTGGTTCTTCGACGTATCAGAAGAAGGCGAGGGAATCGTGGATGTCACGACACATTTGGTAGATTTGATACAATGGGAGGCTTTTCCAGAACAAATTATCGATACGGCCCAGATACGTATGATATCGGCCCGCAGGTGGCCCACCTTGGTATCGCAGGAAGAATTTACAGCGGTTACCGGATATTCTGTATTTCCTGATTATCTGGAAAAGGATGTGGTAAACGATACCTTACAAGTATATTGCAACGGTGAAATGACCTATAAAATCAACGATATCCATGCCAAGGTTTCCGTCGTATGGAATTATAGGGCCCCAGAAGGTACCGGAGACACCCATTACAGCATTATGCGGGGCACCAAAAGCGATTTGATCATCAAACAAGGGGAAACAGAGGGGTACAGGCCCGTTTTGTACATACGGACTCATTCTGGACCAGAAATGGAGGGAAACTTAATCAAGGCCATGGACCAAGAGGTAGCATCCCTATTTCCGGGCACTACCCTTACCGCCATGGAAGAGGGCCTATGGAAAGTGAACATTCCAGAACAGTTTAAGGTTGGCCACGAGGCCCACTTTGCACAGGTAACGGAGAACTATCTTAAATACTTGGAGTCTGGGAAAATGCCAACTTGGGAGGTGCCCAATATGATCACTAAATATTATACTACCATAGAAGCATACAAAATGGCAAAGGCAAATTAATGAACGAACAATTCTCTTTATTGAATAGAACGTATGCCCTCTCTGGTGGAACCGGCATACTTGGAGGGTCAATTGCTGAGTACTTGGTAAATCAAGGGGCCAAAGTCATCCTACTAGGAAGAGCTCTGGAGAAATTGGAATCAAAACAAAAAGTATTGAACCAAATAGCTGCAAACAGTACAACTATCTTCAAGGTGGATGTACTAAGTGAAACCGAGCTGTTTAGATTAAAGGAGATTATTTCTACTTCTTATGATACATTGGACGGTTTAATTAACTTGGCCGGAGGAAACATCCCTGGCGCTACCCTGCGGCCCGATCAGACCATTCATGATATTGCAATGTCAGATACTCAAAAAGTAGTGGACATTAATCTTTTTGGAACCGTACTGCCTTCTATTGTTTTGAGTGGTATTATGGTAAAACAAGGTAAAGGTTCCATAATAAATATATCATCTATGGCTGCCAAACAAAGTATTTCAAGGGTATTGGGCTATTCAATGGCCAAGGCAGGTGTTGATATTTTCACAAAATGGATGGCGCAAGAACTTGCTACAAAACACGGGGATAAAATAAGGGTCAACGCCATCGCGCCGGGATTTTTTATAGGTAACCAAAATAGGAAATTGCTGATCAATGAAGATGGGTCCCTTACGGAAAGAGGACAGCTCATTATCAACAACACTCCTATGAAACGTTTTGGCGATGTAATGGAATTAAATGGCATGGTCCATTACCTTTTAAGCGATGCATCCTCATTCGTAACAGGGAGCATTTTTGATTTGGACGGCGGTTTTAACTCATTTTCTGGAGTATAAAAGATTTGCCGATGAAAGTTCTTGACCAACGACCCTTACAAAAGCATTTCTATTATGGTATCTTGCTTTTGAAATGACCATAAAACTGTATATTGTATGCTTCGTTTGAAAACACGGGATAACTTATCTTTTTTTAATTAAAGAATGAAAAATCTAAAGAAAACATTTAGGTGGTTTGGACCCGATTTTGGAGTATCGTTAGCGGATATAAGGCAATTGGGCGTACAAGGAATAGTTGCGGCCTGCCAGGAAGTACCGTTGGGAGAGATATGGCCCAAAGACACCATTGGGGCACTTAAAGCTCAAATAGAAAACCATGGTATGGAATGGTCCGTTGTTGAAAGTGTGAATGTGCATACGGCCATCAAGTACGGACTCAAGGAAAGGGACCTGTATATATCCAATTATATAGAAACCTTGAAAAATTTGGCGTCCCATGGTATCTATAACGTTTGCTACAATTTTATGCAGCTCATCGACTGGACCCGCACCGATTTAGATTATATATTGCCAACAGGAGCATCGGCCCTTCGATATAGTCCAATTTCGGCAGCGGCATTTGACCTTTTTATTTTGGAACGCGAAGGAGCCCAAGAGTCGTACTCCAAAGAGGAATATTTAGAGGCCAAGGCCTATTATGAAACCTTGTCCGATTCCGGAAAAAAGAACTTAAAAGCAGCCATTCTGGCTGGTATGCCAGGATCCAGAAAAGAAATAGATTTAACCGAATTTAAAAAGAACCACACCACCGTACTTGGTATAAAAAAGGAATCACTTCAGGAAAACCTGTCCTATTTTCTAAACGCGGTGATTTCAGAGGCTGAAAAGTTGGGCGTACGCATGGCCATACATCCAGACGACCCTCCATTTTCCGTTTTTGGGGTCCCCAGAATCGTTTCCAATTATGACGATATTAAGTTTTTGTTGGAATGTTGTCCTTCCCCCAGCAACGGGCTAACTTTTTGTTCAGGTTCTTTGGGTGCATCGGAAAACAATGACTTGGTGAAGATTATCGAGGATTTTGGGGATAAGATTCATTTTATACATCTTCGCAATGTATCCCGAAACCAAGATGGCAGTTTTTACGAGGCCGATCATCTAAGTGGTTCCGTACCTATGGAAAAGGTCATGAAGGCCATCGTACAACAGCAACAAAAACGGCACACGGAACAAAATGGCGTGGTGGACATACCCATGAGACCAGATCATGGACATGTTTTGCTGGATGACAAAAAACGGCAACAGGAGTTTTACTCAGGTTACTCCCTCATTGGTAGGGCCATGGGACTTGCCCAACTTTCCGGGTTGGAAATGGGTGTACGGGAAAGCTTGGTCGTCTAAAAAACTTAATATTGATTCGTAAAATTCACAATATCGCCTTGAAAGGAATACGCACAAAAATTTTGTGGGTATGTACTTTGCTTTTGTTGCAATCCTGTGCTCTGGAAAATAACACCAAGGTGCTTTATTTTGCCCATTCCCTTCCTGTTACACATCCCGTACACAGGGCCATTATGGACATGAAAGAATCCTTGGCGCAAAAATCAGGTGGGCATCTACAAATAAAGGTCTTTCCAGATGGACAACTTGGAACAGAGCGTGAAGTTTTGGAGCTCTTACAAATTGGGAGTATTTCCATGACAAAGGTAAGCGCAGCTTCCCTTTCCAACTTCGCCCCGGACTATCAGTTAACCAGTATTCCCTATTTATTTAGAGACAGCGAACATCTGTTCAAGGTACTGGAAGGTGAAATTGGGAAGGAACTATTAATGAGCAGTTCGGAATTTTTACTACGTGGCCTATGTTTCTATGATGCCGGGTCCCGAAGCTTTTATGCAAAGAACCAACAAATAGAAAGCCCAGCGGATTTAGAGGGGATGAAAATCAGGACCATGAACGACCAAATGTCCGTTGATATGGTAAACACCCTTGGCGGTTCCGCAACCCCCATGGCCTATGGCGAACTCTATACCGCCCTACAGCAAAACGTGGTTGATGGAGCGGAAAACAACATTCCATCCTTTGTTACCAGCAACCATTACGAGGTCTGTAAATTCTATTCGTTCGATGAGCATACCATGGTTCCGGATGTGGTAGTAATAGGTACGCGTTTTTGGGACACCTTGGATAACAAGGAAAAAGTTTGGCTACAGGAAGCAGCCAATGAAAGTGTGGAAAATCAAAAAAAATATTGGAAGGAAACAGTAGCAGAAAATATGAAGGTCCTAAAAGAGGCCAATGTTGAATTCCTGTATCCGGACAAATCAGAATTTTCAAAAATTGCCGCCCCGATTATGGAGAAAATGATGGAAGACGAAAAGATGAAAGCTCTAATCGAAAAAATACGGTCAGAATAATGCATAAATTATATACTCTGCTCAACAAAATAATCGAGGCCCTTTTGGTGATCATTTTCGGTTTACTCGTCATAGACGTAGTTTGGCAAGTGGTATCCCGTTATGTCGTAGGCCAATCAAGTTCCTTTACGGAGGAATTCGCACGCTTTTCATTGATTTGGCTCACAGTACTTGGAGCTGCCTATATCAACGGGCAGCAAGAAGGTCACCTTTCCATGGATTTTTTACTATTAAAATTGCCGGAGACCAAACGAAAAAGTAGACAAAAAGTAATCCAAATAGCAATGGCCATTTTTGCATTGGTGGTTATGGTCATTGGCGGTGGCAATTTGGTCTATACCACGCTTCGATTGGGCCAAACCTCCTCTGCCCTGCATCTACCACTGGGTTACGTATATAGTATTGTGCCCTTATGTGGTCTTATTATTATGTTCTTTTCATGGTACAACGTTAAACAACTAAATAGTAAGTAAATGAGTATAGAGCTTATAAGTGTTTTGGTCCTTTTTTTAAGTTTTGCCATTTTATTGCTCTACGGGGTACCCGTAGCCTACTCCATAGGAATTTCCACTACTCTGGTACTTGTTATCAATATGGCCTTTAACCCTTCTGTAACCACGGTGGCCCAGCGTATGACCACCGGTATCGATAATTTCGCCCTGCTCGCTATCCCATTTTTCATTCTGGCTGGTGAACTCATGAACCGTGGAGGGGTGGCCAATAGGCTTATTGCTTTGGCCAAATCCCTAATAGGCAGTCTTCCTGGAGGACTGGCATATGTAAACATCATTTCCGCCATGTTGTTCGGGGCCATTTCAGGGTCGGCCATAGCTGCGGCCTCGGCCATTGGTAGTACCCTAACGGACAAAATGGAAAAAGAAGGATATCCCAGGCAATTTAGTGCTGCCGTAAACATTAGTTCATCCACTACGGGCCTATTGATACCTCCCAGTAACGTACTCATCATTTTTGCCTTGGCAAGTGGGGGAACGGCCTCCGTGGCCGCCCTTTTTGTGGCAGGTTATATTCCTGGTATTTTGGTGGGCCTTGCACTTATGGTCATGGTCTTTTTTTATGCTAAAAAGAAGAAGTTACCCAAGGCCGATAGGGTTGGCTTTAAACAACTTTTTATTGATTTTAAGGAAGCCTTTCTCAGCCTTACGCTTTTGGTTATTGTGGTTGGAGGAATCGTTGCCGGTATTTTTACAGCGACTGAGGCTGCGGCAATTGCCGTTGTTTATGCCGCTTTTTTAGGTTTCCTCAACAAGGAACTGCATATTAGGGATTTTAGGGGCATTTTGTTGAAAAGTGCCAAAACTACGGCCATCGTCATGTTCTTGATTGCCACTTCCATGGCCATGTCCTGGGTATTTTCCTTTGAGGGCATACCCCAATTGCTTACAGGAATCATGGTCGATTCCGTAAGTAACCCCATATTGATTTTCTTGCTCATCAACTTAATACTACTTATTGTAGGAACTTTTATGGATATGACCCCAGCGGTTCTCATTTTTACCCCTATTTTCCTTCCCGTTGCCATAGCACTAGGGATGCATCCCGTTCAGTTCGGTATGGTAATCGTATTGAATTTGTGTATTGGCGTTTGTACCCCTCCGGTGGGTACTTTACTTTTTGTGGGCAGTGGCGTGGCCCAAGTGCCTGTTGGCAAGGTTATTAAACCCCTATTACCCCTTTTATTGGCCATGGTTTTTGTACTATTTTTAATTACGTATTTTTCAGGAATATCATTGTGGTTACCCCAATTTTTTGGGTTGATAGATTAGAAATGATACTACAATGATTTCCCCAAACAATTTTTTATTCATGAAGTTTGTATTTGTTCCCATAACTATTGCCTTTGTTTTTCTTTGCTCTTGTAAACCTTCTTATGAAGAAACCGAAATACCTTTGGATACCTATACCTTGGAAGAAGGTTTTACTTTAAAGGTCTTGGCATCGGAACCACTCCTCAAGGCTCCCGTGGCCATGGATTTTGACGATAAGGGCAGAATGTGGGTAGCACAGATGCCCGGTTACATGAACGATATGCAGGGCTCCGCCGAAAACGATCCCGTGGGAAGTATTCGTATTATCGAAGATTTAGATCATGACGGTATTGCAGACCATGCAAAAATTTTCTTGGACAGCCTGGTCATGCCTAGGGCATTGGCCCATGTCTATGGCGGTTTGCTCTATGCGGAACCTCCTTATTTATGGTTCGTGGAAATCAAAGACGACAAACCCGCGAATCCAGTCTTGGTGGACTCTCTTTATGCCGTAGAAGGTAACCCGGAGCATCAGCCCAATGGACTACTTCTTAATGTGGACAATTGGATCTATAATGCCAAGTCCAATTTTAGATATCGGAGAAAAAACGGTGTATGGGAAAAGGAACCAACAACCTTTAGGGGGCAGTGGGGAATTTCAAAGGATAATTTTGGACGACTCTATTATAATGACAATTCAAGAATTTTACTAGGTGACTACGTTCTTCCCAATTCTTTGATAAGCAATAAATATTCTGTGCCCAGTTCCAGCGTAGACAATCTTATTACCAGTGACCAACGCGTATATCCCCTTCATGCAACTTCAGTCAATAGAGGATATGCCAAGGGCGTATTGAATCAGGATAGCATATTGATCAATGCCACAGCAGCCTGCAGTCCACTTGTGTATAGAGGGGGTACTTTCAGTGATTCGTACGACCAAAATGTTTTTGTTTGCTTGCCCGAAGGTAACTTGATAAAAAGAACAATCTTGAATTTCCAGGGCGATTCCATCACGGCAAGGCACGCGTGGAAGGATAAGGAGTTTTTGGCATCGACGGATGAAGGTTTTCGGCCAGTGTCCATCAAAAACGCCCCTGATGGCAGCATATATATTGTGGATATGCATAGGGGAATGATAGGCCATCATGCCTACCTCAGTCCTTATTTGAAGAAAAAAACCAGCAAAACTAGGTTGGATACTATAACGGATTTTGGTAGAATCCTAAGGGTAAAGCGAGAAGGTACCCCTAATCTTCCGCTTCCAGATTTTAAAACAACGAATGGCAAGGAACTTATTTCTTTGCTTTCCAGCGATATTGGATGGATTCGAGATAGGGCACAACACCATCTTATCCATAGGAAAACAGATGAACTCATTAGTGAAGTTAAGAACTACCTATTAAACAGTGCACATAGTTGGGGACCATTACATGCTTTGTATGTTCTTGAAGATTGGAACGAGCTTTCTTTTGAATTTCTAACCGAGGTAATAAAGAAAGGGCATCAAAATAGTATGGCCCATGCCTTGGTTCTAAGCAAGATGTATGTATCTGAAGAAAATAAGGATTTAGCTAAAGATATCTTGGATTACGTACTTGAAAAGGACGACATTACCTTGGATATTTATTTAAGCAGTATTCTAGGCGATTGGATCAAGTTGGATTCCACCAAATTTACAGAATCACTTTTGACCGTTTTAAATAGACATCCGGAAAATCCAATCGTTCTGGAAGCATTGGTCAGTGGTTTGGATGGTATAGAAAGTGGGTTTATTGATAATCTGGACCTTGGGGAAAAAGAATTCTTTGCCTTTAAAGAAAGTATCCAAAACGCTATAGCCAATGAGAATAACAACAAATTAAACCCCATATTTTCAGTAAAATCCTTAAATGAGGACAATAGAACAAGCGGTGCAAAGCTATTTTCCCAAATCTGTGCTTCTTGCCATGGAATAAATGGTCAGGGAATAGAAGGCTTGGCCCCGCCCTTGATCAATTCTGAACACGTTGATAGAACGGAGCGCTTGGCACTTATTATGCTTCATGGACTTGAGGGGCCCATTCATGTGAACGGGCAGGAATACGATTTAAATTTGGCCATGCCCGGACTCATAAGAAATGAGGAAATAAGCGATAAGGACATTGCAGATTTAATAGCCTATGTTACCAACGCATTTTCACCAACTCCCAGGACACTTAAGGAGAAGCGTATTAATGAGCTGAGAAATATAAAATCCTCCTCTGGTACGGAGTTCACTGAGGACGAATTGTTACAATTTGATGTGGAGAAAAAGTAGCCGTATCAAAATCAATAATATTTTATAAAAAATTACCTGGGCTTTTTCTGGTACTTCGTAGACCAAGATAGACTATTGGGTATATTCCTAGATTATAATAGGTTCGATTCTAATACGATAAAAATAATAGGGGATTAAAAATTCAGTCGTACCATAACGTTCAAAGTGGTACCCAATGCAAAGCGCGTAATTTGGTTTGGGGAATTGTCTAGCCCTAGCCTATAATAGTCGTTTATGGCGTTTTCCTTGTTCAACACGTTCCATAAGGATGCACCAATTTTTGAATTAAGACCATGGATAAGTTTAATCTTGTAGATGGCGGACATATCTATTCGCAAATAATCCGGTAATCTGGTATTATTGGCATCATCAAAATTTATATCACCATCAACCACTTCATTGTTTAAAACGGGCACGGAGGTAGGTTTGCCGGTTCTATAGTTTATACCGGCCGAAAAATCCAAAAAATCATTTGAATAGGTGGTGCCAAAAGTTACGGAGTGGGTATTGTCAAAGTTGCTGGGAAACCTGCTCTCTTCCAAGTTTTCAAAGTTGTAGTTGTTGACCATGTAGGAGTAACTGAGCCAACTACTAAAGTTGGAAACCTGTTTTCTTATGAGCATATCCAAACCAAGGACATCATAACTGCCCTGCTCCTTTCGGAATTCATACTTTGTGGTAAAACTTTGGCTCTGGGTGGTAATACCCTCCACTTCCTTCACATATCCCGTAGCATCTACCAGCCAACCCGCTTTTGCAAATTGAAGTCCCAAAGAGCCCTGTTTGCTCCTTAAAATGGGTATACTGTCATTATCCGTCAATTGCCACCTTCTTCGTTCCACGCCTAGGAAATCGTTTTGAAAATTTACGATTTGGGAAACATTTTGGTGCTTCAATTCACCCAAAGCCTCCAAATGGAAATTGTTACCCAATTTCTTCCTTAAACTAATTCTGGGCTCAACCAAGAATTCATCAAATTTCCCATTATAGTTTAAACGGACTCCAGGGTTAAAGGTGAATCCCCCGTTGTTGTTACGATAACGACCCTGAAGAAAAACGGCATGTTCCAGAAGCACTTCAGAATCCCTTCTTAAAAACCTGGGGATATCAATATCGTTTTCATTAATAACTTCCGATTCTATTGCCTGGTAGCCCATGGTGCCCATAAAATTGTTCCATCTATAGGCCCCTTTTAGTCGTATACCTGTTTCCGATACCGTATTTACTTGTAAAAACCGTTGCCCCTGTAGCACATCTGAATTTATCCCTTGAAGTTTGTAATCTGTATTATAGGCATCTATGGTTGTTGAAAATGTATCGTTCCAAGTTCGCTCGTATCCCAAACCTACCGCAACGCTGTTCTGTACCAGGCCACTGCCCCTTGTGACCGACTCCTGGTTCACGGAGGAGGTTTCATCAAAATCGAGGTTATTTCCAAAAACGATAAAATTGAGTCTAATACGGTCCTTTTCCGTTGGATGGTACAACCATCGTATCGAAGTATCGTAAAAATTAAATTCCTGATTGGAGTTTACCACGTTCTCCTCGTTATCCTCTATTTCCGTTTGTTGGATGACCCGATTGAAATACGTATCGTAAATCGATGTATTAAAAACATCGTTCAACGATCGTCTTGCCGCCAATTGTAAAGAAGACCTTTCTCCTACAGGAATATCCGCAAAAACATCGGCACTTATAAAATTCAATCCTAGACTTCCTTTAAATTGCTCCTGTAAATGCGAATCCGTGGTCATGTGGATACTCCCCGAAACACCATCGGTATACGAGGCGTCCGTACCATTCGTGACCACTTTTACCTCTTTTGTAATCTGTGGGTTGAAACTGGATATAAGACCAAAAAAATGGCCGGATTGGTACATCTTGATGCCGTCCCAAAGAATCAGGTTTTGGTCGTGCGACCCTCCCCTAATATTTATATTGGATACCGTTTCATCCACACTTACCACGCCGGGCAGCGATTGCACGGCCTGTAGGACATCGGTTTCTATCAAACCGGGCAAAGCGGTAAAACTTGAAAAATTTATGGCGGTACTTCCATCTCCCTTTCTATCTATTCCCCGTACGAGGTACCCCTCCAGGACTACAGGATCTATTTGGGTGATTTCCTCGTTCATCTCAATGATCGGGCACGTACCCGTCGCAAAAGTTTCGGCCTTGGGCGTTAAGGTAACAAACCCCAAAAACCGAATCTCCACGATTTCATCAGGAGCACTTACGGTGATTTGAAAAGAACCATCGGCCTTACTTACCACACGCTCCGTGCTTGTCATAATGGTCGCTCCTTCCAGTGGTTCCCGGTAAAGCACATCCCTTAGATAACCACATATCGTGTACGGTTTTGTTATGGTATATATGGAACTGCCCACCCGTGCAAACCGTAACCCCGTTTGTAATTGATAGGCCTGGAGATGTTTCCCCAAGGATGAGTTTGGGGACAATCTTTCCACAAATACGTTATCTAAAATATCGCTTTCGTAATTAAACTGCACCTGATACCTTTCCGATAAAGTCTCGAGGACTTCCTTGAGCAACTCTTTTTCTTGGTTCCCTTGTCCGTAGCTGGAGAAAGTTCCCAAAAAGAAAACGACGAGGGCAATATATGAAAGGCTATCTTTCCGCATTCCTAATTAAGACCAAATTCTCGCCCGATCGATCTCTCATAGGTCAAATTCAGTGTTTTGGTGACGGCCTTTAACGCATTTTCCAAATTGTCCAACTCAAAGGCTCCCGTAAACTCCTTATCACTAACTATGGCCTCCGTTTCTATGCGTATATTGTAGTGGTCCTCAAGCGCTTTAAACACGATTTTGAAAGATGCATTTTCAAAAACCTTCATATTTTTAAGCCACTCCGGCTCTACAACGGAGACGGTGAAGGCTTCGACATTTCCATTGATTATCCTATAGGCATTTCCGGCAGGAAGCTCAATTTTATCAGTGCCATATAGTACCTGAACAAGACCTTCGTAACAAATGACACTAAACACTTCGTCAGATACCTGTACATTGAATTGGGTACCCATTACCCTAACAATCCCTTGCGCGGTTTGCACATCGAACTTTTTGCCTTTGGCCACCTTAAAAAAGGCCTCCCCGCTTAATGTTACGGTACGCTCATTGTCCCAAGTGTTTTCATTGAAACCGAGTTCTGATAGCTCGTTCAATGTTACCATGGAACTATCGGGCAACTCGATCAGTTCCTTCTGTGCCAATTGGGTCTCTATCAAATTTTCTCCACTTTTAGTGTAAAAAACATAGAGCCCTAACCCCAAAACAAACACGGCGGCAATCCTCAACAGCCAATCTGAAACTCTTGTGGCGCTTGATTTCCTAGCGACTAATTTTTGCTCCAATACCTGGAAACTGGGCAATTCAGAAGGATTTTGTCCCTTAAACCGCCTGCCTTCCATCTTGATTTCCTTGTAGAAAGCACTTTCCTCCAAAGCGTCGAAGGCCTTGGACTCTTCGGGGGTCAACTGATCGTCCAACCATTTTTTTATGAGGTATTCCTTTTCCATTCGATATATCTATATACAACTAAAACAACTTACACATAAAATGTCCCATAAATTATTTTAACCGAAACTCTTCCAGATGCTCCTTGAGAATATCAAAGGCGGCATAAATGCGATGTCCCACCACTTTTCTGGTCACTCCTATGGAATCCGCGATCTCTTGATGGGTCTTCCCTTCTATTTGGTTCAGTACGAATGCCTCCCGTTGTTCCGGCTTTAAACTGGAAAGCACCTTTTCATAGCGTTCCATAAACTGTTCCTTGCGCATTAAAAACTCGGGCGTTTCATTTGTATAGTCCTTAGGAGATACCTTCTTATAGTTAAGTACGACTTTTTGATGCTTGATCTCGTTGAGCATCATATTATTGGATACCGTGTATAAAAAGGATTTTGCGGTCTGCACCGTTACCTTGGAGCAATTCTCCCACATCTTTATGAAAGCTTCCTGAACCTTATCGCCCGGGTTTAGGTTTGCCCCGTATTTATAGTAAAGGATGTCGTTCAGTCCGGGAGCATACTTTTCATACAAACTGGAAAACAGTGTTTTATCGCAAACATTGGAATGTAATTCTTTGGTCAATGGTCATGGTTATTTTGTAGCGATTAAAGATAGAGAAAAAAAAATTTCACTTTTTTATGGGACATTGGCAAAGATGTTTGTTTTAGTATTAAATGGGACATGATATCCTTTTTATACGATTAAAAACAGCATTGTAATGAAAACCCGAAATCTAATCTCCTTAATTACCCTTTTAGGACTTTTAACCTTCAGTTCGTGCAGGACCGAAGATGATTTGTCCATAGACCCTCCTTCTCAAGAGTTCATTGGATCAAATACCAATATTGCAGATTTGCTTAACAGCACTTCCCTTAATGATGGATCTTCTGATAATATTATAGACAATGCAAGCTGTTTTAGTCTGGTATTGCCGGTAACCGTAAGCGCCAATGGACAGCAAGTAGTCGTTTCAAGCCAAAGTGATTTCCAGACCATCGAAAACATATTTGATAGTAGTCTTGATGATACCGATGTTCTAGAAATCCAATATCCAATTAGCTTAATGGCATCCAATTTTGAGACCACAGTGGTGAACTCCCTATCTGAGCTTCTTTCCTTGACTTCAGTATGTCCAGAAGAAAACGCCATTGACGATGATATAGAATGTATCGATTTTGTGTATCCCATAAGAGCTTCGGCCTTTAACGAGAACAGTGAACTCGTTGAGACCTTTAATTTTGACAATGACAAGGATCTATTTGACTTCATCAAGGATATTGACGAATACTCCGCGGCAACCCTTCTATTTCCTATTAGTCTAGTCCTTTTTGATGGCACTCAAATCAGTGTGAGTTCCCTATCGGAATTGGAAACTGTCATAGAAAACGCCGAGGATGTCTGCGACGAGGATGATGACAATGATTATGACGATGATGACTGTGATTCGTGTTCCACGGATGCTATAGAAACGATTTTCTCAACTTGTACGTCGTGGACAGTGGATAAACTGGAACGAAACGACAATGACCTGGAAGACCTCTACAGCAGCTATTCCTTTGCCTTCATGACCAATGGTGAAATAGAGGTTAACAGTGCCCAAGGCACCACTTTCGGTAGTTGGCAGGCAACCGGTTCAGGAAATAACATGACCCTACTAATCGATATTCCCGGTCTGGTTGATTTTAATGATTCCTGGAACATACATGAAATACAACAGAATATATCAGAAGCAACACTGGATTTAAGAATGGGTGAGGACAGGTTGCGATTTGAAAGTTCATGTTCAGGTGGAGAAACTAGTGGGGATGTTTTGAGCAATACGCTTACGGAGCCATCAAGTATCTGGCTAGTGGATACCTATTTGGATGATGGTGCGGATGCTACCGCTCCTTATATAGCTTTTGAATTCACTTTCAACCCCAACGGAAGCCTAACGGCGACCAACGGTTCCTCCACCATCAACGGAACGTGGTCCTCACAAAACGGCGGCACGGAGCTTATGTTGGACTTTAACTCCAATGATCCGTTGGACGAATTCAACGACAGCTGGGACGTAATCTCCTTGACAGACAACAGATTGGAACTTTCGGACACCAGTGGCGGTGGTGGAGGAACGGATACTTTAATATTCATAAAAAAATAATAACCCTAATAACTTAAATACAATTACTATGAAAAAGAACATTTTTAAACTAGGCATTTTAACTACGGCAATCCTTCTTTTTGCCTCATGTACCAAAGAGGACAGCGATAGCCAAATGCCAAACCTGGCACAGCTACAGGCAGATGCTGAAGCGTTGAACAACACGGCAACCTCCAACGGCGCATGGACCATTACAAAGTTCATAGATTCCGGAAAGAACGAAACCAACGATTTTTTGAACTACGGGTTCACTTTTAATCCAGATGGCAGTCTTGTGGCCGATAATGGAAACACCACGGTAACGGGAACTTGGTCCGTGACCATAGATGATGACTCAAGCGACGACTCTAATGATGACTCAAATGACAATTCAAACGATGATAATTCTAGCGGCGATGACAACGATGATGATTGCAACAACTGTACTGTGAACCAATTGACCGAAGTAATCACTTCTTGCTCTGATTGGTTTGTGGACAAACTGGAGTTGAACGATGACGACTTTGAGGACTCTTATTCTGGTTACAGATTCAATTTTACCGCGGATGGTGGCATTACTGTTACTGCGGGCTCGGATAGTTTTTCTGGTACATGGCAGGCTTCAGGTGCCGGGAATAACATCCAAGTCATAATTTCAGTACCCAATCTATCGAATTTTGAGGCTACTTGGACCCTGCACGAAATCGAACTCTACAACGGTGAATCCAAAGTAGATCTTAGAATCAACGGGGATGACAGGTTACGTTTTAAAAATTCATGCACTATTGGGAATTTTAATGGCGGAAGCTCCTCCGGTGAAATTGACTTCAACATCTTTTTTGCCTCTCCGGCCGACTTTAGTGAACTGACCGAAGACTGGAACGTCATTTCCCACACCCAAAATAAAATTGAACTGATCCATGTAAGTGGTGGAAACGGAGGAACGGACCTACTGACCTTTGAAAAATAAGAAAATGCCCATGATGACCTAAGAACCTTTTGCTACTATGGAACCCCCCGCTATGAAAAAGAAGGGTTTGGTCAGACTGTCCTAGGCTCATTGCTTAGGGCAGTTTTTTTATCCCCAAAAACCAGAAACAAAGAATGTTCCATGAGGGCCTACTTCCCACACTGAAAAATTTTCCAAAGAATAAAACCTTGTCATTATAGACAAGGTTTCTTTCTAATTTTTCTCCTCCCCACTTCGGCAAGCTCAGCACAGACTTGGACTCCTTTCGACTAGCTTTAAACTGAGTACAGAAGTACTTAGGGTAAACTTCTCGCCCATAATCCTTTGGGCACAAAAAAACCCTGTCGTTATAGACAAGGTTTTCTCTTCATTTTGCTCCTCCTCTTGGGCTCGAACCAAGGACGGTAAAACTTTATAATCCAACTATTTGTCAATTAGCCAACTTAATGGGTATCCGAATTGTATGCCTTTTATAATTAATTTGATTTTCTTTTATTTATCATAAAATTAAAAATATTAATAACAAATCTTTCAATTAATCCAAAACTTCGGATAAATTAGCTTTTAACTCTTCACCTAAATTAGCCATATTTAAGGTAGGCAAGGTAAGAGTAGGCATACCCGATAAAGCGGTCAAAGAACTTATATAGGCTCGTATATATGGAAAAACTATTGCAGGGGCATTAAGGATAAACAAACTCTGCTTGTATTCATCAACACTTGCCTCTTCAGGGTATGTAAAAACAGATATAGTACTTAATTTAATTTCAAATTTATCTTCAGCATCCTTAATATTTACATCTAATTTTAGATGGAACTGATTTAAATTAATGAAAATATATCCTTTAGGAGTGAATTGAATATTAATTTTATACTTCCCAGGCTCATTGAATTTTATATGGCTTTCTCTTACTGAAAAGCTTTCAAATTGGATATTTGAAGTAGACGGATTACTCACGCTGCTAGGTTATATGAATTTACAGGTACATTATAGGTGTTACCTTCTTCAGGTAAATCATAATCCACTTGAAAGTGACTGGCATTATATTCAAAAACATCTGCAAAAGAAGGACCTTTTAGATCAAATGAAATAATTTCATCCCAATCAGTATTAAAATCTTCTTGAGACATACTGTCCAAAATTGCTTTTAATTTTTTTGCTAACGGTGATTTCATATTCTAATAAAATTACTCATTAATCCGGATATATTACTGAAAAGGGGTGCAAAAGTACTTCTTTGATATCTATAACGCAAATTTGAACTCTTTGGTTTACAACCATATATTCTTTTTGGTCTTCTTTGAAATATAGTTGTATACTATTTTTATGAAAATCTGCGGCCCTAATGGATTTATAAGGGAAAATACCTTTCCTTTTCATAAACATGATAATATTAGGAACAGTTTGCTGCGAAGAATCCTTAATTTTTCCACTTGTAATAAAAACATTAATAACTTCAAGAAATTCTTGCCAATGTGCTACACAGCCTAATAAGTCAAAACAGTCTTTTGATAAATTTACTTGACATCTACCTATTACAAATTTTTTGCCTTTATTAAGATAACAACTTTTACCCCATGCCATTGCCCAATCTATATTTGTATCCCAAAAATAATAGCCATGTCCAAGCCAAGCATTATTCCTAGTACACTTAAATGGACCCTCAAACTCGATTTCATCAATGTTATCCCTGTCCTCTAAAGTTTGATATGCCGTAACAATACTACTCATTCAAAAATTTAGAAGTTAGATAAGAAAAACTTACTGTTCTATTTACTTCGTTGTGCGGCAGAATTAAGTATTTCCATTCTTTGCCTTGATTGGCTACTGTGTATTCAGAAGCGTACTTACAGAATCGTTCCGCTGCTACTTTCTTGGCTAATACAGATTCTTCTTCGGTTTGGTCTGACCTTTTAACTTCAAGCATATAAATGGTACTTTCTGATTCTACAATAAAGTCAGGTTCATACCTTTTGGAGTTGTTATCCCAATAAATTCGGAACTGGTTGGGTGCTGGCCTTAACCACTTTATAACGGTTGCTTCATTTTCTAATACAAATGCTAAATCTTGTTCGGCTTTACTATCAAACTTGTATTCAAAATGACAAGCTTTTTCAAAACCTCTGAATACATATTTAGGAATCATATTGGTAGGACTTACAATATCTCGATAGTCTTTGTAGCCTGCATTTACCAATGATGAGAAACTCCATTGCTCTATGCGTATAAATGGAAATACTCTTGGGGCAACATAATCAGCTGAATGCAACTGAAAGTGCTGTTTCATTTGATTGTAAACCTTTTCCGCTATTGCTGCTTTGAATTGGAAGATTGCCGAAGGCAATTCTTCTTCGTTGCTTATATTGGCTTTGATAGCTTCGTAGGCTTGGGTGGCTAAATGATACAGCAACTCTGCATTTTCATCATAATCAATTTCAGGGTAATCAATTAATTCTGCAATGATTAGTTTTATTGGATTCCCATACGAACCGCTTGATTTTGCTTTGAGTGTTTCTACTTGCTTATCTTTTAAACCCATTCGGATAATTTCTTGCTCTAAGGCTTGAAAATTAAATCCTGTAATATCTAAATCAAAGGTTTTGAACTCGGCTCTTGTTTCGCCTTGCACCAAGTCCATACGAGGTATTTCAATGATGTTCTTCTTGTACTCGGTAACCATTGAGTCATACACCTCTTTGGCTTCTGCTACAATTTCAGCTGCAAATAGATTTCCTTGACCTTCGGATAGGTTTTTTTCTACTTGCCTTATTACTTTACGCTTAACTTCCTCTTTGCTTAAATCTTCTACCCGTCTTACTTCGGGTAAACTGCCAAAATCAGGAAGTACATTGATTATTGCTTTTTTAGCATCTAAGTTGTTTTGTGCCTTTTGTTTGTCTTGGGGGTTAACAATGACATTGATTTTCTCCTGCTCCTTTACAAAAGTTTGCTCCATTACTGGTTGAGAGGTAACCACTACGGTTTTGGTAGATAAATCTTCTTCGGCTATTTCTACAAAACTCATTTTGTTTAATACAGAATTAGGGTCTTGGGCTGCTTCAATAACAGCATTGAAGTTTTCGTGAGCTACTACCGTTAATTTATCAATTTTATCTACTCCTGTTCGTTTGCCCTCATAAGGTAATCTTAACCCTCTGCCAATGGTTTGTTCTACTAAAATACCTGCATTGGCGGCACGAAGTGGCACAATAGTGTATAGGTTGGTAACATCCCAACCCTCTTTTAGCATATTAACGTGGATTACAATTTCTATTTCGTTATCTGGACTTTCTAATGAAATAAACTGTTGCTCAATATCTTCCTCCTTTTTAGTTGATGAATCTATTTGTAATACTTTGCCTTTGTATTGCCCATCATAAAACCCATCTGTATTGATGAGTTCGTATATTTCTTTGGCGTGAGAAATGTCTCTACAAACCACCAATATGAACGGTTTTACCAATTTCACTTCGTTGTTTTTGGAATAGATTTCCAATTCGTTTTTGGTGTCTTGGTGTATGCTTATTGCATCTTCTAATTTGATGATTTCTACCTCTCTATCGGATAAAGAGCCTTTTTGGAAATTCTTACGAGTGGCAATAGCTGGGTTCTTTACATACTTACCATCTGATAATGCTTGGGCTAAGGAATATTCAAAAACTATGTTTTTGAATTGTTTTCCTTTTTCATCAAATGGAGTTGCAGTCATTTCTAAGCCTAAAATGGGCTTTAGCTCATTTATGGCATTTTTAGAAGCATCTGCGTGGTAGCGGTGTGCTTCGTCCATTAGAATAACTAAATCTTCCAAACCTGATAAATATTCCCAATAGGATTGCCCTAAATACTCGGATAATCTTTTGATTTTTGGAGCTAAAGAAACCCCACCTTGCTTTGTGCCTCTGTTGTCGGAATTGAACTTGGCAATATTGAAAATATTGATGCGAATTTCGGAATCTGAAAACAATGCTCCTTGTTGTGCATAGTTGTCTCCTGTAATTACAACGGGTCTGTTGTGTACAAATTCTGATATACCATTAAACACATATTTGTGATAGGCAGGATTGCCAAAATCTTCTATGAGTTTGTCGTAAATAGTCAAGTTAGGTGCTAAAATGAAAAAGTTTTTAACGCCTTTTTGTAAGTATAAATAGGCTACAATAGCACCCATTAAACGGGTTTTACCTACACCTGTGGCAATTGAAAAAGCAATAGAAACAAAATCTCTTTCAAAATCGGTGCAAGTAGGAAAATGAGCTTTTACTTTTTCTAATTCTACTGTTAAATCGACTTCTTTTTTTAGCTCTAATTCTTGACAAAGTTGAGCCACAATATCGAGTGAATCTTGAAGCGGTTCACGAAGTGATAAGCGTTGTTTTATATAATTTGCTGTTTGATTCATTATTTATTTTTTTAGAATAATTTTGGTTGAGTGCCTTTTTGGTTTTCTTGATTAATTTTTAAAACACTGCTATCATCCTCAATTGGTTGGTTATCGCTATCATCTTCTGACGGCATATTGATAATATTTAAGCTGTAATCTTCCTTACCATATTCGCATCTACCTAAGAGCATTAAAGGTATTTTCTTGATGGTGATGTTGCCAAACTTGCCTTTGCATTCCTTTTGGAAAGACTTACAACAAATCAACAAGGTTTCGCCTGGTTGCATTTCGTCTTTGATGCTGTCTAAAGCTTCTACAGTAAGGAATTGGGTAGTGGTAAAAATAAAATCCTGCTCACTGCTTTGCCCTTGTTTCCAATAGCTGCTTTCGTGGGGTTGGTATTTAAAACCCTCTTGCTTAGCCATAGCGGCTGCCAACATATCAGCATTGTAGCTTGGGTTGATGATTTCGTTACCAAACTTATCTTTCTTTAAAAGGCTTGGGGCTAAGGTGTAAAACTTAAACCCGCCACCGCCTTGCCAGTTTTGAGCCTTAGAAATACCCGACAAATCTTTGCCTGTTACTATATTTTGTAATCTTGTTCGACAATGTGTGTGTGCTTGTTCTCCTAATTCAATTCCAATGTATTTTCTTTTCATTTTATGAGCAACAGCTGCTGTAGTACCTGAACCTAAAAATGAATCTAAAACCAAGTCTCCTTCTTGAGTTGTCATATCAATACATCTTTCTATCAATTTTTCGGGTTTCTTACCTTTTGGAAAATCTACACCTCCCTCATTAGCAAGACCTTCAATTGAAATATCTGTCCAAATATCTGTGATAAGTTCACCTGGCAACTTATAACCGTCTATTTCCTTTAGCCTTTCTTTATATGATAGCACTCTTTCACCACCTATAAAGAGGTAATCCATATCATCATTTGGATGAGTTACAATTTTATCTTTTATCGATTTAGATTTGAGTATTGTTTCCTTTCTTTTTAAATAAGCACCACCAGAAACAGAAGCAGTTCTGAAAACATTATCAGCATTTTCAATGGCAAACATTGCAACTTGTAATTCAAAATCCTCTATTTTTTTCTTTGCTTCCCTTGCATTAGCATATCCCTGATTTTTAGCAATTACATTAGATATAGTATCCCACTTCCAACTTTCTCTATCATCATCAGGGTTCAGAAAAACATATTTATATTGCGTATCATATCCTTTCTCAATGAAAAGTTTTGATGCATTTAAATTAAACTCGAATTTATTTTTTGCGTAGAAAAATATATGATTTGCTTGTTTAAAAAGCCCTCCTGAAGTGCTCTTAAAGCCAAAAGGCTTGTTCGTTGCATTTATAATTTGATTGATATAGTTTGAACGACCAAATATATCATCTAATAAAACCTTACAATAAGCGGCTTCATTATCATCTAAATGAACAAACATTACTCCATCTTTTGCTAAAAGATTATGTAGTATTCTAAATCGCCTTGACATCAAGTCCAGCCAAATTGAGTGCTCTACTCCATCATCATAATGCTCAAATGCTGCACCTGTATTAAAAGGCGGGTCTATGTAAATGCACTTTACTTTGCCTGCATAGTCTTGTTCGAGGGCTTTTAGGGCAAGGAGGTTGTCTCCGTGTATGAGCATATTGGGGCTATTGGGGTCGCCATAGCTGTACTCTGGGCTTTCTATGAGAATACGAGGTTCTAGCTTAGGTTCTTCGCCTTTGCCTATCCAAGTGAGTTCGAGTTTTTGTAAATTCTTCTTTGCCATTTTATATCATTTCCCATTTAATTGTAAAAAGCGTATTCAAATTAATTTTTTGTTTTAAACGCTTCTCTACATCCTCTAATAGGGTTTCTTTTTCAACGTCTATAACGTCTTGTGCTTCAAAAAGGTGTTGCCTTTTTTCACTACGCTTTTTTTCCAATTCCTTAATAACTCGCTGTGCTTTTATTTTGGATTCTAGATTTAGCATTTTTTTAGCCTCCGCTTTACGAAGTTTAATTTCAGCATCTAAATCCCTAATTTCTTTTTCGAGACTTATTTTCATATCATCAGCCCATTGGTCTAACTTATCCATTTCGGTATCGAAAAAGTCTTTATTTCTATTGGCATTTTCTGAAATAATATTTTGGTTCTCAGCAAAGGTTATCTCATCCAAATGTTTTGATACGACAGAAGTTACATCGATGGTGTGGTTGTTATGCTCTGCATGAATAGAAAAGAAACGTTGTGCCAGTGTATTATCTATAATATCACCATTATCTGTTCTACAGGCAATGGTTAAATAATCCTCACTTTCAAAAGAAGCAATTTCGATATGATTTACTTGTAACCAACCTGATTGACCCACATACTTTTCCAATGCGGTAACTTTAGTAGGTGTATTGGTATAATCAAAAACTAAAACTTTATTAGGAGTTTCTATTTGCTTACAAGCTTTTAAAATGCGTTTTGCAAGTTTATGTCCAACCCTATAAATGTTGGTGTCATCAGGCACTTCTATCTCTGATTTTCGTTTGCCGTCCTCTGGCTTTAAAATCATGTAAGGACCTCTATGAATATTTTCTTGTGGAAATGGATTCTGTGTTAATCTAAATGCATACTTATCCTCATCAAAAACTGCTGAACCTTTTAAATAATATTTGGTAGTTGCCCAAAGACGTTCTTCAAATTTATTTAGGTATTCTTTACTTTCAATAAGGTTGACCCGCAGTTTTTCCCTGACTTCTTCATCAAAGTTTTCAAGCAGAACTTGTCTAGTCTCCTGGATACGCTCTGAAATATCTGGTTTTAACTCTTTTTGTAAACTGTCAAATGCTGATTGAATTTCATCTGTAGTTCTGCATTGTTGATAGATTGATGCTATTCTTTTTTCAAAGTCAACTCCATTTCCAATGCTTCCCAAAACCTCATCAGATGCTCCAAATACACCATCAAAAAGTCTGAATTTTACATCTAGAAGCTCATAAACTCTTTGGTCTGCTGCATTCTTTTTATTGAGAAAATTTATAACAACAACATCATACTTTTGTCCATATCTATGACATCTGCCAATGCGCTGTTCAATACGTTGTGGATTCCAAGGCAAATCAAAATTTACAACTAAAGAACAAAACTGAAGATTAATTCCTTCAGCTGCTGCTTCTGTAGCAATCATGATCGTAGCTTCTTCCTTAAAATTATCTACAATTGCGGCCCTTTTATCAGCAGTTAAAGACCCCGTTAAAATATCAGTACCCTGATGCTCATTAACATAAGCTTTATATATTTCCTTAGATTTTGGGTCATTATTGGTTCCATTAAATTTAAGCACCATATCTTTATAACCACGTTCTTCCAAAAGGTCATACAAAAAATCCTGAGTTCTCCTTGATTCAGTAAAAATCAATGCCTTTTTGTTTGCTCCTAAGTTTTGAAGTGCCTCAAACCCTTTTTCAAGTGCGGTAAATAATTGTTCAGCTTTTGAATTTTTTCTGATTTTATCCGCAAGTTCTCTATATTTTTCAAGGTCTGATTTTTCTTCTTTCAGTTCCTCAATTTCTTGTTCTGTAAAAATCTCTTCTATAATAGAATTTTCATTTTCAACTTCTTCAGACCATTCATCCTGAATTTCTTCAAGTGTTTCAAAATCATCATTAATTGCCTCCAAATCATTAAACTCATGTCTTTCTACCTTCGCATCTAATTTTTTAACTAAAGCGTCTAACGTGCCATAAATTGCATAGGTAGAAGAAGCTAACAACTTTCTCAAGATTAAGGTCATTAATTGCCGTTGACTTGATGGTAAAGCATACAACTTTTCTCTTTGCAAATATTCAGTTACCCACCAGTACAATTGCATCTCATCTTCTCCAGGAGAAAATTCAACCACTATTGGAATGCGTTCTGTATACTTTATGTATTCGAGTACTTGACGTCTTAAAGTCCTTTTGCAGACTGGTTGTAGTCTATTTCTTAAATCATCATAATTTTCTTGGTCAACTAAACGGCTAAATTGACTTTTAAAGCTTTTTAAGTCCCCAAAAATATAGGGGTCGATAAGACTAACTAGTCCATATAGTTCTAAAATAGAATTTTGTAATGGAGTTGCTGTAAGAAGTACTTTTTTACAATGTGCCAAAGCGTCTTTTATAGCATTCCCAATTTTATTTGATGGTTTATATACGTTTCTTAATCTATGGGCCTCGTCAATAATGACTAAATCCCATTTAATACTTTCAAGATATGGCGCTTTGTTTTTGGCAAAGTGATAAGAACAGATTATAATATTGTCTTTTTGATTGAATGGGTTGAAATTACCCTGCTTTATTTCCTCATTGAAAGACTTACTTTCTAAGATTTTTGAAGGCAAATAGAACTTATCTGCCAATTCCCTGTTCCACTGTTTACGCAAATTAGAGGGACCTATAATTAACAATCTTCTTTTTCGCTCGGCCCATTGTTGTGATAAAATAATACCTGCCTCAATAGTTTTCCCCAAACCAACCTCATCTGCGAGAATTGCCCCTTTAGAAAGCGGGGATTTAAATGCAAATAATGCTGCTTCAACCTGATGGGGGTTCAAATCAACCTGTGCATCCTGTAAAGATGCCGTCAGCTTTCCTACATCATTTGCTGGTAACTGTCTTGTTAATTCGTATGCAAAGAATTTCGCGTGATAGGCAGATATTGTACTCAAAATAATCTCTTAGAAATCATTATGTTCAAATATAACAAATAGCCGATTCAATACGGTAATAAGGACATTACATATGCTTCAATTATCTCAAGATTGATTCAAGGAGAGATCTTTTAATTATAAATAAGGCTTCTTAAACCATATTTCTATTCCGAAAATGTTAATTTGAATCACTTCTAGTTAGAACATAATTTCATCAATATGAATATACCTAAGATAAATTCAAGCCTTTTAAAAAATTACGAAGCCTATTTGAATCATATTCGTTCAAATTATCCTAAGGAAATTTCCTCAGAGCTTTCATTACCCTTATTTATTCACGTAAATGAAGAGTATAGAAGCTTAAACAAAAAGATTGTGGTTGTAGGTCAAGAAACACAAACTTGGTATGGTAAATTGGACGACCAAAGCTTTACGGCTAAAAATATTATTTATAAATATGAGGAGTTTAATTTTGGTGGAAATCGAAAATACTCCCCATTCTGGAAATTTGCGCATCAACTATATGGAGAGTTTAATACTGGAAAATCAATAAAAGGTCTCCTATATACAAACCTTTCCAGATTTGACTATAAAGGAAAAAAAGTTCCATCCAAAATCTCAGAAAAATATACTGACGGTTATGGTCTTTTGAAAAAGGAAATCGAAATTACCCAACCAGAAATTGTAGTATTTACAACGTGTTGGAACCGTGATAAATATATTAAATTGGGATTTCCAGATGCGGATTTTAGGGAAGTATCTAAGTTTAAGCCAAAATTCCTTGCTCGCATCCTCCATGATGATTTACCTCACAATACTTTTAGAACCTACCATCCTAAATATTTAAACTATCAAAATGAACCTCATAACATCAAGGGAATCATAACTGGTATTTTAAACAATATTGAATAAAGGAAAATATTTTTAATCGTAGTATTTCAAAAAATGAGACCAATCCAAGTCGCGAATACTATTTCGTATATTTTTCAAGTTTGATGATTGAATAGGGTGTACCCCTATATTTCTCAAAGCATGTTTCACTTTTAAGATGAATGGCCCATTATACCGATACAACTTTTTTACAAGTGAAAATTTATCCGTAACATCAATCAGCTCAACTAGATTAAACAAAAAATCCACTCTATTATTCTCCTCCCAAAACCCCATTTTCACCAATTGTATATCCTCAAATAGGATATATTTATAAATTGAACCAGAATGTTTGCTAGTATCTACATTACATGAATCCAAATCCTCCAAGAGCTTTGATTCAAATTGAAATCCATCCTGTAAATAAATTATATTTTGAAAAATATAATTATTGATGTTTAATAAATATTCATCCAGCTGAATACTGAAGGAGTCCAAGGTTCGAGATGTAACTAACACTTATAAAATTTTTGAAATTTAAATTACGTAAAAAAGGGCAACATTTCTGCTGCCCTCAATTATCACTTGAATACTCAATAACTATTCATATTCCCAAATATAACCTCCAGAACTTTTTCTTTCACCTCTACAACATCTAGCTATACAGGTTTTTGACAATCCAGTACTTGCCGAAGCAGCAGCTACAGATTCATAAACTTCAATTTGATTTCCATTTAAATTATACTGAACGACCTGCTTTTTCCTTAAATCACCTTCAACTTTAAAAGGTTCTGTTAAGGAATAACTCCAATAAAACCCTTTACAAGTTTTATTCTGCCCTAAACATGTATTGCTTATGGATTTTCTACTGGCATTTACAGAGGAGGCTGCTGTTTCCAATGAATCGTAAACTGTTATTAGAGCACCATCTAAAATGTTATACTGATAAACATTTTTTTTGAATCCACCTCCTGAATCTTGGTTATAACCATTCTCAAGGCAATTATATTTAAGAATATACTCCTTTTCCTTTTCTGCCAAATCATTAGAATCATTTGCCGTATCTATCTGCTCCCATTCAAAAGCATCAGGACCATAGGTGCCTATTGCTTCTTGAAAATAACTTCCAGTTCTCTTACTGGCTTTTTGTTCGTGGTCTATCTTTCTAGCATCAACGCTTTTTGTTGTCGTACCCACATATGTCTGACCAGTTTCTTTATTCACCGCTTTATAAATAATTTTATTGGGCATCAGCTTCATCTTTTGAACTTCCATCGCTTATTCTGAAGATATATTTACCTCCAGTAGACTTTTGTTCTAAATGATTTCCTGTACTGGTCGCATAATAACCCATCCATTTCTTAATCATGTGCGAACTAACCCAATCAAGATTTGGATAAGCATTTTTAAAATTAGATTCAAACTCTCTCTTATCCAACCATTCATTAACTTTCAAATTATCTGTTGCGTAATTATAAAACTCCAGAGAAGTTTCATGTACAATTCCAGCCTTGTTTAAATTTATACTTTCAGGCTGAATTAGTCCTTTCTGAAGATAATTTTGAACACATTCCATCATAAATAGGTAGAATTTATCCCATTCTTGACCCCATGAATCTGTAAAAAATCGACATCTAAATTCCATTTCTGGAGTCCAAACATGGCTAAAATAATTCGATAACTCAAACTCGTACCTTCTTCGTTCATCTGATGACCCTCCAGGGCCTTTCACTGGGTAATTTGCTGTTATCAAAATCTTAGGTGAGTCCTCAGGTTTAATAAAAAAGGACTGTTTTTGCTTTTTTTCAACTTCGATTCCTGAAGTTATCATGGAATAAAAATTTTCTAAGCTAGTATCCTTTTTTAAATCATCATAAACCAAGATATCCGTGGTAACATTAATTCTCTGATTTTTAAACCAGCTCCCTAGTTTCACATCTTTTCCGTCGACAGGAACTACTTCTCTACATTTAGCCAAAGCCTGACTTAGTAATGTCTTACCAGTACCTCCGTGCGCTTGATTGTCCGTGCCCATTTTCTCATCGTATAGAATGATTGCCTTTGGTTCTCCAACCATTTTATTTCTATGCAACAAATATCCAATTGCAGTTTTTAGAGCCAAGAATCTACCTGGTGATTCCCCTGTAATTTTTTTACAAAATATTTCAAATTGCCCAATTCCTCCTTCTGGCATGTTAAAACTCCTATCTATAAGTCGATTTTCCCAAATCATCTGGTTCAACTTATCATATTTTTGAACATTTATCATCTCACCCCTAATTTCACAATAGCAATTAGTAAAATAAAACCGAGAATAAATTTCTCCGTCTCTATCGTTAATTGGCTCAATTACGGGTAAGGTATTCAGCTTTCGACTTGCGAGGTATCCGCTGATACCTTTTGTAAATGATTCTAACACATCATACTTCTTAATCCTGATTAAGTAATTCAAAACCGCCTGGTCTACGTCTGTAGTAGTTACTATCTTTAATCGATTTTTGCTCTCCTTCGCCAATTCATATCTGGTTTCCGACAACTTCACGTTAACGAATCCCATACTTTCAATAAAGGAAATAAGCTTCCTGTGTAATATAACTACCTTACCTTTCTCATTATATTCCCAGAAAGGGAATACATTTTCTTCTTTATTCAATAAAATTAATTTTAATTTTTTTTCCACTTTTTACTCAGAGGGAAAATTTATCTGAATTGATTTCTTGTAATTTGCTAGAGGGACTGACCGTGCTTTTTTTTTGACGTGAAAGTCTATTCAACTTGGCATCATACTTTTGAAATCAATACGAAGCTACAAAATAAGGAAGGGGTTTATAGGGTACATTATTTTGTACCCTATTGATTAACAATATATTATATTGTTACTTTAATACTTTAGTGAATATAGATTGAAGATTTTCCAAAGCCCTAGTATATGTTTTAGTGCCATTACTAAAATCACCAATAGTCGTCCTAGCCTTTTTTATTTGTTTAAAGGATTCTTCTCTTTCATCCCAATACAAAAAATATCTATTCATTAAAGCCCCAAGCTCAGAATTATATTTATTATCAATATATTTTCCTTCTCTTAGCAAGTAAAAAAGTAATATGATTTCATTTCTTTTAAGCTTGAATTTTATTTTGTCAGCTTCTGAGTACATAGGGTCAACATATACTTCCGATAGATAATCAAGAACAATTATTACTTTTTCATCAAGTCGTTTTTTAACAACATATTCCAAATGTTCAGCATCCTTGATTAATTTTTGCTGATTTTGAAAAGCGCTTAAATAAAATTGCGCAACGTCTTTAATATCATCAGGTTTTATAACCAAATCCTTTTCAAGCTTATTTTTAAAAAAGCTGATGAATTTTTTAGGTAAATTATCAATCTCGGGAAATAGAAAGTCCCTATAAAAACTTACATCCTCATAAAATTGTTCATTATTCAATGGATTGTAATTTTCCCTAGTAATCTCAAAATCCTGTTTTAAAACTTCTTTGTAAGGGCTTTCGGTGGGATTACTATGAACATGATCTAAAGCAAAAGTGTTTTGAATTTTTAAAAATCTATCCGACTCTGTGAAATCCTTAAAAGTTAAAGAGGGTGTCATAATTTTTTTTGATTAGTTGACAACTTGTCAAGTTTTTATAAAAATAAACAACACCCGTATAATTTGAACAGGTGTTGTTTCATTCAAGTACTCTATCATTTTCAGTGGTTTCTTTTTTTAGAAGGAAACCGTCTCAAAACATGATATTAAAATCATGGAAAATACAGCATAGACTTCTTTATTACACAAGAATATCAAAGTGATAATAGTGATAGGCTTTGCCCTTTATCATATATACCGTAATCAATTCCTTGGTAACCTTTACTTCCTCTACCCAAACAACCTTTCCCTTTTCCAATTCACCTACAGTATTCAAAACTTGTACTTTAAATGGACAGAAAAGGATTTTTAAAAGATTGTTCCAGGCAACGATATAAAGTTCCTTAGGGGAACTATACTTTAATAGCTCGGCCAGTTCCTTTTCATTCATTCTTTTAATTTTTAAGTGATTTTTGAAATACCTAGAAAAAAGAAAATAGCTATGTATTAATTATGGAGGAACCAATTTGGTTCATTGTTTTTCAACGAATCCCCCAGGTTTTTAACTAGCTCGAACGCAGAAACATTCCTTTCCAAATTATTATCGATATAAGATGATTTGTTCGCTTCGGTTAAGAGGTTATATAACTTCCAAAAATTAATTGAACCGTCTTGGTTTCTTCCAAAGTTTGAACAGGTATAATAATTCTTCACTACCGAATTGATTTGACCATCGTTCAATTGAATTGGGAATAGTTCTTTCTGTTCCAACTTATCCATATGGTGGTACATTCTTAACTTCCCTATAAAGTGGGCAAATTGCCTTTCGGTTAGCCTAAAGCTTTCCATGCCCGCCATTACCTCAAAGTGCTGCTCCTGATTATAAGAGGAAAACAAGGTGTGCATCTGTTCTTTTAAATCATCTATGGACCCAATCCTGATTTCATTGGAAAACCCATCCGTACTGATGCATAGGTTTGTGCACACCAAATTTTTAAAGCCTATAAAGACCTTAAATTTCTCCAATGATTTTTTACTGTAGAGGTTCTCTTGATTAAGGGACCTAACCCCGCCCACAGAAAGGTTCAAGGCATTTCCATTAATGGTCCGAGTAATGCCTGGTAAATCGATTATAAAGGCACAGCGTTCATAATAAATGGTCTTTTCACTCTCCAAAAGCTCCTTGGCGGGTTTTCCAATGGCAGAGGGTATTCTACCCTTGACTACATGGCTTACCCTAATGTCTGGCTGTCTTACTTCTATTTGAGGAAATAGTTCTTGTACGGCTTCAAAAGCCTTCCCAATAAATTGGGAATGGCTTATCGTTGATTCATTGTCTTTGGAAAACACGGGGATTATACAGTCATCTTTCAAGTGTTGTAAGGTCACCTGTTCGGTATTGGCTTCAATAAAAGGGCTTTTTGAGATTGTGGTAGGCTCCACGATATCCTGTATCATAGATTGGGGATTTTGGTTAGTTACTAGTTCCATGTTCTTTTGTTTTTAAGGGATTTATAATTTCCTTGTTAGGTATTACTTGATTGGCAATCGACTCCAAGGCAGATTTTCGTTCTAGAATTAGAGGGTGTACCCGCTCTTTTAACCCTATATATTTCTGGTATAAGTGGCGCAATCCTTCTATGGTGGTACAGGACCCTATTTCTTTACTAGCTTGGTCCACGGACAATCCTAGATTGCACCATTGCATCAGTTTTCTTCCTGTAGATGAATTGATGACAAACTCTGGTTTGTTCATAAAAAGTCCAGTTCTATCCTTTGAAGCTTTTGCCATATGATTCTCGTTTATGAGTTCAAAGTTGGCGGTCAGCTCATACTCAAAACCTTCTCTAGTAATGGATTTTAAGCCGTGCTTAACAACTTTTGTTTTACCGTTAGAACTTGTGTCCATTGAGTAGTCTATCTTGCTCCTTACAGTAGTAATTACATGTGCCGTGGATTGAAGAATGGCATCGATAAAAGCTTGATGCCGAGGCGATACCTTAGCCCAATCTTGAAAACGACCTCCAAGTTGTTCGTGAATGTGCAGGCAGCCTCCCGTACCTTGCCACTCATGCGTGATGCTGTCACATATAATCACTTCCATATTTGCCTCCTCGCAGATTTTGATGGCTTTAATGTATCGTTCTGGACTATATGGTTCGCTTAGGCTTATGACATTGTAATTCCCAAGGTCGGAATAGAGACTTGCGCTGTTATTTTCCGTATCGATTATAGCAATCTTAGTCCAGTCATTCGATATACCATATGCCAATAATAAAGCGGAGTAGGTCTTACCGAATCCACTTGCACCAGATAATCCTATCCTAAGCTTTACCTGATGTCTTTGTGCTTGTTGTAGTTTCATATTTATAATTTTTGATAATTGGATTTTGTTCATTTTTGAGAATAAAAAAAGAGACCCTATAAAGAGTCTCTTTCACTTCTTGATTTGCTTCGTTAGGCAACCACTTTCTCCGATACCAGATGGTTGTCCAATGTTTCTTCCTCCGCACCTACATATTCGTATCGGTGGGAAAGCATCATAATCTCACCCGTTTCAGGGTTGATATATTCGTAAGGTTCTACCTCAACTCGTTTTACCGTTCCGTCAATTTCATTGCCAATAAGTGATTGGCACATTTCCGCATTGAACGTACAGGCAATGTGTGCTTTTTTGGCAGTAAAATAGGTTCTGCCTGTTTCTTTGCTCTTAATGGCTTCCATTCCTCCCTGTACTATTAATGCACAGAAATTGGTTCCATCTTCTTTTTGATACTCCTTGTAATCCACAATTGTAACCATGGTTTTAATAATTTAAGATTAATAAATAGTTATGGGGGGACACCCCAGAATCAAAAAGGAGTGGGGGGTGATTGTTAGATTATCTAACTTTCACGATGAGGAAAGCCGAAAAAATTTTGAAAAAAATTTTTATTTTTTCTAATCAACTATTTAACCATGAAGAATTTAAAATTTGAAGATTTACCCAAGGCAATGGAAACAGTTATTGAGAAACTGACAGCTTTAGAATTTGAGCTGAATACCATTAAGCAAAACTTTCAACCAAAGAAACCTGTAGAGTTATTGACAAGAGAAGAAACTGCAGAGCTGCTAAAAATATCGCTTACAACTCTTTGGCATTGGAGTAAAAAAGGAATTCTACCAAGTTATGGAATTGGAAACAGGGTGTATTATAAAAGAAGTGAAATTGAGAATCGGTTAGTATGTTTTAAACACTAGTCGCGACCAGAGTAGTTTATTGTTTTACTAAATCAAAAAAGACCTGTGTTGAAGATTCATCCTCAATCATCAAATTCATACTGCCATCGCTATTAACATATATGATAATCCGCTCTAAGTTAGGATTTGATATTAAAGGTCTAGAACAACTATATACGTATATGTCCTTTTCTTTATTATAGATTTCACCCTTATAGGAATTTATTTCATAAGTCAAAATATCATCAGGATATCGCTCATCTTGAAAAACAAACATTCCTTCATTACCCTCTACTTGAATGTAAATATTATTGACAGCCTCAACCGAAAATGATTTTGCTGGATTTTTTATATCCTGAAAACTTGTTGAGCAGCTTTTGTAATTACCATTATGATTATTATGCTGAGCGGAGACGTTAAAAAGTATTAAGAGAAGTGATAAGATCAACATTGCATTTTGAAAACGATATTGTTTGAATAAAATTGAATTCATCTAAAAGTTTGCGATAGTAAAAGACAAGAAAATATTAAGAAAAGAGAAAGAAGTATTGAGCAACCTCCCTTACCCTGTTTAACATAACCATTTAAAAAAGCTCTGTACTCCTCTTTGCTTAAATGCTCTAATGCTTTTCTACTAATAAGGTCAAACCATTCTTCTCTTGATAGGTCCCTTTCGATAATTTCTGTTCTTGTTCTTACTATAGTTTTAAAACCATTCATTGTTACTATTTCAAAGTATACACTTCCATTGTTTAATTTATTTAGCTCGTAATAATCGAAAGCCTTTTTTGAAGTTCTTAATGGAAGTTGATGGATGATTTTCATCTTATCATCAGACTTATCCATAATAGGCTTATCATGGATTAAGTCCATTAAACCTTTCGTATAGTTTGGGTAAGATTCGGATAGTTTCAAAATACTTCAATCTTTAAGATTCCAAAAATTGTAAAATAAATTTTTTGTTTCATTAGTCATCATAAGGCTTACTTCACAATCTGAAGGAGAAACTTCATTAAATATTGAGCCTATTACTTTATACAACCGTTCAAATTCGAAAGTGCAAGTATCATGATATTCTTCATCATCTGAGAAACTTAATCTTTTTAAGTAAACACATAATATTACAAGAGAAAGATTATCATTTGCATTTTCGGAGAGATAGTTAATTTCACTTTCATTTATAATTTTATCAACATCTTCTATCGTTGACTTCAACAATAAGTACATTGCTTCTTCTTCATTCAAATACTGTTCATGGAATTGTTCAAAATAGACATTTGTCGTTGTTCTAACGAAGGTGTCTAAGTCCGAAGGGTGTTTTAAAAATAGAAAATCTAATAAATCATTCATACATTTTGGTTTAGAATATGATATATAAAAATAGGCATATATGCCTACTTAATAATTGTTTACCTCCACGAATTTTAGATCGTGGAGTATTTAGATGAACAAGAGTTTTTATTGGTGTTTGGGAAAAACCTAAGGCGGCTAAGAAAGTCCAAGGGTTTTACTCAAGAGGAATTAGCTAATGAAATTGATGTTGAAATATCCCAAATTAGTAGAATAGAAAGAGGTGTTATTAGTACTTCAATAACCAACGTTAATGTCATAGCCAAGGCTTTGAAAATTGCTGTATCAGAATTGTTCGAGTTCCCCCCTAGATAATTATTTCATTCCGTTTCGTTCTCAAATAAAAATCTAAATGTTTCCACTTTTTTGGAAAGGAAAATCCATGGAACTTACGATTGGATATGGTAAAATTAAAAAGCAATGTTCCATCAAAGTTAATTGGAGTATGCTTATACATGACCGAGACAAATTCATAATGAAAAATAACCATCTTACAATCCATTATCACTTCATCCGCCCATTTTAAGTTCATATCATCCATGGCCAATAAAACAAACTCCATTATTGAATTAGGCATATATTTCTTAATCCCCAACCCTTCAATTACATCAAGCCTTCTTTCTCCGATATAAATGGTATTTATGTCCTTATTACCTTTTACTTTAATACACATCTTATCCATCCAGTTTCGGGCAGCTTATAGCCATCTAGTTTCATAATTATTCTTTCTCCAAGGTTCGGGTATTTATACTTTAAGTAAGTAAAATGTTCATCTGTTTCCAGGTAAAATAAATTGATATTACTGGGCTTGTTCAATTTTTTAGACCAACACTCGGTATTAAGAGTATTCTCTCCAATTTCAATTAAAAGCTTACGTATTACATACCTATCCCTATGTCTAAATATCACTTTCTTGATATGCATATTTATGGATATATTCCTTATTTTTGGATTTATTCCAAATATATAAAATGTAATTTTCAAATAAAGAGGTTTAACATTTTTCCTATATTCAAGGATGTCAAAACTTTATTATGTGCTACAATACTAGGGTCACCAGAAAAGTTGGAGAATTAGAGGACTATTATGGTGTAGAAAGGCTTTTGGGAGAAGTAATTGATGAAGATGTAGAACTGACCTACAACAGTGCCAATGGTTTTGCACATCCCAATATGTGGATAATACCCCAAGAAAAGCCTAAAAATATTATACCTGTCAAATGGGGCTTAATTCCTCATTACAAAATGGGTGCAAATGCCGAGGAATATTACAAGGAAACCATTAGATGGGGTTCGGGACTTAACGCTAAATCAGAAAAGCTGTTTGATTCCAACAATTACAAATCAAGTGCTTTAAAAAGGCGTTGTATTATTCCTGTAGATGGTTTTTTTGAACCTCATAGGATAGAACACGTAAAGAAACCTTATTCTATACCTTTCTATTTTGAAAGGAAAAATAGTGCCCCTTTTAATCTAGCTGGAATATATGCAGTAACTCCAGATAAGATGGTGACTTTCTCAATACTTACCAAAGAGGCTACACCCTTATTCGCAAAAATCCATAACAAAAAGAACAGGAGGCCAGTAATTTTACAGGATGACTATATTGATGTTTGGTTGGACAGCAACCTCAACGAGGATGATGTTATCAAAGTCATAGAAGATGATTTATCCGATAATGAAATAAATACATATCCAATAAGTAAAGACCTATATAGTAGGTCCATAAATAGCGATAGGCCAGATATTATTGAGAAGGTAGAATATGAGGATTTGTTAATTGAATACTAGAAGCATGAAAAAAATTTCACTCATCTTTGGCTTATTGGTCGTAACTTCATGTAAAAACGTTGATATTGAAGTACTTGAAAGCCAAAACAAGAAACTGCAAAAAGAAGTTGACAGCCTGAAGAATGAACTTTATAAGTGCGATATTATGTTAGAGGCCTACGAAGGGCAATCCTTAAATATTTAAAAATGGAAAAACAAAATGATAATCGGTTTGTTAAGAATTATATGATTTGCTCTCCATCGTATTGGATACATTTCAACAAAGTATCGAAAGTCATTTCTGAATAGGCACCGCAAGTATTTATTCGTCTATAGTTTTCAGGTTCAGTATCTAACCACTCATAAATAGCATAAGGTTTGCCTAGTTTATTTTTGTAAGTAACCTCTATATAAAACAGTTCCATGTTACTTGAAAAACCTTTTGTAATTTTAAAAAAATTGGTGGTTTCAGTTTTGAAAATATCTTCCATAGATTAAATTAATTTTCAACTGAAATTAGCAAAAAATAAATTCACTTATTCGTATTGTTGTGGTGGTATTTTGTGTGATTTTAGCTTTCACTTTAGTTTTTATTGCTATTATTAAAGATAATAATCTCCTGAAAGGAAATACTCAAATCAAAAGAAAAAGACTTGGCAGTGATAAAAATAATTCAACAATTTCAAAATTAATTGGTAGCACTTCTTATAATACAATAGCTGAAAATAGAGAGGATAAACCAATATACGACGTTAAACGATGGATTGATGAAACAATTGAATTCTTAGACCAACAACAGAGCCTAGTAGACTTACTAATCGTTAAAAATGTATCTGAAATTAATTATGGCGATTTATTGCGCTGTTTTGAATGGAAATTCCTGAGATTGGAAATTTTATGGCGAGACGGTTACAAATGTGAAATGTGTGGAATAAGAGATTTGCACAATCATGTTCATCATAAACAGTACATTAAAGACGAATTACCCTGGACAATAAGTCATGAATACCTCCAAACTTTGTGCAGAAAATGCCATGTAAAAATCCATAGTGAACAAGAAATTCCTATCTATTCCTTGATAAATGGAGAAAAGGTCAAGGTTTCAAGCTCTTATGATATTTGCACTCGATGCGGAGGCACAGGGTACTTACCTCAGTTTAGCTATTATCTAAATGGAATTTGTTTTAAATGCCAAGGTGCTAGTGTAGATAAAAGAATATTTACTAATGTATTGAATATGCATTTAAATTCCTCGAATAGTTATAAGGAGTTTCTTAAAAGGGCAAGGTACAAGGATTTTTTTAGAAACATTAAACCTTATGAATTTAAGTCCAAATACTGTGATTTGGTGAGTTACGAAAAAAACCCTAGCCCAATAGTCCATCAAGACAATGAAGAAGATGAACTTCCCTTTTAAACCTATTTCAATTTTCTTTTCAATTGTTTAATTTCCTCGCTTATTCTTCTTTGAACAACCTTTCCATAATAATCCTGCGTTATTTTTATATTTGAATGCCCAAGTAATTCGCTTACAATCTCTATGGGAACATCGTTATAAAGTAACACCGTTGATGCGAATGTTTTTCTTGCCATATGATGGGTTATAGCCTTATTGATTCCTACAATTTCAGCAATCTCTTTTAAATAAGAATTAATCTTTTGATTACTCATCCTTGGAAGTAAAGTACTCTTAACCTCCCTGTATTTTTTAAGGATATCCTTTGCCTTTGGTAATAATGGAACAGAAATGGATTTGTTTGTTTTTTTTCGCTTCATCTGAATCCATTGGTTACCATCAAACCCATTAACAATATGCTTATCTTCCAATCTGTTCATCTCATTATAGGCCAGACCTGTGTAACAGCAGAAAACAAAAAGGTCCCTTACTAGTTGTAGCCTCGGTTGTTTAATTCTAAAAGCTTCAAGGGATTTTAACTCGTCAACTGAAAGGAAAATAACTTCTTTTGAGACCTTTCCTGGCTTGTGTGAAGTAAAGGGATCCTTATCTAAAAAACCTTCATTCACGGCCTCCCTAATAGGTTTCCTGAGCCTCTGGACGCACTTATTTATAGTAATTTGCTTCTGGTGTCTCACCGTTTTCAAGTAAAATTCAAAGTCCTTCAAAACCTGTATTTTAAGCTGATCTAGCCTAATATCCTTTTTGTTGAATTTCCATTTTATAAATTCCCCAAATTGGGACTTTGCATAATAAAATTTCTTCCAAGTAGACAACTGCAAATCAATTCCAATCAGCTTTTGTTTTTTATTCAAAAACTCATTTAAATACTCTATTGTATACTTTTCATGATTTGCAGTCTCGCCAATATATATTTTGAATATATCTTCTACTCCAAAGTTATTTTGGGACACCTGTAGTTCAAGGAATGACCTTTTAATATTCGATTTTATTATCTCTAGTTGTAGGTCCGTTTGAAGATTTGTTTGATTGGATTTAGTGGTCCTTTGCTTTTTTGACAACCAATTATCAGCTTTGATAAATTCACCAGTTGCAAATTCCTTTCTTCTTTTTAGATAGGTTATCCTACATCTTATAGGACATAAACCTTCTTTGTTTGTTTTGGATTTGTTCAAATAGAACAATACCGATAACGCATTTTGATTCATTACCAATTGATTTAAATGTTAAACAATCGGCATACAATTCAGAATTAAAATAGTGGGACACCTGAGTAATGTTTGGGTATCCGAATGGGACACCTGAAATCATCAAAATAATTTGACAAGTTGACTGATGGACGGAAAAAGCTTTAATCGTCAAAAACATTTGCATAGCCCGTGCTTATTGACTTAAAACAAAAAATCCAATCTAACTAAATAGATTGGATTTAAAATAATGCTCCTCCTCTTGGGCTCGAACCAAGGACCCTCTGATTAACAGTCAGATGCTCTAACCAACTGAGCTAAGGAGGAAAATACCGTACTTTATCCTTTAAAGCGGGTGCAAATATAAATGTTTTTTAAACTTTGCCAAACAAAAAAAGTTGTTTTTCTATTTAAACAACCATTTGTATAAATCGTTGCCATTTGCGAACAATAATAGGGCTATCAAGAGAAAAAAACCTGTCATTTGGGCGTATTCCAGGAACTTATCACTGGGCTTTCTGCCCGTAATCATTTCATATAGCAAAAACATGACATGACCCCCGTCCAAGGCCGGAATGGGAAGTATGTTCATAAAGGCCAAAATAATGGAAATAAAGGCTGTGGCGCTCCAAAAAGCAGGCCAGTCCCACCCATCAGGAAAGAGGCCACCAATAGCGGCAAATCCTCCTACTCCCTTGTAGGCACCGGTGGAAGGATTAAAAATCTTCTTCATTTGTTTTACATAACCGCTCAAGGTACTAACACCCTTGTCTATTCCTGCTGGAATCGATTCCAAGAACGAATACTTGACCTTCTCTATCTTAAAATAACCGTTTTCAGCATATTCCTCAAAACTAGTATACCCAGCAAAAACTCCCAGTTTCCCATCTTCGGACACTTGTGCCTCGATTGGCATTGTCCTTCCTTTCCTATTAACGGTGAGTGTGACTTTATCTCCTTTATTCTGCTCTAAAATTGGCACCACCTCATCCTGATATTCTACTTCTGTTCCGTTAATTGCCACGATAGCATCCTTTTCCCGTAAACCAATAGATGCATTGGGTGAATCTTCTGGCACCTCCCGAATCACAAATGGCGTTCGCAGACTTAAAAAACGTACTTTGTCCTCATCTTCCAACAAAGTGGCAATGAAGTCTACCGGGATCTCTTGATCAAAGGTCCTTCCATCCCTTTGTATCGTAATGGTATTCCCATTGATGATTTCAATGGGGAGGGAACTGAACTTCTCCACTTTTTCCCCATCCACAGCAGTAATCAAATCCCCGGTTTGTATCCCTAATTCATCGCCTATATTCTTTTCGGTCACCAAAAAACCGTCCTTTAAACTATCGGCAGGAATAAATTCCTCACCGTAAGAATATGCCATACCTATATAAATAATGACGGCCAAAATAAAATTCACCGTAACCCCGCCCAACATAATAATCAAACGTTGCCAGGCCGGTTTGCTGCGAAATTCCCAAGGTTTGGGTTCTTCCTTCATAGCCTCGGTATCCATGCTCTCATCAATCATGCCGGCGATTTTTACGTAGCCTCCCAACGGAAGCCACCCAATACCGTATACGGTTTCCCCAATTTTCTTTTTGAAAAGTGAAAATTTGACATCGAAAAAAAGGTAAAATTTTTCGACCCTCGTCTTGAACAATTTGGCGGGTATAAAATGTCCAAGTTCATGAAGTACGATCAACAAGGAAAGGCTTAAAAAAAATTGGATAGTCTTTATAGCGATGGGGCTCATTTACGTCTTCTAAAAATTAAATCGGACAAAAGTACAGTTTTACGAGGTCTAAAAAAAGAAACTCGGTATACTCCAACTATTTTTAAGAATATTTTGGCTTCAATGCCCTATTTAAATTTGAATGAAATCCAGTACTGGCGTACCTTTGCAAAAAAAGAAAATGCGCTCTTTCTTTGGTAGATTCAAAATTTTTGGATGGGTCATGCTGGGTATCTCCGCCGTGATCATATACCTCTTTTTCAATGCCCTCCAACCAAAGAAAATACTTCCTATCTACAATCCGGCCATGGTAAACAGCGAATTAGTGGACCAGGGAATTCAACATGTACGAAAGTACCATACCATAGCGGACTTCGCTTTGGTGAACCAAAATGGGGATACCATTACCCAAGAAGATTATAAGGACAAGATTTACATAGCCGATTTTTTCTTTACCACCTGCCCTACCATTTGCCCGATCATGACCAAAAACATGGCGTCCATCCAAGACAAGATCGGTGACGATGTCTTGCTACTTTCCCACTCCGTCACGCCCCAGATAGATTCAGTAGCGCAGTTGAAAAAGTATGCGATTGAAAAAGGTGTCGATGACTCCAAATGGAATTTGGTTACGGGAGATAAAAAACAGATCTATGAACTGGCCCGCAAATCCTATTTGGCAGTAAAGACGGATGGCGATGGCGGCCCCTATGATATGATTCATACGGAGAACTTCATCTTGGTGGACAAAAAAAAGCGCATACGTGGGTTTTATGATGGCACCAATGAAGAAGATGTTCAAAAACTCTTGGATGATCTGCAAGTGCTTAAATCGAATTACGAGGAATAGAATTTATACTTTAAAAAAGCTCCAAGACCGATATATCTCGCCGAATACTTGCTTATGATAAAAATTGCGTTATTTTTGCTTAATTATATTGAATCTAAATAAGAATTGGAGACAACGGTTGCACGCTTAAAGCGAGGTCAAAAGGGAATTATCAAGGAGTTTACGGAGGATTTACTGCCCATTAAGCTCTTGGAACTGGGTTGTTTGCCAGGGAACGAAGTGGAGCTGGTACAGGTGGCCCCCCTAAAGGACCCCATCTATATTAATGTCAATGGTTCTCATATTGCCATTAGGCGCGTAATTGCGGAGCAAATAGCTTTGGACATCGTTGATGAAGACGTGATACCATGAGCAAACAAATCAACGTAGCGCTTATAGGAAATCCCAATACCGGGAAAACTTCAGTGTTCAATCAATTAACCGGTCTCAACCAAAAGGTGGGGAACTACCCGGGTATCACCGTTGAAAAAAAGGAGGGCATATGTAAACTTCCTAGGGGCGTAAGAGCCCACATAATTGACCTTCCAGGAACGTACAGCCTTAATACCACCTCTTTGGACGAGAGTGTTGCCGTTGAGCTGCTCCTGAACAAGAACGACAAGGACCACCCGGACGTGGCCCTTGTGATTTCCGATGTTGAAAACCTAAAGCGGAACCTACTGCTCTTTACACAGATAAAGGACCTAAAGATTCCTGCCATCTTGGTCATCAATATGGCCGATCGTATGACCCGAAAAGGTATCAGTATCGATATACCCCTTCTGGAAGAAAAACTCAATGCAAAGATAGCCTTGGTAAGTACCCGAAAAGGTATGGGCATAGAGCAGCTAAAGGAGCTTATTGCAGATTATAAAAGCCTTTCCAAAACACCAAATGTAGATACCACGGTAATTGACCCGGAATATTTCGAAAAGCTTAAAAAGACATTTCCAAAAGAGGACATCTATAAGTTGTGGTTGGTCATCACACAAGATGTGAACTTTATGCCCATAGAAAAAAAACTGATCAAAGATGCCTCCTCGTTTAGCACCAAATCAAAATCCGAGTTAAAAAGACTTCAACAAAAGGAAACCATCCTTAGGTATCAGTTCATTAATGGCATTTTAAAGGAAACGTATAAGGTAGATATAAACGCCGCCAAGGGGTTTAGGGCCACCCTGGACAAAGTACTGACGCACAAAATTTTAGGTTATCTTATTTTCTTCATAATACTCCTCACCATATTTCAGGCTATCTATGGGTGGAGCGAGTACCCCATGGATATGATAGACGGCTTTTTTGCGTCTGCTACGGAATGGGTAAAGGACACCTTGCCCCCTGGAGTATTTACAAATCTTATTGCCGAGGGCGTATTGGCAGGTATTGGTGGCATTGTCATCTTTATCCCCCAAATAGCCTTTCTTTTCCTGTTCATCTCCCTTTTGGAGGAAACCGGATATATGAGCCGCGTAGTTTTCTTGATGGACCGTATCATGCGGCCTTTTGGTCTAAGCGGTAAAAGTGTGGTGCCCTTGATTTCTGGAACGGCTTGTGCCATACCGGCCGTAATGGCCACCAGGACCATTGAAAATTGGAAGGAGCGACTGATTACCATTTTGGTAACCCCGTTTACAACCTGTTCCGCAAGGTTACCCGTGTACCTGATCATCATTGCATTAGTGATTCCCGAAGGGAGTTTCTTAGGACTGAGTTTTAAGGCTTTAACACTAATGCTCCTATATCTCTTAGGATTTGCCGCGGCTATTTTATCCGCAATGGCCCTCAATAAAATATTAAAAATAAAAAGTAGGTCCTTCTTCGTTATCGAGCTTCCAAATTATAAACTCCCACTTCTAAAAAATGTGGGATATACGGTTTTGGAAAAAACCAAGAGTTTCGTCTTTGGCGCTGGAAAGATAATTTTGGCCATTTCCATAATTCTTTGGTTTCTTGGTTCCAACGGCTATTCGGACGATTTTAAAAATGCCGAAACGATCGTTGCGAACCGTATTGCGGAAAATGGCTTTTCCGATAATAGCAAAACCTATATCGAAAATAATTTAGAACAGTACCGCTCTTCTTTGTCCAATGGGAAAATAGACCAAACATCCCATTCCTTTAAGGATTCTATTGCAGAAATGGGTTCAGCCCTAGAAGATAAGGCGTTGCATCAGGAAATAGCAAGTTATAAATTGGAACATTCCTACATGGGCTATATGGGGAAAGCCATTGAGCCCATTGTACGACCCTTAGGGTATGATTGGAAAATAGGAATTGCCGTATTGACTTCTTTTGCCGCCAGGGAGGTCTTTGTAGGTACCTTGGCAACAATTTACAGTGTTGGCAACGATGAAGAGGAAACCATAAAGAACCGCATGGCCGCAGAGGTAAACCCCGTAACGAAAGAACCCTTGTTCAATTTGGCCTCCGGTATTTCCTTATTGCTTTTCTATGCCTTTGCCATGCAATGTATGAGTACCTTGGCCATCGTTAAAAGAGAGACCAATTCTTGGAAATGGCCAACCTACCAACTGGTTTTTATGAGTCTATTTGCTTATATTATGGCTTTCATCGCTTATCAAACCCTAAAATAAATGGAACTGTTACAGCACATACTGGTCTACATAACCTTGGTGATTTCCGTGGGGTACCTTGCCTATAAATTTATATTGCCCAAACAATTGTTCTCCAACGGGAAAAAAACCAACAAAGCCTGTGGACAGGACGATTGTGGATGCCATTAAGATGGCAAAGCTATTTTTAGGACTATTGTTAACAAATCGATAAATCTTTCACAATACTATCCAAATGGGCATGGTTTTATTAGTTTCGATTATTTAGTTTGTGTTTTCAAACATCCTATGAATAAAACAATAACCTTGTTTTTAAGTGGTCTTTTATTTCTGTTGAGCACTTATCTGTATTCACAAAACTTAACATCCACCGTACTTGATAGTGCAACCTTACAGCCCATACCCTACGCTACCGTTATTCTAAATAACAAGGGCGTCATAACCAATGAGGAGGGGAAATTCAGTTTTCTGATGGAGGAAAACATCGACGCAACGGATTCCCTCTTTATTTCCTGTATTGGGTATGAATCCATCGGAAGGCCGTTAAAGGAGTTTACGGGCAATACCATAGTGTTGAGTCCAAAAGCTATTGAGCTTAGGGAGGTAATCGTTTCAAACAAAAATTATACACCAGAGGAAATTCTGGAATTGGTAGAGGAAAACATCGGAAAAAACTATAAGAACGGTTATACAAAAAAACGCTTGTTCCTTAGGGAATCGTATAGGAATTACATTGAGAAATCTCACTATCAAATAAAGGAATCCACTATTCCTGCCTTGAACAAGCAATTTTTGGACAGTGTTCTACAATCAATTCCATCCAACGATACTTATTATACGGAAGTTTTAGGAGACCTCTATGGAACGGAAGACGAGGACGAGCAGAAATTGAACCTCATAAAGGCCTCTGAACTATATAATAAGAGCAGCCGACTAGACCTGGAAAATCTGGAGGAAAGATTCAATGAAATCATCAAAAAAAATGTAAAATCCGATTCTTATTTTAAAGTTAAATCCGGATTATTCGGGACCAAGATGGACGCTGAGGAACTTTTTGAACAGGAAGTGGACTCCAATGAAGTGGAGTCCCTAAATAAGGAATTGGAAGAAACCACGGAACGCAAAAAGTTCTTCTCCAATTATAAAAGAAGAACACTGGCCAACCTCTATACAAACCTACCTATTTTTAAAGATTCGGATTATAATGTATTATGGAAATCCGGTAGGTATGAGCTCTCGCTTGAAGAGTTCACCTATATTGGCGACAAGCCATTGTATGTTATCGATTTTAAACCTAAGCGATCTGAAGAATTTCAGGGAAAACTATACATAGACGCGAATGATTTTGCCTTGGTAAAGATGGATTTTGAAAATGTGGAACCACTCAGAAAATTCAATCTGTTGGGCATTTCCTTTAATGAATACCTCGCGAAGGGAAGTATCTTATTTGGAAAGGATACCGATGGAACATATAGCTTGCGCTACTATGAAATCACAAAAGGAAATCGGGTAGGCTTTAAAAGACCGGTCAAGATTATTGAAAAGAATAAGCACGTTAAAGGACGTAGAAAGCAGAACGAACTTCACCTAAAAATAGATGCCGTTTTCAACGGTAGGAACAAATATGAGGTTGTAGTTTTCGAAACGGAGGCCATTACGGAATCCGCTTTCAATTCTTTTACCGAAAACAACGACGTACTACCGCAGTATATGCCCAATTACGACCCCAATTTCTGGAAAGGATATACCATCATGGAACCCAATATGGCAATCAAGGAATTTACGTCGGAGGTTGGGAACGATTAATTTACTAGTGAAGCATCAAAACAAGGTGTCGATAAAAGAATAAAAAAGCATTATCCAACCCAAGGTAAGTAGTAATCCTCCAACCGGAGTAACCGGACCAAGAAATTTCAGTTTCTTTCCTTTTGATGAACTTATGCACAAGCCATAAATACTAAAGGAAAAAAGTAGCGTTCCAACTATAAAACTAAGCACCATGTACTGCTCGAACTTGGTTTCAAGGTTGAAATTAAACCCGATCATCAAGAGTACCAGGGCGTGGTACATCTGATATTTCACCCCCGTCTCAAAACTGGCCATTTGATCTTGGTTAAAGGATTTCTTTAACCTATGAGCCCCAAAGGCTCCCAAGATTATTCCCAACAAGCCAAGTAGGGCCCCTATAACTTGAGAAAGTAGTACCATGCAAGAAAATTTCTTAAAAGGATTATGGGTTGATTTTTATTCATCATAAAAAAATTGCTCTTTTACTATTTTACCATCCTCGATTTGATACACGGCGATTTCAGACATTGTAGAGCGCTGACCAGATGGCTTGTGGGTCGTATCCATTTCAAACCTTAGGGAAAACCAATTATCTGCCACTATAGGATCGGACACCTCGGTTTTATGGACTTCAAAATTCTCCTGCCACCATTCCCCCTTTTGCTGTATTCCTTCAAAACCTTCCACACGGGCACCTTCTTTGGTACCATCATTTTCGATACTAATTATTTTAGGGCTGTAAAGCTCTTGATAAGGTTTTTCAAAATCCCCTTGTCTGCAAGAAGCTACTAGTCTGTCGGCAATTTCTTGGGTAGTCATAATCATGTATTTTAAATTAATATGTTAATCTGTTTGTATGGGGAAATTTCCTCCTAATCAACAATATGCGGTTGTGAATAAAAATACGAAGAAAGTGGTAGCCTAGGGAAAAATGGCCAATAAGTTTTAGCATTTTTCCAGAATAGAACTACCCTTAAACAAACATGAGTTTATCAGTTAGGTACCATTCCTGTTTGGACAATTTTCTGCTGAAGTTGGCTAAAAAGGATATCGGTCTCCAAGGAATCCTTAAGGTTGAAATAGAGTTTTATGGAATCTTTGTAGACCAACTTAATTTTAGGTTGCGAAATATTGTCCACAAAAACATGGATTTTCTTATCCGTCAAGGAATCCTTGAATTCCTGAAAAATTCCCTTTTCCTTTTCGAGGGCCGAAAAACCGTTCAAACGGATCATGGGCGGAATTCTTTCTACAAATATCACGCTGTCCAAGTCTGAGTACTGAACTGTCTCCATATAAAAGCCGGATAGAAGTCGTATATGGTCCGGTGAGGTCTTGACCCAGTTTTTATAGTGAACCGTCAAGACGGTGATGCATGCGATAATGGTAATGACCAATATCAAGGTCCAAATCCAATGTCTGTTTTTTGAAGCCATTTACTATACTATTAAGGTCATTCGAACTTGCAATAATTCAAAGTGAAAAACCATAGTTCAATAACTATAACTTAGTATTCCAAGAAAAATTATTTTAGACCATCTTTCAGTTATTGAATCAACCCAGCCCAACATCCAGTGTCATCATAATGATAAACCCCCCAATAAAGCCCATAGTAGCAATATCCGTATATTTATCCTGTTGCGTTTCTGGGATGACCTCCTCCACGACCACGAATATCATGGCCCCGGCAGCAAAGGAAAGCGCGTAAGGTAAAATGGGTTGAAACGTAAGCACGGCCCATGCTCCCAAAACCCCTGCAATGGGTTCCACAATGGCAGAGGCTTGTCCAAATAGAAAGCTCTTTTTCCTACTAAGACCATGTCTACGTAATGGCATGGCTACCGCAAAACCTTCGGGGAAATTCTGAAGCCCAATTCCCAAAGCAAGAGCGACCGCCCCACCTATGGAAGCGCCTTCAAAACCGGCCGCCACTCCTCCAAACAAAACACCTACCGCCAATCCTTCCGGAATATTGTGTAGGGTAATGGCCAAGGTCAACAGAGTTGTCCTATGCCATGGGGTGTTTACACCTTCGGCCTCACTTTCCTTAAAATTGATATGTAAATGAGGAAGAATCTTGTCCAGACCAAATATAAAACCTGCCCCTAGTAAAAAACCCACGGCAGCTGGTATCACCTTTACAAACCCCTCCCCTGGGCTCATTTCGATTCCAGGTGCCAGCAGACTCCAAAAACTGGCAGCCACCATTACACCCCCGGTAAAACCGAGCATTCCGTCCAGTACGGCCCTATTCATGGTCTTAAATAAGAATACAAGAGCGGCTCCCGCTGCTGTGAGTCCCCATGTAAATAAGGTGGCATAAAATGCAGCCAATACCGGGTTTATTGATTCAAAATAGGCAATAACTGAATCCATAGTCGATTATTTATTTTCCAATACCTCCAAAAACAAATTGGAAGCTATTTGATCGGATATTCTCATTTCCTTTTCATTGATCGCAATATTTACTGAACCATCAAAATCCTCCTTTTCCAAAATTGTCAAAGTATCACCCAAGGATATCCGGTTTTTATCCAAAAATTTTAAAAAGGCGACAGAGGAATCATTGACACCAACACAAACGCCCTGGGAGCCAACAGGAAGTTCACTGACCAGTTTCTTGACAGACTTTTTAAATTCCCCATCCTTGGTGGGTATGGGATCCCCATGCGGGTCCACCCTAGGGTTTCCCAAATAGGTGTCCAACTTATCAATAAGCTTGTCACTTTTTATATGCTCCAGCTGCTCCGCTACCTCATGAACCTCATCCCAGGCAAAGTCCAGCTTATCTACCAAAAACACCTCCCACAAACGGTGCTTTCGTACTATGGAAAGAGCCGTTATGGTTCCTTTTTCGGTCAAGGAAACCCCCTTGTACTTTTTATAGTTCACAAGGTTTTTATCGGATAACTTTTTGAGCATATCCGTAACGGATGACGGCTTGGTTTCCATTTGGTCCGCTATCGCATTGGTGGATATGGAATGCCCCTCCCCATTTGCCAAATGATAGATGGTCTTTATGTAATCCTCTTCTGAGAGCGTCATGTAAATTTAATATAAGGCTAATTTACATTTTTATATCCAAAAACAAATATTTAGTTTTGTCTAAATTTATTTTTAGCATATTATAAAATAATATTTTGATTTATGCCTATAAGAACGGTTTGCTGCATCCTGTGTATGCTTTACGGCCTTAAGACCTGGACCCAAGGGGCTTCCATAACGGGAAAGGTTTTTTCTGAAAAGCATTCCATACCCTTTGTGAACCTATATCTTAAAAACACTACGATTGGAAGCTCCACGGATGAGCTAGGCATGTATACTATAAAAAATATAGCACCAGGTACCTATACCCTTGTAGCTTCCGTGATGGGATACGTCCCGTTCGAACAGCGGATCTCCCTTTCGGAAAACGAACAATTAGTGCTAAACATAGAAATGGAAGCGTCCGCGGAACGTTTGGATGAAATGGTCGTATCGGGCACTCTTAAGGCAGTGAACCGCTCAGAAAGTCCGGTTCCGGTAGAGGTCTATAGTCCTACTTTTCTAAAACAAAACCCAACGGCAAACATTTTTGAGGCCTTGCAAAATGTGAACGGCGTACGGCCCCAAATCAATTGTAACGTCTGCAATACCGGGGATATTCACATAAACGGACTCGAAGGCCCCTACACCTTGGTACTGATTGATGGAATGCCCATTGTTAGTGGTTTGGGTACGGTTTATGGCTTGTCCGGTATCCCAAACTCCCTTATAGAACAAATAGAAATCGTTAAGGGACCTGCCTCCAGTTTGTACGGGAGCGAGGCCGTTGGAGGATTGATAAATATCATCACCAAAAACAATCTGGAGGCTCCGGATTTTGCCGTTGATACATTTCTCACCGGATGGGGTGAGTATAACGTGGATATTGGTGCCAAAATGGACGTAGGGAAAAAGTCGAACGTATTGCTGGGCATCAACTATTTCAACTTCGACCAGTTGGTAGATAATAATGGAGATAATTTTACCGATTTAACCATTCAAGACCGCATATCCCTCTTCCAAAAATGGAGTTTTCAACGTGCCGAAAACCGCATATTCTCCTTGGCAGGCCGCTATTTTTATGAAGATCGATGGGGTGGGGAACTGCAATGGACCCCTGAATTTAGAGGGGGAGATGAAATTTATGGTGAAAGTATATACACCAGCCGATGGGAAGTTTTGGGAAAATATCAGCTACCCTTGGACGAAAAAGTGTTGTTTTCCTTTTCGTACAATGACCACAGTCAAAATTCGGTGTACGGGGACACTCCGTATATAGCGGACCAACGCATTGGCTTCGCCCAAATGACCTGGGACAAAAAAGTGGGCAGGCACGATCTTTTGTTGGGTACATCCCTCCGATATAATTTTTACAACGACAACACCCCGGCAACACCCCTTGCGGACGAGGTTTGGATTCCCAGTATCTTCATACAGGACGAAGTGGCCTTGGCCAACAAACATTCCCTTTTATTGGGACTTCGATACGATTATGACAATCGTCACGGAGCCATTTACACGCCTAGGACCGCTTATCGGTTTAAGATATCGGACAACGACATCCTTCGCCTGAACGCCGGCACGGGGTTCCGGGTAGTCAATTTATTCACGGAGGACCATGCCGCGTTGACAGGTGCCAGGGACGTTATCGTTACCGAAGCTTTAGAACCGGAACGTTCGGTCAACATAAACCTGAACTATCTTAAAAAGATTTATAGCTCCAATGGCACTTTTGCCAGCTTGGACGCATCGGCCTTCTATACCCGATTCAGTAATGCCATCTTACCCGATTACGATACCAATCCCAACCAAATTATCTATGATAATTTGGACGGTTTTTCGGAATCCAAGGGCATCAGCGCCAATTTGGATGTAGTCTTTCCCAATGGATTCAAATTTTTACTGGGTGCAACGTTTCAGGACGTGAGTCAAACCGAAAATGGAATAAAAACCAGTCAGATTCTCACGGAAAGTTACACGGGTACATGGAACATGGGATACACTTTTCAAAATCCAAGGCTAACGATTGACTACACAGGAAATTTGTATGGCCCTATGCGACTTCCCACCTTGGGCGAAACGGACCCCAGAAGCGATTTTTCACCGCTTTGGAGTATTCAGAACGTTCAATTTACATATAAGGGGCTGAAGGATATAGAAATCTATGGTGGTATTAAAAACTTGTTGGACTGGACCCCCAACAGGGGAAATCCCTTTATCATCGCCCGTGCGAATGATCCCTTTGACAGGGAAGTCGTATTTGACCCCAATGGCAATCCCGTTGCCACACCAAACAATCCCAATGCATTAACTTTTGACCCGTCCTATGTATATGGTCCCAATCAGGGAATACGGGGTTTTTTGGGGGTTCGCTATAGGATATATTAATAGCCGTTCAAATTTAGAAAGGTCAGAAAGGAAATCCCTATTTTTGAATATGGCCAAATTGGATTACGATTACATCATTATTGGTGCGGGAGCTTCGGGACTGCTCTTGGCCGATGCCTTGGGAAAAGATTCTTTCTTCTCCCAAAAATCGATCCTCCTTTTGGATAAGGATGCCAAGAAAAACAACGACCGTACCTGGTGCTTCTGGGAAAAAGGCAAAGGCGAGTTCGATACTATTTTATACAAAGTATGGAACCAAATCCTCTTTAAGGGACAGGAATTTTCCAAAAGCTATACTATTGAGCCTTATGCCTATAAAATGGTAAGGGGAATCGATTTCTATGAACATTATTTGGAGAGACTTAAGGGATATCCCAATATCCGTTTTGAACAAGATGCGGTTACGGAAGTAAAGGATTCCGAGGAATGTGTGTCGGTCCATACCCAAGAAAACGAGTATCGTTGTCAAAAGGTTTTTGATAGTCGGTTTAATTATGAAATGATTGAAGCCGAAGGAAGCTATCCTGTACTTCAACAGCATTTTGTGGGATGGATCGTTAAAACCCCAAAGCCGGTATTTGAAGTGGACCAAACGACGTACATGGATTTCTCCGTTCCACAAAAAGGAAATACGCGGTTTATGTACGTGCTACCTTTTAAAGAGGATGAGGCATTGGTAGAATATACCCTGTTCTCCAAGGAGTTACTTCCCAAAACCGACTATGAGGAGGCTATCCATGACTACCTTCAAAATAAGTTGCATTGCGATACCTATGAAATACTGGAGCGAGAACAGGGAAGCATTCCTATGACCTGTTATGATTTTGGCCAACGCAACTCGGAGCGAATTATCCATATTGGAACTGCAGGAGGCTGGGCAAAACCTAGTACCGGATATACTTTTATGGGCTCTTCCAAGAAAATCCCGTTGCTAATTTCCAATTTGAAGTCGGACAACAATATGCACGACCTAGGGCAAAAAAAACGTTTTTGGTTCTACGATCTACTGCTACTTGACGTGCTTTATAATAACAATGAAAAAGGACATCAAATCTTCACAAGCCTGTTCAAAAAAAGAAAGCCACAGTTGATTTTCAAGTTTCTGGACGAAGAGACCAGTTTTAGGGAGGAACTTCAATTCATTTCCGGCTGTCCCAATCTACCTTTTATAAAGGCGATCTTCAAAAGACTTTTTTAAACGGTCCTACGCATCAGATTTTCACCGAACTGCCTAAGAATTTCCTTTTTGGAATTGGTAATATCCAAATCGTTTAAAATCAAGAACGCCTTTTGGGTAAAGGATTCAATGTCGATTCGAGTCGCTTCCGCAGCCCCACTTTCCCTAAAAATGGCCTGTACAGCCTCAATTTTTCCCGCTGGGTCCCCGGGTTGAATTGAATACAGGTCCAAAAGTTCCTTTTTAAAGCTTGCAGAACCGGACTCCACCGCCTTTATAAAAAGTATCGTTTTCTTATTTTCAATAATATCCCCCCCTACCTGTTTTCCAAAAGTCTCGGGGTCCCCAAATACGTCCAAATAATCGTCCTGAAGCTGAAAGGCGATGCCCAGGTTCAACCCAAAATTGTAAATATGTTCCTGGTTCTGTGGGCTGGTATTCGCCACAATACCGCCCATTTTCATGGCAGCGGCGACCAAAACGGCCGTTTTGTATTCTATCATTTTTAAATACTCCCGTAGCGTTACGTCTTCCCTGGACTCAAAATCAACATCGTACTGCTGCCCCTCACAAACCTGCAATGCCGTTGTACTGAACAATTTTGCCAAATCCCTAAAGGTGGCCGCGTCATAATTTTCAAAAAGCTGATATGCGCAGATCAGCATGGCATCTCCAGATAGTATACCTGTATTAGTATCCCATTTCTCGTGAACGGTCGCTTGGCCTCTACGTACTGGTGCCGCATCCATAATATCATCATGTACCAACGAAAAGTTATGGAATACCTCAATGGCCAATGCAGCGTCCAAGGCATTTTTATAAGACCCGTCAAAAATTTCCGCCGATAACAGTGCCAAAACGGGCCGCAACCGTTTACCACCCAATTTTAGGATGTAGTTTATAGGTTCATAAAGATTTACCGGCTCCTTCAAAACAAACTTGGACTCCATGTAGGAGATGAATTCCGACCTATAAAAATCAATGGGTTGCATGCAATTTTTTTTCAAAAATACATCCATTGTTACAAAAAGCGAACAAATCCGTCAGATGTTAAAAGAAAAAGTTCAAAAAAAACGCAATACTTTCTAAATCCATCGTCTCTACTAGTGAGGACCTAAAGAAAAACCATCAGTGGTTTCAAAAAAACAACAGAATAACAACCTGACCGAGTTCTTTGAGGAAGAATACAGTTCGCTGAAAGGCTATGTACGCTCAAAAATAAGGCATACGGCAGAAAGTGATGCGGAGGATATCATTCAGGATGTCGCGTTGCGGATTTTCTCCAGGCCCTTGGATGCCTTGCCCATTCAAAATATTGGTGGCTTTGTTTACAATGCTATCAGGAATAGGATTATTGACATCATGCGCACAAAAAGGGAAAGGATAGATGACGAGGATACCTTGGAAATGCTATGGACGGAATTCGCGAGTCTGTTCCAGGATGATTTTCAGGAGCCGTATCCCGAGGAATTACGGGAGAAACTTAAAAATGCCATTGCAGCACTTAAGCCTGTGTACAGGGACATTATCATCGCTGTGGATTTTGAAGGATATACCTACAAGGAAATCGCGAACCGAACAGGTATATCCCCAGGAACATTGATGTCCAGAAGACATAGGGCCCTGTCCATTTTATTAAAAAAATTAAAAACTGAAAAATAAAAACATGAACTATGGAAACGAAAACTAACATTGAAAGACAGGTGGAAAACACCGTTAAGAAATCCGTACAAAAAGGAGTGAAAATCTTCTTTTTTGTACTGCTGGGTATTGGAATTGCATTTTTGCTTGGCTATGTCGTAATGTACTTGTGGAACTGGCTGATGCCATATTTATTTGGAATACCAACCGTAGGCTACTGGCAAGCCGTGGGCATATTGTTATTATCCAAGATTATATTCGGATTTGGAGGTGGTGGAGGTAGCCATAATAAAAGCAAAAAATCCGGAAAAAAAGAATTCTTCAAAAACCGATGCAAAACCATGCGAAGGGATTTTTCTGAGTGGGAGCATTACGACGCCTTCTGGAAGGAAGAGGGAGAACAGTCCTATAGGAGCTATGTAAAACGTAAAAAAGAGGGACAGGATGAAGACAGAAAACAAAACTAAAAAGAAGTATCATTTTTTGAACAAGGCCTTCTTCTGGAACCTTGGCACAGCTAACAGTAGAACGGTTGAAGATGAAAAAAACAATGAAGGACCTATCCTTGCCACAGACTAGAACCCATTTTTTAAGGTTTGTTAATAAATTGTAAAACTTTGGAAACTTTTTTTGTTTTTAAAGTTTCCAATTTATCTTTGCCGCACTATGAAAGATAAAATCAGGGAGAAGGCAACGGACATGTTTCTTAACTATGGGTTTAAAAGTGTTACCATGGATGACATTGCGAATACCATGGGAATATCAAAAAAGACCATCTATTCTGAGTACAGCAACAAAACGGCCTTAGTGGAGGATTGTGTTATGGGCAAGTTTTGCGTCATGAGCGAGGGCATCAACGACATTACAGAGCTGGAAAAAAATCCAATAGAAGAACTCTTTGAAATAAAAAAATATATCCTAAGTCACTTAAAAGACGAAAAAACCTCTCCTCAGTACCAATTAATGAAATACTATCCCAAGATATATAGCAAACTAAAAGGTATGCAATTTGAGATGATGCAGGACTGCGTCACCTCCAATATTCAAAGGGGAATGGAACTGGGCCTGTATAGACCTAATTTGGATGTAGAATTCATATCCCGCATCTACTTTGCCGGAATGAACAGTATCAAGGACCAAAATATGTTTCCATTGGACCGTTTTTCCCCCATCTTTTTAATGGAAACCTATTTGGAATATCACCTAAGGGGCATTGTATCTCCCGAAGGCCGTCAAAAGTTAAACGAAATCATCAATTCAAATCAACAATAAATGCGCAATCAACTAATCACTTTATGTATGCTCATGGCAGTTCTATTTGGCCATGCGCAGGAAGAAACCTATAGCTTTACATTAGACGAGGCCATTGCCTTCGCACTGGAAAATAATTATAGCGCTATCAATGCCGACAGGGATCTCATCGACGCCCAAAAACAGAAATGGGAGACCATAGCTGAAGGATTGCCGCAGATTTCCGGTGCCGTTAGCTACCAAAACCAATTGATACAACAAGTGGTGCAGCTGCCGGGCGAAATCGCTGGCGGTGAACCAGGAACCTTTGTTGAGGTGGTCTTTGGGCAGCCACAACAGGTGAATGCCTCTGCCACCTTACGCCAGAAAATTTTTGATGGTTCCTATATTGTGGGCGTTCAAGCGACCAAGGCCTTTTTACGGTACAGTGCCAATAACAATGAAAAAACGGCCCAAGAGGTGCGCAAAGCGGTGGTAGAATCCTATGGAAACGTTCTTCTTGCCAAGGAGAGCGTCGCAATTCTAAAGCGTAACAAGGAAACCTTGGACAAAAACCTCTACGAGACCACCAAACTTTTTGAAAACGGACTTGGTGACGAGGAAAGCGTGGACCAGCTGAAAATTACGCTTTCATCCATAGAAAACCAATTAAAGAACGCCATACGCTTGGAGGATATAACCCTGCAAATGCTGAACGTGGTCATGGGGCTAGACCTTGATGCCCCCACCCAACTAAAGGATGATTTGGAAAACCTTACCCAAGAACAGATTGACCTGGAAATCATGGAAACTAATCTAAGCCTTGAAAACAATGTGGATTATAAAATCGCCCTTAACCTCAACGAACAGCGGTATTTTGAATGGAAATTGGCTAGAAGCCGGGCCCTGCCCACCCTAAATGGTTTTGTAAGCTACGGTGCGCTTTCCTTTGGGGATCAATTTACTTTTTTTGACAGCGGCCAGGACTATTTCGAGTTTTCCTCTTTTGGACTAGACCTCAGCATTCCCATTTTTAGCTCCTTAAAACGAAGTGCAAGTACCCAGCGAGCCAAAATCGCCATGGAGAAGGCCAAGACACAGTTAACGGAAGCTGAACAACAGATACGCCTACAATTGGAGAATGCCAAAAGCAACTATGTATTGGCCATTGAACAATACCAGACCTCCAAGGAAAACCTGGCACTTGCCGAGCGTATAGAGAACAAGAACCAAATCAAATATACAGAAGGTCTTGCCAGTAGTTTTGAATTGAGGCAGGCGCAGACGCAATTGTATACGGCCCAACAGGAATACCTACAATTCATGGTGGACGTCATCAATAAGAAAACGGAACTGGAAATCATTCTAAACAAACAATCTTAAACAATCAATCAATTAAATATAGTATTATGAAGAAACTACTTTTTCTGGCCATTTCAATAGGACTCATATCCTGCGGGGGCGAAAACCAATCCGTATCGGGTGTTATAGAAAAGGGTGATTTGGAAGCGATACGAGCCAAAAAGAACGAGCTGGTAACCCAACAAAAAGAACTGGAAAGCCAATTGGCACAGTTGGATTCCGCCATATTGAAATTTGGAACGGAAGAAAAACTACCATTGGTCAATACGATCGAAGTAAATCCCCAGATATTCAATCACTACTTGGAGCTTCAGGGCGATGTAAGTACCAAACAGAACGTGCTTATCTATCCAGAAATGGCGGGTACCTTGCAAAAGGTATACGTGAAGGAAGGACAGCGCGTAACCAAGGGGCAGTTATTGGCGACCATAGACGATGGCGGTATGGGAAGCCAGCTTTCCCAATTGAAAACGCAGGCAGAACTGGCCAAAACCACCTTTGAAAGAAGGAAAAGGCTGTGGGACCAACAGATAGGGTCCGAAATCGAATACCTATCGGCGAAGGCTGAATTCGAGGCGAGGCAAGATGCCGTTAAACAAGCGGAAAGCCAATTGGGGAAATCGTCCATTAGGGCCCCTTTTTCAGGTATCATTGACGATGTTATCAAAGATCAGGGAACCGTGGTTGCACCCGGTCCGGGTTCCGAAGTATTCCGCATCGTAAACCTTTCCGATATGTTCATAGAGGTCGATGTACCCGAAACGTATCTGGGGGCTATCACAAAAGGCAAGGAGGCCTTGGTGTATTTCCCGGTTTTGGGTGACAGCATCCAAACGGAAATCAGGGAAACCGGAAACTTTATCAATCCCGCCAATAGGTCGTTCAGCGTTGAAATACCGGTTCCCAACAAGGACGGAAAAATAAAACCAAACCTCACCGCCAAGGTGAACCTTAACGATTACACCAGCGAGAATGCCATCTTAATACCTTCAAGTATAATTTCCGAAAACGCGGAAGGTGATCAATATGTTTTTGTTGCCGGTAATCCCGATTCTGAAAATGAAGCGATTGTAAAAAGAACCATAATAACCATTGGTAAAACCCAAAAGGGACAAGCAGAGGTATTGTCCGGTCTGGAAGCTGGGGACCAAGTGATCAAGGAAGGCGCCAGAAGTGTTAAGGACGGCCAAAAAGTAAAAATTCAAAAGTAAGTTTCCATGAGCGATAAAGTAAAGAAAAACGCCGACAAGGAGTTTAAGCTATCCTCTTGGGCCATTGACAACCCATCGGTGATATATGTAATGATCGGCATATTTTTATGGTTGGGGTTTTCGGCTTATATGTCCATGCCAAGGGAGGATTTCCCGGAGATTGTGGAAACCAAGATATACATTAGCACTCCCTATCCAGGCAATACGGCAGAGGATATTGAACGATTGATCACAGATCCCTTGGAGGACCGACTCAAAAACGTGAGCAACGTCGTAGAAATTGTTTCCACTTCCCAAGAGGACTATGCCATCATTACGGTAGAATTCGATGAGGAAATTACCGTGGAACAGGCCAAACAGAACGTAAAGGACGAAGTGGATTCTGAGAAAGCCAGTGAGGACTGGCCCACGTTCAACGGTGCCAAGGTAGAACCCAATGTCTTCGACCTAAACTTCTCCGAGGAAGTACCCATCATGAACATCAATTTTACCGGGGACTATCCGGTGGAGCGCTTAAAGGAATTTGCCGAATATCTTCAGGATGAAATAGAGGACCTTCCTGAAATCAAAAAGGCCGATATACGAGGGGCTCAGGAAAAAGAGGTAGAGGTAGCCGTGGATATCTACAAAATGATGGCCGCCAAAATCAGCTTCCAGGATGTATTGAATGCCATTGGGAACGGAAACATGACCATATCCGCCGGAAATTTAAAGGCCAGTGGACAACGAAGAACGATCCGGGTTTTGGGGGAGATCGAAAATCCCAGTGACCTGAACAACTTTGTGGTAAAATCAGAAAACGGTGCCGTGTATTTAAAGGACATAGCGAAGGTTACCTTTGAGGAAAAGGACAAAACTACGTATGCCCGGGAATTTGGGGATAATGTGGTGATGTTGGACGTGAAGAAACGTGCCGGTAGGAACGCCATTTCAGCCGCGGACAAGATTAGGGAAATTGTAAAACAAGAGCAGCAAGACTACTTCCCGGCAGATCTGCACATATCCATCGCCAACGACTCTTCCACTAGAACGCTGAATCAGGTGGACGACCTGGTGAACAATATCATTTTCGGGATCATTCTAGTGGTCACCGTATTGATGTTCTTCCTTGGGTTTAGAAACGCCCTTTTCGTTGGATTCGCCATCCCAATGTCCATGTTCATGTCCTTTATGATCCTTTCATCCTTGGGATACACCCTCAACACCATGATCCTTTTTGGGATGATCATGGGGCTGGGTATGTTGGTGGACAATGGTATTGTGGTGGTGGAGAACGTATACCGACTCATGGACGAGGGTATGCCCAAAATAGAGGCTGCCAAAAAGGGTATTGGGGAAATTGCCTATCCTATCATCATTTCTACGGCCACCACGGTAGCGGCCTTCGTTCCGCTAGGTCTTTGGCCCGGAATCTTTGGTCAGTTCATGAAGTATTTTCCCATAACGCTTTCCGTGGTATTGGGATCATCCTTGGTAGTTGCCATTTTTATGAACTCCATGTTGGTGTCCCAATTCATGAATACCAGTGAAAAGGAACTTACCAAAAAACAGTTGATCCGTTTGAGCATCATCTTAGGTGGATTTGGAGCCCTAATATTGATTTTTGGTGGAGCCATGCGCGGATTGGGTTCAGTATTGATCCTAACCGGAATCATGTTCTGGGTCTATAAATATGTCATTAAGGGAGCGGCACAGCGTTTTCAAAAGAAGGCAATGGCCCGTTTTGAGGATTGGTACGAAAGAAGATTGGTGCATGCCTTACGGGGCAAAAACGTGTATTGGTATTTTGGCCTCACCTTTCTTTTATTGATTGCCGTGTTCATGCTCTTTGGCGTGTCTTTGGGTACGGGACGGACCAAGGTGGAATTTTTCCCGGACAACATTCCCAATGAAATCTATGTCTACATAGAATACCCGGAAGGCACCGCAATCGAGAAAACGAACGAGATCACCAAGGAAGTCGAAAAACAGGTCTACGGACTCATGGACGACCCGGCCTACAAAAAGAACGGGGAGAACTTCATCGTAACCTCGGCGGTATCCGTAGTAGGCGAAGGAGCCGGAAACCCACTTACAGATGGTGGTTCATCCGCAGAAATGCCTCATAAGGGAAAAGTGACCGTAAACTTTGCGGAATTCAAATACCGTGACGGCGTGAATACGGAGGATATCCGCGCCAAGGTTCAGGAGGCCGTAGCGGGTATTTATCCCGGTGTGGCCATATCCGTAGAGAAGGAGGCAAACGGTCCGCCAGCAGGCCCTCCCATCAATATTGAATTGGAGGGCAGGGATTACGATCAGTTGATAAGTACCGCAGAGGACATTCGGAATTTCTTGAACACCAAGAACATTGAAGGTATCGAGGAACTGAAAATCGACGTCAACAAGAGTAAGCCCGCCATGCGCGTGAACGTAGACCGTGAAAAGGCCGGGGAACTCGGCGTGGCCGTAGGCCAGGTAGGGAACCAATTGCGCCGATCGCTTTTTGGCGAAAAGGCCGGGGTCTATAAGGAAGACGGTGAGGATTACGATATTAATGTTCGTTTCAACGAAGATCTGAGGTATAATAAAAGTGCCCTGTTCAACCAGAACATCATTTTTAGGGATCCCGCAAGCGGACAGATCAAGGAAGTTCCCATCTCCGCCGTTGCCAAGGAAACCAATACTTCCGGCTTTAGTGCGATCAAACACCGTGATGGCAACCGTGTGGTTACCGTGTATTCCGGGTTAAAAGCCGGGGGGAACGCCGCTGCCATCGTTGCACAGATCCAGGAGGAGATGAAGCAGTTTGAAGGTATGCCAGAAAATATAAAAGTGGATTATACCGGGGAGATCGAGGAACAGAACAAGCAGCAAATGTTCTTGATCGGTGCCTTTTTCTCTGGACTTGGACTCATTATGTTGATTTTGATATTCCAATTTGGGGGGATTTCAAAACCCTTGATTATTATGATCGCCATTTTCCTGAGTTTTATTGGAGTATTTGGCGGATTGATGATCACTGGTTGGTCCTTTGTGATTATGATGACCATGATGGGAATTATCTCCCTGGCGGGTATTGTGGTGAACAACGGCGTGGTACTGCTGGATTATACCCAGATTTTGGTAGACCGAAAAAAGGTGAAACTGGGAATGGACGACAAGGACCTTTTGACCTTGCCCGAAGCTACAGAAGCCATCGTTAAGGGAGGAAAGGCGCGTTTGCGCCCCGTAATCCTAACGGCTATTACCACTGTGTTAGGATTGATTCCGTTGGCCATAGGTTTGAATATCGATTTCTTTGCCCTCTTTTCCGAGTTTAACCCACATATTTACATTGGTGGGGATAACGTGGTGTTCTGGGGACCCTTGGCCTGGACGGTTATTTTCGGCCTATTGGTAGCCACCTTCTTGACCTTGGTTATTGTACCGGTATTGTTCAATATCGTATACCGAATCAAGATAAAGCTGAGAAGTTTAAGAAGCAACAACTAGTTTCAAAATAGTTTTAAAAGACTTTCCGGTTGGTTTATTCAGACTGACCGGGAAGTTTTTTTGGTTTTAGTCCGTAGGTAGGGAAAAATCGTAGGGCGATACTCAGGGCTATCAAAGCCCCAAAAAAACATCCAATAGCGGAAAAAACAAAAGATCCCAGTTCCTGAAACCCATACATATGACGTATACTTAAAAAAATAGCCGTGAGCAGACCCATAAAACCCCAGGCCACCAACCTATACTTTAGGGAAGGAAGTTGTACTTTTTCCTCAGGTAGTTTCAGCACAAACCAAAAGACAAGGATAATACCCAAAACCGAACTTACAAACTGAAAAACATTGAACAAGGATATTCCCCAAAGCTTCCGGTAAAAAAAGTCGTAATAGTAGTTTACAATGTAACCGTCATAATGGGTGAAGTCGTCCCACAGCAAATGGGTAAACACGCCCAAGAGGATGGATATGAGTACCCTGACCCAATGCTTCCGGAAATAAGGAACCCAATTAAATGCTAAGGAAAAGACCAACCGAGTGGCCAGGAAATAAGGCAGAATACGCAGAAATAGATGCTTCACCAGGCCATGATAGAGAAACAAGATACCAATGGCTACAGGTATGTTGAAAAGGAGGATACCGGGCCATGAGTCGGCCCAGTTCCCATTGACCTCCATGCGCAGGAATCCCTCGAAATCCGGAACCAGACTACCCACGATCAATCCAGAAGTGGAAAGAGGCCCATTTTTCCTCAAAAAGGGAAGTACGACTGCGGGATGTGCAAAGGTAAACGGCATAGATGCTATTGTATATCCTAAACGGCTTGTTAGCCATTTTCTTACAATTTAAATATCCGAATAACTGTATGGCATAAAAAAGCCCGATACCATGGTACCGGGCTTCCATTCTTTTATTGGGAAATGCTAGTTGGTCACTACGGACTCCTTAGCATTCATCTGTTCTACACTGGCAATCCTGTTGTTATCAAAACTGACTTCCTTTACAATGTCACCTTCCCAGAACAACCAAGTTCCGGTCTTTACGCCCTTGTCATAGTTGCCCATGGCAATTTTCTCACCTTTGGTATCGTACATAATCCATTCTCCCTGTAATTTTTCGTTCAGGAAAAAACCTTGTTGGGAAATTTCCCCATTGGCATGAAAATAGGTCGCTTTTACCTCTTCCCCTACCTTTTCAAACTTGGGAGCTATCTGTTGCGCATTAACACCAAAAGAAAGTGCTAAAATGGCGATTATCAATAAACGTTTCATAATATATATATTTTAATTAAGTACCTTCGACATAACATTAACGTTACAAATGTAGCATTATTTTACCATAAATCAATATTTAGGTAACATTTACTTAACATTAAATTTACATTAAAACGATAGGTATCTGTTTTTTAACAACTTACAATTTAAACTTTAACAATTATACCCTTCCCTACATTTTAAAAAAGGTGTGCCCTAAATAGATTTTTAATCAATCAAGACTTATTAAATTTGCCTTTTCTTTTTATAAACCGATACTTATGTACAGAAGCCATACCTGTGGGGAATTAAGGGATTCACATATAAATACCGATGTTGTTTTATCCGGTTGGGTGCACAAGACCCGTGACAAGGGATTTGTGGTTTGGGTGGACCTACGTGACCGATACGGAATTACCCAATTGGTTTTCGATCAGGACCGCAGTTCTGCAGAACTCTTGGAAAACGCCCGAAACCTAGGTAGGGAATTCGTTATCCAAGTAAAAGGATCGGTCATTGAAAGGGCTTCCAAAAACGATAAGATTCCTACAGGAAATATTGAGGTCCTAGTAAAAGAACTAACCGTACTTAACAGCTCCAAAACACCTCCCTTTACCATTGAGAACGAAACGGACGGCGGTGAGGATCTTCGCATGAAATACAGATATCTGGACATTCGCCGAAATCCGGTAAAAAACAACCTCATCTTTCGAAGCAAGGTTACCATGGAGGTGCGAAAGTACCTTTCGCAACAGGGATTTATAGAGGTAGAGACCCCCTATTTGATAAAATCCACTCCAGAGGGCGCACGTGATTTCGTGGTGCCCAGCCGTATGAACGAAGGTCAGTTCTATGCCCTGCCACAATCTCCACAGACCTTTAAGCAATTGTTGATGGTGGGCGGCATGGACAAATATTTCCAGATCGTGAAGTGTTTTAGGGACGAGGACCTTAGGGCAGATAGACAACCGGAGTTTACCCAAATAGATTGCGAGATGGCCTTTGTGGAACAAGAAGATATCTTGAACGTCTTTGAGGGACTTACCCGATACCTTTTAAAGGAAATCAACGGCGTGGACGTGGACACCTTTCCCCGTATGACCTATGACGAGGCCATGGAAAAATATGGAAACGATAAACCGGACATCCGTTTTGGGATGGAATTCGGGGAATTGAACCAAGTCGCCCAACATAAGGACTTTAATGTATTCAACAACGCTGAATTGGTGGTAGGTATCGCCGTTCCCGGTGGTAACGCCTACACCCGAAAGGAAATAGACCAACTCATTGACTGGGTCAAAAGACCACAAGTGGGTGCCCTAGGAATGGTGTACTGCCGTTGCAATGAGGATGGTAGCTACAAATCCTCTGTAGACAAGTTTTACGACCAAGAGGACCTTGCCAAATGGGCTGAAGTGACGGGCGCCAATCCTGGAGATTTGATTTGTGTACTTTCTGGGGAAACACATAAAACACGTACCCAATTGAGTGCCCTCCGTATGGAATTGGCTCAACAATTAGGCTTGCGGAAATCCAATGAGTTCGCACCCTTATGGGTCGTTGATTTCCCGTTGTTGGAACTGGATGAGGAGACCGGTCATTACCATGCCATGCACCATCCATTTACATCGCCCAAGCCTGGGCAATTGGAATTGTTGGATTCAGACCCGGCGGCGGTTCGCGCCAATGCCTATGATTTGGTGTTGAACGGGAACGAAATTGGCGGGGGTTCCATCCGTATCCATGATAAGGAGACCCAGTCCATCATGTTTAAACACTTAGGATTTACACCGGAAGAGGCAAAAGCACAGTTCGGGTTTTTGATGGATGCCTTCCAGTACGGTGCACCGCCCCATGGTGGCATCGCCTTTGGTCTGGACAGATTGGTCGCTATTTTGGGCGGACAGGAGACCATTCGCGATTTTATCGCCTTCCCCAAGAACAATAGCGGTAGGGACGTGATGATCGATGCTCCGGCACCTATTGATGATGAACAACTTAAGGAGCTAAATCTGAAATTGGATTTATAGGAAATAAAAAATCCCACTTTTAGGTGGGATTTTTATATACCTTTAAATGAAGTTTTTCAGGAATGCCAACCCAAAACAAATCATTCTTAAAGCGTTTGCTCATTTGGAGGTACAAGCATATTTCCGAAAAGACCTTCATCTACATCCTCAGCGTTGTAGTAGGGCTGTTGGCGGGATTGGCATCGGTCACCCTAAAAAACATTACCTATTTCATTGAAGCCTCCCTGGAACGAGGCATCATCTTCTCCAGTAACCAATTATACTTTATACTGCCCATCATAGGGTTGACCTTGGTATATCTCTACGTTAAGTTTGTGCACAAGGAACGCTTGAAACACGCCGTGTCCTCCATCCTGTTCTCCCTTTCCAAAAAAAAAGGCATCATTGACCGAAAACAGATTCTGACCCAACTGGTGGCCGCACCCCTGACCGTAGGTTTTGGGGGTTCGGTAGGGCTTTTGGGTCCCGCAGTGGCTTCTGGTGCGGCCATTAGTTCCAACTTGGGGAGGTTGTTCCATATCAATGCCAAGACCCGCTCGTTGTTGATCGCCTGTGCTTCGGCAGGTGCCATAGCTTCCATCTTTCAATCGCCCATTGCGGCCATCATATTCGCCGTAGAGGTCTTTAGCATGGACCTCACCATGCTTTCCATGCTTCCATTATTGTTGGCATCTATTTCCGGAGTGCTCACCTCCTACTTCTTTCTGGGTAACGAGGTACTGTTCAACTTTAGCATATCCCGGGCTTTTGAGGTCAAGGACACGCTTTTTTATATTGTTCTGGGCGTTGGTACGGGAGTGGCCTCCATTTACTTTACCAAAATGTATTTTGGCATCCTGCATTTGTTCAAACCGCTCAAAAGTCCTAAATACCGCCTTCTGGTGGGCGGACTCGCCATAGGCATCATGCTGTACATGATTCCACCGCTCTACGGGGAAGGTTTCAGCTTTATAAACAACCTATTGATCGGCGACCATATACAGGCCCTTGGAAAGACGCCTTTTGATGCCTTCATGGACAATATCTGGGTGGTCATCGCCCTCTTGTTCGGTATTACGATATTCAAGGCCGTGGCCATGACCACTACCTTGGCGGCCGGCGGGGCGGGGGGAATCTTCATTCCCACCATGGTGATGGGCAGTGCCTTGGGCAACGTGGTGGCGAAGGTCATTAACAATCTGGGATTGGGCTTCTCGGTTTCGGAGAGTAATTTTACGCTCATTGGCATGGCCGGACTCATCGCCGGGGTGTTGCACGCGCCTTTGACCGCTATATTCCTCATTGCCGAGATCACAGGAGGCTACGGTCTTTTCGTTCCACTGATGATTACGGCATCCATCTCCTACCTGATCACAAAAAACACCATAGACTATACGATCTATACCCGGGAACTTGCCGAACGCGGCGACCTCCTCACCCATAACAAGGACAAGGCCGTGCTGACACTTATGCAGTTGGACGACCTCATTGAGATGAACTTTAAAAAGGTGGACCAACACATGACCTTGGGCGAAATGCTCCATGAATCCGTGGCCAAGTCTACCCGAAATATCTTTCCCGTAGTGGATAGCCAGGAAGCCTTGGTGGGCATAATCCTATTGGACGATATACGGGAGTTTATGTTCGATACAACCCTTTACAAAAGCACCAAGGCCATCACCTTTATGCAAAAGCCCCCTGAAATCATATTTTACGGGCAAGACAAGATGCAGGCCATCATGCAAAAGTTCCAGGATAGCGGGGCATGGAACTTACCAGTGGTCAAGGATGGTAAATATCTGGGCTTTGTCTCCAAGTCCAAATTGTTGACGGCCTACCGAAGGGAACTCATCAACTTTACGGGGAACTAAGGTTTTAGGCTTAGTTCGGCAAATTTGGTATACACCTATTTAAACTTGTTTCCACGGACCAACCTTGATTTTAATCCATTACAGCTTTCATCGGTTTAATTCCTATATTGGGGGTATATAGATGTATTTTACATCCATATAATCAAGTTAGCAACAAGCTATAGCACTCACATGGAAATAGAAATTGAATTTACTATTGAATCTTGCGAAAAGGAAAATATAAAGAAAATCGTTGACGGACTTAATGAATACAACCTGAGTAAAGTTTCTGCAATTGCTGATATGTGGACTCGTTTGGAGTTTGTAGCAAAAGATAAAAACGGAATTGATATTGGTGGAATATTGGGTGGACTTGGATATTGGAATGGTCTTGAAATAAAAATCCTGTGGGTAAAAGAAGAATACCGAAATAAAGGAGTTGGAACTAAAATTTTAAGATACATCGAAAAAATAGCTATTGAAAGAGGAGCGGAATTTTCAATGCTTGACACGTTTGATTTTCAAGCAGAGGAATTTTACTTGAAAAACGGATATAAACCAATTGGAGAAATAAAAGGTTTCCCAAAAGGACACAGAAGAATATATTTCTCGAAACAATTAACGCAATAAATAAAAGCCAGTTGCTAACAAAAAACTGAGTTAAAAAAACAAGTTCTTTTAGTTGAATTAAAGACATAATGCTTAGCCTTCGGCAGGAAACTATTACGTATTTAGCCATCCCAGAATTTCATACCTTTAGAGAGACCAAACAAGTTATTCTCAAACCACCACCCTATGAAAAAAATACTTCTGTTTTTACTGCTGTTATTGATTGTCGTTGCGGGCATTTTGGTCTTCAACACCCTAAAAATGGGCTCCAAACAAGTGGCCCCGGGCACTGTCGAAACTATAGCGCTCCCAGACGATATCTTTAAAAACCTATCAAAGGGACTGCAATACGAGACCATTTCCTTTAGCGAGGACGCCATTCCGGACTCGACCGCGTTTTTTGGCTTTCACAGGTATTTGGAAGCAACCTTTCCCCTAGTGCATAAAAATCTGTCTCTTGAGAAAATAAATACCTATAGCCTGCTATACACTTGGAAAGGCTCCGATGCTTCCAAAAAGCCGCTTATTTTAATGTCGCACCAAGATGTGGTTCCCGTGGACCAGCCCACACTCGCGGACTGGGAGGCAGGGCCTTTTGCCGGTACGATTACGGATACCCATGTCATTGGCCGTGGCACCTTGGACGACAAGGGCACTTTGATCGGACTTATGGAGGCCGTGGAAAAACTGTTGGAGGAGTCCTTTGTACCGTCCCAGACGATATATTTGGCCTTTGGACACGATGAGGAAGTTGGGGGCAGCAAAGGTGCCGCCGAAATCGCAAAGCATTTAAAGTCAAAAGGTGTTACCGCGGCCATGGCCTTGGACGAAGGCGGATTTTTGGCAGAGAACCTAGTTCCCGGTATTGAAACCGTAGCCATGGTCAACCTGGCCGAAAAAGGATTTGCCTCTTTTAGGCTTATTGTAGAAACCAAAGGGGGCCACAGTTCCCAACCGCCCAAGGAAAATACCATTGGAATGTTGGCAAAGGCCATTGTGGACCTGGAAAACAACCAATTGCCCTACAAACTGGTGAAACCCATCGATTACCAACTGGAATATATGGGCGCGGAACTCCCGTTCTTTAAAAGAATGGCCTTCGCAAACCCTTGGCTGTTCAAGGACCCCATACTGGAGGCATTGAACGCCCACACCACTACGGCCCCTACCATTGTAAGCGGCGGCGTTAAGAACAACGTAATCCCCACGGTAGCCGAGGCGACCATCAACTTTAGGATATTGCCCGGCGAGACGATAGCATCGGTACAGGAACATATTGAAAACACCATTTCCGATAAGATCAGGGTAGAACCTGTGGGGTTTTTGACCAACCCTTCAGAAGTGTCAAGCATCGATTCAGATGCCTATAAAATCTTGGAACAGACCATACGCACCCAATTCTCGAACAGCGTAGTAGTGCCTGGATTGGTAGGGGGAGGTACGGATGCACGGTATTTTTACGGAATTGCGGAGGATGTGTACCGTTTTTATCCCATCAGGTTAGGACCGGATAGCATGTCGCGATTTCACGGAATAGACGAGAAAATCAGCAAGGATAACTACAGGGAAATCATTTCATTTTCCTACCAGCTTATCAAGAATTTCAATTGAGGTTTTTTTTACCCGACGATTTTTATCCTGACGAACCTTAGCATGCCAATAGGGATTTTGAACCGATTTGCTGCAAATCTGTGTTATGGTAAACCCGATGGATTCCATTCCATATTTCCTAACTTTGTCCCATGAAATATCTTATCATATTTATCGTCCTGGCTTCCTTTGGATGCATTATTTACGGATTCAATCTGGAGGATTCCCAAGAGGCAATCGCACACAAGTTCATCGGTGGTGGTACGGCAGGCCTTTTTTTAGTGGCCATGCCTTTGTTCCTGATCAAGGAAAGCAGAGGTAAAAAAATGAACGACTATATGTTGACAGAAGAGAACATTCGAAGAATGCAGGGAAAATCGACAAAAAACACTGAAAATCAAAGATTTCCAAAGGACAAAAAAGAATAATCCCCAACTACTTGACCTAAAATTTCTTATTTTAGGGTGTTAATTACCTAATTTTTATTTTAATGACTGGCACAGTAAAATTTTTTAATGAATCCAAAGGTTATGGTTTCATTACAAACGACGACACGGGAAAGGACATTTTTGTCCATGCGACCGCCCTGAACGGAAAGGATATCAGGGAAGGAGACAAAGTAGAATACGTTGAACAAGAAGGCAGAAAAGGCATAGTAGCGGGACAGGTAACTGTTCTCTAGTAATAAGTATTTGATTTTGTAGGAACATAAACCACGCAATGCGTGGTTTTTTTATGTTTGCCGATGTGCTATCGCCGTTTTTTTTCAAAAAATCGCAGTAAAAGATCGGATGCCTCATGCTCCAGAATGCCTCCTACCACTTCTGTTTTTGGGTGTAAATGGGTTCCCATGGCCCTAATGCCCCTTTGGGGATCCGATGCCGCAAATACAATTTTGGAAATTTGGCTCCAGAAAAGCGCTCCACCACACATTTGACAAGGCTCCAAGGTGACGTACAGCGTACAATCCCTGAGATATTTTCCACCCAAAAAATTGGCTGCGGCGGTTATAGCCTGCATTTCGGCATGTGCCGTTACATCGTTCAATTTTTCCGTAAGGTTATGCGCCCTGGCTATAATTCGATTCTTGACAACAATAATGGCCCCCACCGGAATCTCATCCTGTTCAAAAGCATATTGGGCCTCCTGAAGGGCCTTCTTCATGAAAAAAGAATCATCAAAGGGAGCTATCATACCGTAAAAATACAATAAGATGGAAAGGCCTACTAGATTTTAAAAACAATTGTTTTGGTGGGTAAAAGAAGTATTTTTGCCACGAATAAACTCCAAGTGGATCCACTTTTAGCACATATAGACTCGCCCAAGGACCTTAAAAAACTCTCGAAGGACCTGTTGGCCCAAGTGGCCAGGGAGTTAAGGGAGTTTATTATTGACATCGTGGCTACCAAGGAAGGGCATCTGGGAGCCAGCCTTGGTGTTGTGGAGCTTACGGTTGCCCTGCACTATGTATTTAATACGCCTTATGATAAATTAATATGGGATGTGGGCCATCAGGCGTATGGACATAAAATCATTACGGGAAGAAAGGACCTATTCGAGACCAATAGACAGCTCAACGGGATTAGTGGTTTTCCAAAAATGAGCGAAAGCGAATATGATGCCTTTGGAACAGGACACAGCTCTACTTCCATTTCGGCGATATTGGGAATGGCCTTGGCATCCAAATTAAAAGGAGAACACCAAAGACAGCATATTGCGGTTATAGGAGATGCCTCCATAGCCAGCGGCATGGCCTTCGAAGGTCTTAACCATGCGGGTGTCACGGATACCAACATTCTTATTATTCTCAATGATAATGCCATAGGAATAGACCCCAGTGTGGGTGCCTTAAAAAAATACCTGACCAATGTAAAAAAGGGCACGGCTAAGGACGAAAACATTTTTGAATGCCTAAATTTCAATTACTCGGGTCCATTGGGTGGTCATGACCTTTATGGATTGATCAGCGAACTAGAGCGCTTAAAAAGCGTTCCTGGCCCCAAATTGTTGCATGTGATCACCACAAAGGGAAAGGGCCTTCAAAAGGCGGAAGAAAACCAGGTAGCCTATCATGCTCCTGGCAAATTCGACAAAACTACCGGGGAACTTTTAAAAAAGAGCGATCGGCCTGAGCCATTGAAATATCAGGATGTTTTTGGTCATACCTTGGTGGAACTTGCAAAAAACAATGAAAGAATAGTGGGAATTACGCCGGCGATGCCCACGGGAAGTTCCTTAAAGTATTTGATGGAAGCCATCCCAGATCGTGCCTTTGACGTTGGGATCGCCGAACAGCATGCCGTAACCATGGCCGCAGGTATGGCAACAGCAGGACTGGTGCCCTTTTGCAACATTTACTCAACCTTTTTGCAACGTGCCTATGACCAAGTGATCCACGATGTGGCACTGCAAAATATACCGGTCGTTTTTTGTTTGGATAGGGCAGGATTAGTGGGTCAGGACGGCCCCACCCACCATGGGGTGTTTGACATTGCCCATTTACGTTGTATCCCCAATATGATACTCTGCGCCCCTTTGAACGAGGTTGAACTTAGAAATATCATGTATACAGCGCAATTAGGATTGGAAAACCCCATTGCTATTCGTTATCCACGCGGCAGAGGGGTCCTATTGGATTGGCAGCGACCTTTTGAAAAGATAGCCATCGGCACATCTTTTGAGATAAAAAAAGGAAGAAAAATTGCCATCCTCAGTTCGGGAACCATTGGAAACAACATTACTGAATTGTTGACAGCAATCAAAAACGATGAGGCCTTGGGACATTACCACTTTCCCTTCATAAAACCTTTGGACAAAAAACGTATACAGCAGGTCCTGGAAAGTTATGACCACATTGTAACGGTGGAGGATGGATCGGCCATTGGGGGTTTTGGCAGTGGCATTCTAGACGTAGCAAACGATTTGGGGCCCTACAAAAGCATCAAGTTATTTGGAATCCCTGATAAATTCATAACCCATGGTACCCAGGAAGAATTATACCGTTTGGCACAAATAGATATGCAATCCATTAAAAACTATATAGAGACGCTTTTATGAAAAGTCCCATACAACTTCTAACACCCATTTAGATGATTCTTGGCAAATTACATCTGACCAATTAAAAACAATAAGAAACACAGATGAAAAACGTTTTTTTCAATAGATCCAGACTCTTTTACTTTTTTACACTTTTTATTTCAATAGTGTCATATTCACAGGATACGATACCCTCGCCCATCGTTCCGGATACGGTTATCATCGATACTACCGTGGTGGATACCATTGTAATACGAAAGACCCAGGAAAAAATCAAACACATTCCAAGGGGTGTGAATTTGACGAACCCCGTAATTTCCTTTAAACGCACAAAACCCCTAAAGGACAAATACGACCCCTTTAGGGTGCCCTCTTTTTGGAACAAGGAAAATACGCTGGGAATCAATTTAAGCGAGGCCGCCTTTATCAACTGGAATGCCGGGGGTGACAATGCGGTCAGCGGACTAGGATTTTTAAAGATCATACGGGATTATAAGTTTCGATACTTTAAGTGGGACAATATCGTTGAACTCAGGTACGGACTAAATGCACAGGAAGGTAGGAAAATAAGAAAGACCGAGGACGTGATACGTTTAAGTTCCAACGTGGGCTATAGAAGGGACACGATCAGCAATTGGTACTATTCCGTCCAATTGAACTTCAATACCCAATTTTCAAATGGTTATAAATATCCTGATAGGGATAACCCCATTTCAAGGTTCATGGCTCCGGGATACCTCTTCTTTGGTGCGGGTACGTCCTATATCAGCAAAAATCAGAAATTCAACCTGTACATGTCTCCTTTGACCCAAAAATCGACTTTTGTATTGGATCAGGATTTGGCGAACAAAGGTTCCTTTGGTGTGGAAAAAGCCATTTTGGATGATAATGGAAATGTACTAACGCCGGGGGAAAACCATCGGTTGGAGCTTGGTATACTCATTACGCATAAATGGGAATTCAATATTGCCGAGAATATCGATGCCAATAGCCGATTAAACCTATATACCGATTATCTCAGGAGCTTTGGAAACGTGGACGTTGATTGGGAACTTAACGTAAAAATGAGGGTCAACAAATACATCCTGACCACCCTGGGTACCCATGTAATCTATGACGACGACATCCTTTTTGATGAAGTACAAAATGATGCGGGGGTAGTTACAGATCGTGGCATTCCCAAAATACAGTTCAAACAGGTACTTGGCATAGGGGTCACCGTGGATTTTTAAAGTTGCTTGCCCGTAATTTTATTATGGATGTGTACGGCGGAACTATCGGAGAGACTGGCCACAAAGCAACAGGCATTCAATAAGATTTCATAAAGGGACAGATCCGTTCTTCGATAAAATTCGGGAAGGGTTTGCAATATCAAATGATGGTAATTGGTGGCGGTGTTATGCTTTTTTTGAACTAGGGCATCCGTATATACCTCCAAAATATCGGCTATAATCTTATATCCCGCGATCTCCTTTTCAATTACTTCATTGGCCTTATATACACGTTCCACGCTCAAGCTGATAATGTCCCGTACTTGCGCATCATATTTACTTTTATCCAGTAAAGAAACTTCAAAAGTACCATTTAGTATATTTTCTTCGTTATCCATAAAAATAGATACCGCATCCTGAATTAGTGTGTTGATGGCCAAGGCCCTTAAATAGCTGATACGATCTTCCCTGTACGCAAGGGTATTATACTTTTTGGTATTTATGGAATCCTTCACAAGTTTTATTAGGTATTCGAGGGCATAATCCTCAGATATAAGCCCCAGATTGATACCGTCCTCAAAGTCTATTATGGTGTAACAAATATCATCTGCCGCCTCCACCAAGTACGTGAGTGGATGCCTAGCAAAAGTTAGATCTTCGCCAGTACGGGTCCGTATCAATCCCAAATCTTGGGCAATGTCTGCAAAAGCCGCCTTTTCCGACTGGAAAAACCCAAATTTTTTATCCGAAATATGCTTGGTAGGTCTTTTAGGGAGGGATTCCTTGGGATATTTCATAAAGGCCCCCAAAGTGGCATAGCTCAGGCGCAATCCACCGGAAACACCTGCCCTATCCTGTGTCAATAGCTTAAAGCCATTTGCATTGCCCTCAAAATCAATAATATCCTGATATTCCTTGGGCGTTAAGTGTTCCCTAAAAACAGCGCCCTTCCCATTTTTAAAATATTCTCCTATGGCCTTTTCTCCGCTATGACCAAACGGAGGGTTTCCAATATCGTGTGCCAAGGCTGCAGCGGCAACAATGGCTCCAAAGTCATTGAACTTATAGCCATGGATCTCTTTTAAATGGGGATGCCTCTCAAGAATTTTTTGACCTGCCAACCTACCAAGGCTTCTTCCAACTACGGAAACTTCCAAGCTATGCGTGAGCCTGGTATGTACAAAATCGGTTTTTGACAGTGGTATAACCTGAGTTTTATCCTGTAGACTTCTAAATGCCGCGGAGAATATAATACGATCGTAATCCACATCAAATCCCAAACGGGTTTCATTCTGTTCGTTCCTAATTCTTTTATTGACATCGCCCTTTCTGCGCAATGATAGTAATTGCTCCCAATTCATGTTGCTTCTTTAATCCTTGCAAGATACATTTTTTGCGATGTAGAAAGACCATACCAAATCATTCTACGACCAAAAACTATCGATACCTTAACCTTAAGAATATAAAGAGATAACCCGAACATAACCTTAAATTAACCTTGCATGTTTTTATTTGCAGGCAAATAAACTGTTTCCAAATGAGAACATGCCTTTATGCAATCGTTACCCTTCTTACAACCATGGCCTATGCACAGGGAAGTGGCTCGATTCGCGGTAAAATCCTGGATAATGAAATGTTCAACGAGCCTTTGCTTATGGCAACCGTTTCCTTGAAAAATACCCAGTGGAAAGATCAAACCAATTTTAACGGGAATTTTGAGATTACAGATGTGGAACCGGGCAACTACACCTTGGAAATCAGTTTTTTAGGTTACGAGTCTCGAGAAGTAGCTGTAGAAGTAAAGGAGAACCACCAACTTGAAATCTTGGAGTCGCTAAATGCCAAAACCTTATCATTGCCCGTGCTGGCAGAAGGTTCTGAAAAAATGACCTCGGACCGGTCTTTGGAACCGAATTACTGATTGGTGCATCCATCTAGGTTCAAAATTTTCAAAGTACCATCTTTTACGGATTTATTTCCTATTTTCATCGTCTTGAATTGAAGCAGGGATATAAAGCCTAATTCCTACTGACTTCATAACCTTATTTTAACCTGATTGACGAATTATAATATCATTTTTGCATTTATTTAATTTTTAGATGGGAGAAAACATTTACCTCTTCATGATCATTGCCCTGGCCGTATTGGCCATTACGGACTTGGTAGTTGGAGTAAGTAATGATGCGGTCAATTTTTTGAATTCGGCCATAGGTTCAAAGGCCATATCCTTCCGGACCATCATGATCGTTGCAAGTGTTGGAATCGCATTTGGTGCCATATCGTCCAGCGGTATGATGGAAGTGGCGAGAAAGGGAATTTTTAATCCAGGTGAATTCGTATTCTCTGAAATTATGATCGTTTTTATGGCCGTAATGATTACGGACATCTTGCTTTTGGATTTTTTCAACACCTTGGGCATGCCCACATCCACAACGGTCTCCATTGTATTTGAGCTTTTAGGGGCGGCAGTCGCTATATCCATTGTTAAAATTTATGCAGATGAAGGCAGTATATTAGATTTGGCCAATTACATAAATACCGATAAGGCCACGGAAATCATACTGGGCATATTACTATCCGTCGTTGTGGCGTTTACCATTGGTGCGGTCGTACAATTCCTAAGCCGAATCCTTATTTCCTTCAAATTCCACGAAAAGCCAAAGTGGTATGGAGCCGTATTTGGAGGATTAGCCATCACTGGAATCATTTATTTTATTTTGGTAAAAGGTCTTAGTGGTACTTCGATTTTACCAGAGGCAGTGAATGAATTCATAGACACAAAGGCATCTATGTTTATATTGATGAACATTGTGTTCTGGACCTTGGTATCCTTTGTGGTATCGGCGTTTTTGAAATGGAATATTTATACCCTTATCATCATATTGGGCACTTTTGCACTGGCCATGGCCTTTGCTGGCAACGATTTGGTGAATTTTATTGGTGTACCTTTGGCCGCATTGGAATCGTTTACCAGTTGGAAAAGCTCTGGAATCCTTGCTTCGGAATTTAACATGCGGGGACTTTCCGCCGCTGTACAGACCCCCACCTATCTCCTTCTTTTATCTGGGGTAGTAATGATCGTTACACTATGGTTTTCCTCCAAGGCCAAGAGTGTAGTAAAAACAAGTGTAGACCTGTCAAGACAGGATGAAGGCGACGAACGTTTTGAACCCAATTTTCTGTCTCGCCAAATTGTTAAATATACCATTAGGGCATCTGAGAACTTGAGCGGACTTATTCCAAAAGTCATTCAAGACAAAATCGACAAGCAATTCGAAAAACCCTATGTGTATATCCCAAAAAGCAAAGTAAAGGATTTACCCGCCTTTGATTTGGTGCGTGCATCCGTAAACCTTATGGTCGCAAGTGTATTGATTTCCATGGCCACATCCATGAAACTTCCTCTATCCACTACTTATGTGACCTTTATGGTCGCCATGGGATCTTCATTGGCCGATAGAGCCTGGGGGCCAGAAAGTGCTGTCTACAGGGTTGCAGGTGTACTCAATGTGATTGGCGGTTGGTTTTTTACGGCCTTTAGTGCTTTTACAGCTGCGGCAATCATTGCCTATATCATTCATCTTGGTGGCATTTTTGCCATTGGAGCGCTTTTGATCCTGGCATTTCTTCTTATTGGCAAAAATTATCTTTCCCATACCAAAAAACTGAAGGAAACCAAGTTGGAAGAGAAATTGCAACGTGCAGAAAGCAATACGATTATCGGGTTGATCGAAGAAAGTGCCTCCAATATTGCACTTTCCATGAAAAGGGGAAACAAAATCTATACACAAAGCATCGACGGGCTTGCAAAACACGATATAGATACGCTTAAAAAAGGAAAAAAGGGCATAAGTAAACTTGATAAGGAAGTTGAGGATTTAAGAAACAACATCTTTTATTTTATTAAAAATTTGGATGAATCCAGTGTAGGTACAAGTAATTTCTACATCACCGCATTGAGCTATTTACAGGACATGACCCAATCCTTGGAATATATATCCAAAGCAGGGTACAAACATGTTCATAACAACCACAAGAGGCTTCGTTTTAATCAAATTAAGGACTTAAAGGAAACCGAGTCCTATGTAGAGGAACTTTTTAAAAGCATCCAAGAGATTTTTGAGAACAAAAGGTTTGAAAAGTTAACTCCGCTTCTCATGAACAGGCAGGATTTGCTCAATAAACTGGACGCTAAAATCGCTAAGCAGGTAGAACGTACCCGGTCTGATGAATCGAGCCCAAAAAACACTGCCCTATACTTTAGTCTTTTGTTAGAGACCAAAGATCTATTGACAGCCATTATGAACCTAATAGAGATTTATGAAAAGTATTCAAATTCTAAAGTGGTTTCTACCAGTACTTTTCTTTAACGTTTTACTAAGTAATGCCCAAGAAGAATTAACCGGGACCCAACTTTTGGAGAAGGCCATTACCTATCACGATCCCAATGGCAATTGGAAAAGCTTTAAAGGGAAAATGGCCATTATCATGACTACCCTAGATGGCGACACCCGTAGAACGCTGTTGGAACTGGATCTACCATCAAGCTATTATAAATCCACCGTTAGAAAGGGCAATCATACCGTAGAGTATATTATTGATCGGGGCGAATGCAAGCTCCTTCTTAATAATAACGCTGTGATAGCGGACAGGTACAGGGATAGCTTGCAAATTACCTGTGAACGGGCAAAAAAAATGAAGGATTATTATACGTATCTCTATGGCCTTCCCATGAAATTAAAAGATCCGGGGACCATTTTAGACCCCAAAGTGGGTAAAAAATCATTCAAGGGAAAAGAGTACCTGGTGTTAAAGGTAAAATATGACGAAAAAGTGGGGAGCGACACGTGGTACTTTTATTTTGACCCTACCAATTACAAGATGGAAGTCTATCAATTTTACCACGACGAATCCAAAAACGACGGCGAATACATCCTATTATCGGAAGAAATTAGCGTCAACGATATAAAAATACCCAAGGTCAGGGCATGGTACTACAACAAGGACGACAAATATTTAGGTACGGACGACCTGGTAAAGGCGAATGCCTTTAAATAAGTTATCTGTAAAAATTCATCTCATCCATATACTTCCAAACGGAAGCAGGCAACATAGGCTTAATGTTTTTCCCTTTTTTATGCTCCTTTCGAATAAAGGTGGATGAAATTTCCATTATAGGGGCGTTTACCCTATGTATTTTAGGATGATCTTTAAATTGATTTTCAACGTTACCCATGGAAATCCTTGGATACACATAAATGTCGAACCCCTCCAATATCTCCTCGTAATTCTTCCATTTGTGGAAACCTTTTAGGTTATCCTCGCCCATTATCAAACAAAACTGATATCCATCAGTGTACTTTTCCGTTAAATGAACTAAGGTATTTATGGTGTAATTAGGCTGCGGAAGGTCGAACTCTATTTTGGAAGGTTTTAACTTTGGATACTCCTCGGTGGCTTCCAGTACCATTTGGTATCTGTGATGATTGTCCAAAAGTGATTTCTTCGCCTTAAACGGACTTTGTGGCGTTACCACGAACCAAACCTCATCCAAATCGGAGAACTCCACCATATGGTTCGCTATGACCATATGGCCTATATGTATCGGGTTAAAGGTGCCAAAGTAGAGGCCTATCCTTTTCATAAGACTAGTAAGCTTTTATTCTTAGGAAGGAAACAAAACTGTAGAAACACACTACCCTTTTTTCTCTACGCCCACAAACTCAGCGACCAATTCCTCCGCTTCCTTTAAGGCAACTTTTAAATCGTAGTTCTTTATAATCTTATCGAATTGGGGCGCTGTTGCCAATTCTACCGATGCCTTTGCAATACGCATATTGATCTTATCGTCGCTCTCCGTACTTCGTTTTTTTAATCGGATTTTAAGCTCGTCTACACTGGGCGGTTTTACAAAAACCGCCAAGGTACGATCCGGAAATTTCTTTTTTATACGCAGGCCCCCAACAACGTCAATATCAAAAATAACATTCTTGCCCTGGGCCCATAATCGCTCCACCTCACTTTTCAAGGTTCCATAAAAGTTGTCACGGTATACCTCTTCCCACTCCAAAAAGTCATCGTTCTTGATATGGCTCTTAAACTCGGACACTGTCATGAAATAGTAGTGCTCCTTATTTTTCTCCTTGCCCCTTCTGGGCCTGGAGGTAGCCGAAACGGAAAACGCTAAATTAAGTTCTGGAATGCCCAAAAGATGACGAACAATGGTGGTTTTTCCACTTCCAGACGGTGCCGAAAAAATAATGAGCTTTCCTCCTTCCATTATAATACGTTTAGCATCTGTTCCTTTATTTTTTCCAATTCGTCCTTCATTTGGACCACCAACTGCTGCATGGGTGCGTAATTGGCTTTTGAACCAATGGTGTTGATTTCCCGCCCTATCTCTTGGGAAATGAAGCCCAATTTCTTACCATTACTGTCATCAGACTTCAAGGTTTTTTCAAAGTAGTCCAAATGGTTTGCCAGGCGTACCTTTTCCTCCGTAATATCATACTTCTCCAAGTAATAGATGAGTTCCTGTTCAAATCGATTGGCATCTACCTCCACCTTTATATCCTGTACGGCCTTTTCCAACCGTTCCCGTACATTGGCCTGCCTATCCGGATCCATGGCCACAACATTATCCAAAAGGGTCTGTAAAACTTCTATTCTTTCCAAAAAGTCCTTTTCCAGCACACTTCCTTCCTCAGACCTAAAGGCATTTATTTCTTCAAGTGCCTCGTTCAAGGCGCCCAAAATAGCCTTGTACTCTTCGTCATCTATGTCGTCCCTATCGGTTCGCAAGGCATCCGGCAACTTCAAGGCCATTTCGAGCAATTGAATATCCTCACCATGTGCAATGGATTTCAATTGTTTCATATACTGTCTTACGACGTTTTCATTGACTTGGCCTGAAGCCTCGTCACCCGTAATTTCCACGTAAAGATTAAAGTCGACTTTGCCACGTTGCAAGGAGTTTGCAATTATCTTTCTCAATTCCAATTCCTTCTCCCTGTAGGCTGAGGGCATTCGGGCATTCAAATCAATGCTCTTGCTGTTCAAGGATTTAATTTCTACCGTAATCTTTTTTGTAGGAAGCTGGACCACGTGCTTCCCAAATCCAGTCATGGATTGAATCATAAGTCGAATTTATTGTTGGTAAAGGTAACTTTTTTGAATTGCTTTTGTAATTTCTATAGTTCCCTTACCCAAATATTACGATAACTCACCCGGCTATCGTCACCATGATCCTGTAAAATTAAAGGTCCTTTGCCGTGCACCGGATTTTTTGGCCATCCTATATATGGAGTAGTACCTTTAATCTCAATATGGTCTTGAACCAAGACCCCATTATGGATAACCGTCATAGTTCCGGATTTTATTTTTCCTCCTTCATCATTAAATTCAGGAGCGTGATAAATAATATCATAGGAATTCCAATCTCCAGTAGGTACGGAGGCCATTGCCAAAGGTACATGCTGTTTATAAATGGAAGCTACCTGGCCGTTTACATAGGTTGGATTATCGTTATTATCCAACACTTGAACCTCATAGAGCCCATTTAGGAAGATACCGCTATTACCCCTATTTTGTCCTTCCCTCTGTACGGGAAGAGGGGACCTCCATTCAATATGGAGTTGGATGTTGCCAAAATTTTGTTTGGTCTGGATGTCCCCGGTTTTGTCATTAACCGTCATGCTACCATCGTCATTCAAATGCCATTTTGCGGCGGTACTATCCTTGGCGGAAATCCAATTGTCCAAACTACTGCCATCGAACAAAATTATGGCATCGCTTGGAGCGCCATTTTGTGAAGTTGGATTGACAACGGGAACCTTGGGTTCATAGAACTCGGTTTCCTCCGGAGTTGTTGGCTCCGTACCACTGTATTCCTCATGGACGATTACCTCATCCCATACTGGTGTTTCAGGTTCCATCGATTCCTCCTTGGCTTTCTCCTGACAAGCGACAAACAATAAGGAAAATAACAGTCCGCTACTATAAATTCTCTTCATAATAAGTTGTCCGTTTTTTAAAGCTCCTTAATCTTGATGTTTTTATAGGCTACGCCGTCCCCGTGATCTTGTAGCGCTATTTTACCGGTAGGGTATTTTGCAAAATGTTCCCATTCCGCAAATTTGGAATTGGCCACCATTTCACCCCATTTAGGGTCGTTCACGGGAAATTCCACCACGGTTTCCCCGTTCAATTCAACCGACCCCTCGTTTGTTTTATGGTTTATGGTGATAACCATTGTATTCCATTCGCCCACGGGTTTGGTAACATCTTTGGTTGGCGATACCATATCATACAAGGCACCAGATTGATGACTGGTACCGTTTTTTCCATCAGGGTGTCCTTCATTGTCCAAAACTTGTATTTCAGGACCGGTAAGATACGGCTGTCCCAAATCTTTCATTTCATTAACGCCCCACATGACACCGCTATTTCCATTTTGGGCAATCTTCCAATCAATGGACAGAATAAAATCGGTATAGCTATTATCGGAAACTAAATTAAACTGATTGCCGCTCTCCCTAGACTCTGGTGGATAGAACACCATAGCGCCGTCCTCAATCTTCCAGTTATCGGAGACATTGTCCTTTAAATATTCGTGCCAACCGGTAAAGGATTCCCCATCGAATAAAGAGGTCCATTCATTGCCCATTGACATCTCTGCCGTTTCGTCCATTTCTTCTACGGTCGGGGTATTTTCCTTTTTTACTTCCTTACACCCTAAAATCAATAAGGCAAGTACTGCTTTTCTAAATATGTTTTTCATGTGTATAATGTATGTTTAAAGTCCCAATATTTTTTTGAGCATTTGTTCATCGGTTTCTGCACCCGCAAAATCATCAAATGTCTTTTCGGTAGCTTCAATAATGTGGTTCTTAATAAAAATGGCCCCTTCCCTTGCTCCTTGTTCCGGACTTTTAATACAACATTCCCATTCCATTACGGCCCAAACATCGCATCCGTATTGGGTCAACTTGGAAAAGATGGTCTTAAAATCGATTTGGCCATCGCCCAATGAACGATACCTACCCGCGCGGTTGCCCCAATCGTTATAACCACCAAAGGCTCCTTTCTTTCCTGTAGGGTTGAACTCGGAATCCTTTACATGGAATGATTTTATGAACTCATGGTAGAAATCAATATACTGAATATAATCCAATTGCTGCAGAACGAAGTGACTTGGGTCGTAAAGTATATTTACTCGTTTGTGGTTATTGGTAGCCTCCAGAAATCGCTCAAAAGTATCACCATCATGAAGATCTTCTCCTGGGTGGATCTCATAACAGACATCCACACCTTCCTTGTCAAAGTGGTTCAATATAGGCATCCATCTTTTGGCCAACTCTTCAAAGCCCATCTCTACAAGTCCTGCCGGTCTTTGTGGCCATGGATGCATGGTATGCCATAGAAGCGAGCCTGAAAACGTGGCATGGGACGTTAGGCCTAGCCTTCTACTTGCCGTAGCGGCCTTCTTTACCGTTTCAATGGCCCATTCCGTTCTGGCTTTGGGATTGTTATGTACATTTTTTGGCGCAAAGGAATCGAACATCAAATCATATGCTGGGTGCACCGCCACTAATTGTCCCTGTAGGTGCGTGGAAAGTTCCGTAATTTCCAAGCCATAGGAATTTATCTTGCCCTTGAGCTCGTCACAATAGGTCTGACTCTCAGCAGCCTTGTCCAAATCTATAAGAAAGCTTTCCCATGTAGGTATCTGGATTCCTTTATACCCTAAATCTGCCGCCCATTTACACATTCCGTCCAAGGTGTTGAACGGTGCCTTACTATCTACAAATTGTGCTAAAAATACTCCTGGCCCTTTAATTGTTTTCATTTGTTCTTTTTAATTGTTTTAAGCGGTTAGATGTAATTCGCCATCCCGATAATTACCGGCACCTCTTGATATTTATGATCAATGATTATGGTTTATTTCATTTTTAATAAGTGGTTCTATTCTATAATTCGTTGAAAATCTTGCCGATAGAAATAGGTGAATTAATCTTATATTTAAGAATTAATTACATATTTCACTATTTATCAATAATCAATCTATAAATATAGGAAATACCAATAGAAAAAGATAAAAATATCCGAATGAATCAAGACGAAACCTATGATGCTATTGTAGTTGGGACAGGGATCAGTGGCGGCTGGGCCGCCAAGGAACTTTCCGAAAACGGCTTAAAAACCTTGGTACTAGAACGTGGGCGTATGGTGGAACATATCAAGGATTATCCCACCATGAACGACGACCCTTGGGATTTTCCGTATAAGGGGGAACTTTCCGCGGATGACAAAAAGAAGTATCACGTTCAAAGCCGGGTCAATTGGGCTCCAAAAGATGATAACAAGCATTTTTTTGTAAACGATCTGGAACACCCCTATGTGGAGACCAAACGGTTCGATTGGATACGGGGCTATCAAGTAGGTGGAAGATCTCTTACATGGGGCAGACAAAGCTATCGTTGGAGCGATATCGACTTTGAGGCCAACAAAAAAGAGAATATTGGCGTGGATTGGCCGGTACGTTATAAGGATATAGCTCCATGGTATGACAAAGTGGAACGTTATATAGGTGTGAGCGGTGAAAATTTAGGCCTCAAACAATTACCCGATGGCATTTATCAACCCGCCATGAAACTGAATTGTGTGGAAGATGCGTTTAAAACAGCAACGGCAGAAAAATTCGAAGATGGACGACTGGTCACTATAGGTAGGGCGGCACATATTACGGACCCGAGTGCCAAATTTGAAGGAAGAAATACCTGTCAAAACAGAAACCGCTGTTCCAGAGGATGTCCCTTTGGCGGATACTTTAGCAGTAACTCCTCCACATTACCTGCTGCTGAAAGGACGGGAAATATGACATTGAGACCTAACTCCATTGTATATGAGGTCATCTATGACGATACCACAAAATTGGCGACCGGCGTGAAGGTTATAGATGCCGAAACCCATGAAAAATTGGAGTTTAAGGCGAAGGTTATCTTTTTATGTGCTTCGGCCATGGCCTCCGTTGGTATATTGCTTCAGTCGAAATCCGAACGTTTTCCCAACGGATTAGGCAACGATTCCGATGCCTTGGGAAGAGGCATCATGGACCATCACTATAAACTTGGAGCAACTGCCTCAGTGGATGGCTATTTGGACAAATATTACAAAGGCAGACAGCCTTCTGGATTTTATATTCCAAGGTTCGTGAACTTGGATGAAAACACCGGGAAAAAGGAATATTTAAGGGGCTTCGGCTATCAAGGTAGGGCCAGCAGAGGGGATTGGACGGATGCCATTGCTGAACTCAGCTATGGAAAAGAGCTCAAGGACCAAGTTCTAAAGCCAGGTAAGTGGACGATAGGTGCTACAGGTTTTGGTGAATTTCTGCCTTATGATGCCAATAGGGTAACTTTGAGCCCTACGGAAAAGGACAAATGGGGCCTTCCTCAATTAGCCTTTGATGTGGAATTCAAGGAAAACGAGTACAAAATGCGGGAGGATATTAAAAAGCAAATCGTGGACATGTTCAGGGCCGCTGGATTTAAGGATGTACAAGCCTATGATGAAGAAACCGGTCCCGGTTTGGGCATTCATGAAATGGGAGGAGCAAGAATGGGCCATAGCCCTAAGAGTTCCATAATAAACATGCACAACCAGGTGCACTTGGTCCCCAATGTTTATGTAACCGATGGTGCTTTTATGTCGTCCTCCAGCTGTGTAAATCCCAGCTTGACCTATATGGCGTTTACGGCCCGTGCGGCGAACCATGCCGCGAAGGAATTTAAGTCGGGCACTTTTTCATAAGCGGGACAGTAATCGGGAAAGGAATAAAATATATCGATTTAATTGCACTTTTAAATTTTATGCCAGTTCTTTAGCATTTGTATGCTAACCAACCATTCGCTTTAGATTATGGAAAATGCCTCAGCTAGGAACATGTGGGGAGATTACTTGGACAAGCACTTGGAAGATGCCTTCCACGAAGCCCCACAGGTAATTCATTTTTGCGATAACCAACAAGATGCCGATTTATGTGCGGATCTCGTTAAAAAAGGAATAAAAAAGGCCACTACGGACTCCCTTTTGGGACTTCAGTATAGAAAAGAACCCTTGCCAAAAATTGGAGATTTTAAAGTAGTGACCAATTGGGATGGAGAGGCCCAATGTATCATAAAGTTAACATCGGTCAAGTTAAAACCCTATTTCAGTATCGATGCCGCCTATGCCCAATTGGAGGGAGAAGGTGACAAAAGTCTGGACTATTGGAAAAAAGTTCATTGGGATTACTATACACGGGAACTTGAACCTTATGGACGTGTACCAAGGGAAAGTATGATTTTGGTATGCCAAGAATTCGAACGCATATTTTAAAGCAAAAAGGACCAGTGAGTAGCCGGTCCTTTTTTAAATGGGTTTATTAATTAATCCTCTAAATTCACCCAAGTATTTCCATTTTTGTTGGATTCCACAGTAGACAGGATGAAATCCATACCACGTACCCCATCGATTATGGTTGGGAATTCCCCATCGTTGTATTTTTCGCCACGGATGGCCCTTGCAGCTCCCAGATAGATATTTGCCATGGAATCAAAAATTCCTTCTGGGTGTCCTGGAGGTAATTTAGTGCCATCCAAGGACAGATCGGTATTATAGGCATGACCTGGTTTGTACATCTGAACAGGTTCCGTATCGCTCATTTTATAAAGGAAGTTAGGGTTTTCCTGTTCCCAAACAAAAGCACCTTTTTCACCATAAATGCGAATGGCCAAGCCATTTTCCTCGCCGGTGGCCACCTGGCTTCCTCGAATCACCCCTTTTACATGGTCCCCCATTCTTATAAGCACGGTTCCATCCACATCCATTTGGTTATCATCGTATAAATAGTTGAAATCACACAATACGGATTTTACCTTAAGCCCTGTAGTGTACTCCACCATATTAAAGGCATGTACCCCAATATCGCCCATGCAAGAACTGATACCCGCTTTTTTAGGGTCCAAACGCCAAACTGAATTTCGTTTCTCCTTATCATGGATAATGGCATTGATCCATCCTTGATAGTACCTTGCATCGACCTTATGAATTTTTCCTAAGGCCCCTGCCTTGATCATTTCCCTCATTTGGCGTACCATGGGATATCCGGTATAGGTATGTGTCAACGCAAATACCGTTCCCGATTTTTGTTGGGCTTCCAGGAGTATCTTTGCCTCTTCCAAGGTAGTGGTCATGGGCTTTTCACAGATAACGTGAAAACCATTGTCCAACAGTTTTTTGGCCATTGGAAAGTGCAGGAAGTTTGGGGTCAATACGGAGCAAACCTGGATACGTTCATCTTCCGGAAGTTTCATTTCCTCTTCCACCAAGGTGTCAAAATCCTTGTAAACTCTGTCCAAGGGAATGTCTATTTCCTTTGCAAACGCTACGTTGTCTTCATAATTCGGGTTAAAAACCGCTCCGGTAATCTGATAATTGTCATTGATGTGGGAAGCTACCCTATGCAATACCCCAATAAGAGAATCTCCTCCTCCTCCTAAAATTCCTAATCTAATTTTCTTTGGCATGTTGTAATCGTATTTTAAGTTTTAAGGTTTTCAATTTATGTAAAAAATCTAAGATTGATAGTCGATTTTTTCCGATTTGAACAAAAGAGCGAACAAAATGGATACAACCAGGGCAAAGCCGGCCGGGTAGAGCCAAATGCTATCCCAAATATGCATTCCATCACTCAACAAGTATTTATTAGATATTTCCCCTGCAATCCAAAATCCGATCAGCATTCCAACTCCATAGGTAGCCAAGGTAATCAACCCTTGGGCGGAGCTTTTGTATTTGGGTCCCGCTTTTCCGTCGGTATATATTTGTCCAGAAACAAAGAAAAAATCATAACAGATTCCATGTAAGGCAATCCCAATAAGCAACATGAACTCCCGTTCGCCAACATCACCATAGGCAAAAAGTAAGTAGCGAACGAACCAAGCCAACATCGCCACTATAATCGTATTCTTAAATCCAAAGCGGGTAAAGAAAACAGGTAATAACAACAGAAATAGGATTTCCGAAAGTTGTCCCAAGGTCATTTTTCCGGTGGGACTTTCCATTCCCACCTCGACCAAAAAGGGATTTGCATTTTGGTAATAGAATGCCAATGGAATACAAATGAGAATAGAGGATATGAAAAAGATCAAAAAATTCCTATCCTTAAAAAGACCTAAAGCATCCAGACCCAAAATATCCCTGAGTGATAGTTTATCACCGTTATCCTTCGCCTTTGGGGGTGTTTTGGGCAAAGTAAAACTAAAAACCCCGAGAAAAATGGAGGCTATGGAAGTCATTAAAAAGGTATTCTTTAGCATACCCTGCATAATACCGCCCGTGGAATCCCATTTAAAAAAGTAACTGATCAGTACACCTGCAATGATCCAGCCCATGGTACCAAAAACCCTTATCAATGAGAATTCCTTGGCCGGATTCGACATTTGGTTAAAGGAAACGGAATTTACAAGGGCCAGCGTAGGCATATACAAAATCATATAGCCCAATACATAGGGGTAAAAAACCTCAAAAGAGGTAGTTTTATACATTAAGAACAGAAGGCCGGCACCTATTAAATGTAGTAGGCCCAATATTTTTTCGGCATTAAAAAATCTATCGGCGATCAAACCAATGACAAAAGGAGCTATGATCGCGCCCCATGACTGTGTAGAGAACGCCAATGCAATTTCGCTATCGGTCGCATTAACATTATTTCCAAGAAAAGTACCCAAGGTTACAAACCAGCCTCCCCAAATGAAGAATTCAAGGAACATCATTAGACAAAGCTGCATTCTTACTCCCAAGTTCATAGCAACCTATCTTTTATAGAACACATAGTCCAAGACCAAAGGCTCCAAGCCATTGTTCCTGAAATCAACTGCAATCTGTCCCCTATGATTGGTGGAATGATTAATTATATGAAAGAGAATATCCTTTATTGTGTTAGTAAACAAGCGCCCTTCTGAATTTTCATAATCAATTCGTTTTTCGAAGCCGTCCGCATTAGTAATGATTTCAAAGGAGCTTCTTTGGTTCTCGTAATGGATATCGCTCCAATTCTTAACATCGTGCAAATCCCAAGAACTTAAATCAGGGGTATTCCCAAGAATTCTTGAATTCCAGCCATGATGCGCATTTAGGATGTGGCTAAAAAGTTTATGTGTCTTTTCCGGAGTTTCCCCCATGGCTATGCATTGTTCGATTATCCTCTTATTGCAATAATAATTGTAATCAAAAAGCTCATTAAAAAATGCCTCCATCTTTGATAATCATAGAATTAAACAACTTTTTGAGCTGCTTTTAACAGTAAATCCCTGGTCGCGATAATGCCTTCTTCCTCACTGAGTACGTTTCCTTCATATTCCACCCCTATATACCCGGTATAACCATTGTCCTTTACCATTTGTAGCATCTTAACATAATCAATGTTTTCCTCATTACCATTGGAATCGAATACATTTGATTTTGCACTTACAGCCTTGGCATACGGCATCAATTCTTTTACACCCTTATATTTGTCATAAGACACTTCGCACTCCCAGCTATCAGGTTTTCTGGTCATACAAAAGTTGCCAAAATCAGGCAAGGTCCCCACATTTTCCATATTCACCTTTTCCATGACCTGAGAATGCAGTTCTCCGTTTGAGGAGAGCCCTCCATGATTTTCCACTAAAATATTAATGCCCTTATCTTTTGCATACGTGGCCAATTTCGTCAATCCGTCCACGGAGTTCTGAATCCATTCTTCTGGAACATCACTTCCATTGAGATTTACCCGGATTGCATGGCATCCCATCGCGGCGGCCGCATCTACCCATTTCTTGTGTTTTTCTACGGTTTCATTACGTTCGGCCTCGTCACTCACAGCTAAATTGCCTTGACCATCGATCATAATGAGAACATTCTCCATACCATGTTTCTTAGCTTCGGCATTACTCTTTTCTACAAAGGCAGCCATGGCCTCTTCAGAGTAATCCGCATCTGAAAGTTCTGGATTATACAATTGACTTACATATTCCAAGCCTTTGAAGCCCCATTTTTTTGCCTTCTCTGCAAAAGTATAGGGGTCTACCCCGTTTTCCCTGATCATTCTATGGATGGACCATTGTGCCAAGGATAGCTCAAAAAATGGCTCTGCCGGACTTGTTTCCTCAACTTCCTCAGTCTTCCCTTCCTCTTTTTTGGTTTGTTTACAAGCATAGGCCCCTAAGAAAGTGACTCCTACTCCAGCTACTGTGGTCTTGCTAATAAAATTTCTTCTTTTCATGAATCAGTGAATATTTTGGTGTTATGTTATTGATTTTCTTTTAGTTCAGGATGGAAAAAAACTAGTAATTCCCTTTATTTTATGAGAATACAATAAGATATTCTCAACAAGATTAAGTTTTAAATGTATAGAATTAATTTAATATTTAATAAATTTAGGGAATAAACAATTTCTATGAGTAAATTTTATTATAACGAGGAACAGGAATCGTACGATGCGATTGTTGTTGGTACTGGTATTAGCGGTGGTTGGGCCGCAAAGGAGTTATGTGAAAACGGTTTGAAAACCTTGGTTCTCGAAAGGGGTAGGATGGTGAAGCACATTGAAGACTACGAAACCGCGAACATGGACCCTTGGGATTTTCCAAACGGTGGCGTAGCTACCAAGGAGATTATAGCGCAACAACCAAAGCAGCACAGGACAGGGTACACTACAAGCCAGGCAAGCCATATGTGGTTTGTAAACGATTTGGAACACCCTTATAACGAAACCAAACGATTTGATTGGATGCGTGGTTACCACTTAGGCGGTCGTTCCCTACAATGGGGTAGGCAGAGTTATCGCTGGAGCGATATCGACTTTACAGCTAACCAAAGAGAGGGTATAGCTGTGGATTGGCCCGTTCGTTATAAAGACATCGCGCCATGGTATTCCAAAGTGGAGAATTTTATTGGTGTGAGTGGGGAAGCACTTAATCTTCCACAATTACCCGACAGTGATTTCCTTCCCATGATGGATTTGAACTGTGTGGAGCAACATGTTAGGGAAAAAGTAGCCGAAAATTTTGATGGACGTGTTATTACTTCCGGTAGGGTTGCACATATCACAGGTACTAAAAATTTCGATGGACGATCAAAATGTCAATTTAGGAATAGATGTATACGAGGTTGTCCTTTTGGCGCCTATTTCAGTAGCCTGTCATCAACTTTGCCAGCCGCAGAAGCCACAGGGAATATGACTCTTAGACCGGATTCAATCGTTCACGAAATTATGTATGATCCAGATACCAAAAGAGCCACAGGTGTTAAGGTCATAGACAGGGTAACCAAAGAGGCGTATGAATTTAAAGCGAAGGTGATCTTCCTATGTGCTTCTGCCATTGCCTCGACCTCTATTTTAATGCAATCAAAATCCGATAGATTCCCCAATGGTATGGGCAATGACTCGGATCAATTGGGCAGAAACATCATGGATCACCACCTTGGTGTAGGTGCTTCCGGTAAATTCGATGGTTTTGAGGATAAATATTATAAGGGCAGGAAGCCCAATGGTGTCTATATTCCAAGATTCAGAAATTTAGGAGGTGATTCCAATCGTACCGACTACAAGCGCGGTTTTGGATACCAAGGTGGCGCCAGTCGAGGAAACTGGGAGGATATAATCGCAGAAATGTCCCATGGTAAGAACTTAAAGGATGCCATTACGAAACCAGGCGGATGGACTTTTGGCATTGGTGGTTTTGGTGAAATCCTACCTTATGAGGAAAACAGATTTACCTTGGATTATGACAATACAGACCAATGGGGTCTACCAACGGTGACTTTTGATGCGGAATTCAAGGAGAACGAATATAACATGCGTAAGGACATGCAAGAGTCTGCCGTAGAGATGTTGGAAAAGGCAGGCCTTAGAGATGTTGTAGGACATGACAATAAGGAATCCCATGCCATAGGGCTCGGTATTCATGAAATGGGTACCGCAAGAATGGGTAGAGACCCAAAAACATCGGTACTTAATGGAAACAATGCCATACATGCCGTTCCCAATGTATATGTAACGGATGGGTCCTTTATGACCTCCGCAAGTTGTGTCAACCCGTCCTTGACCTATATGGCATTTACCGCAAGGGCCGCCAATCATGCAGCCCAAGAACTTAAAAAAGGAACTATATAATGGATAGAAGAAAAGCACTCAAAAATATGGGCCTTGCCATGGGTTATACCGTGGCAACGCCAACCCTTTTAAGTATTATGCAAAGTTGTAAAGGGGAACCGGTGGCTACTTGGGCACCTCATTTTTTTACCACTGTCGAAGGAGGGACACTTACCAAATTGGTAGATGTCATCCTTCCAAAGACGGATACCCCATCAGCTTCTGAACTACAAGTAGACATTTTCATTGACAAGTTTGCCAAAGATGTTATGGAAAAAGAACAGCAGGATTTCCTTAGAATGGCTATGGGTAAATTTACTGATAAAGCTTTACAGGAATCAGGTAAGTCAAATGCGGAAGACCTCACGGAGGAGGATTTAGAACCAGTGCTTGCAAATTCGTTGAAATATAGTAAGGAAGACGAAGCCAAAATGTTCGAGTCCATTACCTCCTACACAGAAGCTGTAGCCGAAGGAAAAGAAGCTACATTAGACGATGAAACTTCACGTTTCGCGTTTGCAAACAACTTACGAGGTCTCGCTATATGGGGTTACAAAACCTCCGAATATGTTGGTGAAGAACTAATGGCATACCTCCCAGTTCCAGGAGAATATATTCCTTGTGGTGATGTACAGGAATTAACAGGTGGAAAAGCTTGGTCCCTATAATATCAAAAGAGCGAAAAGAAATCTTTTATTATTAACTAGATAATGATTAGCGAATTGCATCTGATCTTTTAATATATAAATACCAACAGATGAAAAGGAGGGATTTTGTTAAAAATACGGCCCTTTCCAGTGGAGTTATTTCACTGGGCGGGGTCTTTTCCTATGCATCCAAAACCCACAAAATGGTATCAGCAAATAGTTTCAATCTTAAATACGCACCGCACTTTGGTATGTTCAAACACCACGCGGGCGAAAACCCTATCGATCAATTGAACTTTATGGCCGATCAAGGATTCACTGCTTTTGAAGATAATGGCCTTATGAACAGGGATATTTCCATGCAAACAAGCATTGGCGAAACCTTGGCCAAAAGAGGAATGACCATGGGCGTATTTGTAGTGGATAAAGGAGGTAATATGGCAAATACCTTGGCTGCCGGAAAACAGGAGCATTTGGATATCTTCTTGGACGGTTGCAGACGTGCCGTAGAGGTCGCCAAAAGGGTAAACGCAAAATGGATGACCGTGGTTCCGGGAGGTTTTGAAAGAAAACTACCTTTAGGTGTGCAGGATGCCAACGTTATAGAGGCTTTAAAACGGGCCTCGGAAATTTTTGAGCCCCATGGGCTCGTGATGGTCCTGGAGCCATTATCGGACTCACCTGACCTTTATTTACAGAACTCAGACCAAACCTACATGATTTGCAAAGCGGTGGATAGTCCCTCCTGTAAAATTCTCTTCGACATTTATCACATGCAAAAAACAGAAGGGAACCTAATCCATAATATGGGCCTTACTTGGGACGAAATCGCCTACATACAAATTGGGGACAATCCAGGTAGGAACGAACCCTCAACAGGTGAAATCAACTATAAGAACGTATTCAAGTTCATACATGAAAAGGGATTTGAGGGTGTTTTAGGTATGGAACACGGAAATTCGAGAGAAGGCAAAGAAGGGGAAACGGCTGTAATTGAAGCCTACAAGAAGGTAGACCAATTTCTATAGTACCAAACAAAGGATACTTCGTTCATTTTTATCATCCATTTCTGGAATTAGAGGCAAAAATTTGACTTTTCGATGAATCACCATAACAATATGTAAGTTTTTTACTACATTATCGTTATGGTAATTATGTATCCATATATTTATCTACTTGTTGTATATAGTGCCTTACTGTGTATTTCCAAAATAACTCGGTCTTACATAAATAAAAGGTACAAGTCTTGACTCAAAAATGATTTTTTGAGCATAGTCGTTATGGGTTAAAAAAACCGAGGAATTTTTTCCTCGGTTTTCTTAAATACAGGTTTAAATCTAAAAATACGACCCTCAATGCTTCATTTAATGAAAATGGCCACCAAATGCTCTAATCTAGGTAGTTCCCCCGAAACCTAATATCAGACTAGTAATACAATCCAATAATGCATTGTAATTCCTATTGGCGCTCAAAACATTGACCGGAATAGAACATTCCTAGGGTCGTATACTACTAATAATTTCGGAATGAATCCGAAATTCTAATGGTTCTTCCATAGTCGTTTACCAAGGTTACATCCATATATCCTTCAATACGATTATTATCCAACCTAAATATCCTAACGATTCCACTATCCGCAAAAAATGGTTTCTCGCCAAAATCCTTATGGATAAAATAGCCAAAAATTCCTTCGAAACCATTTAAGAAACCTTCTACCTTGTGCACTTCAAAAGCACCTTGATTTAAATCACTCCCGGTATTTTTGCCCCTCATTACCAACTCAATTTTGCTTTTGTCCTCCACGTCGCTAAAAACGAGTGTCCACTTATTAAATAAAGTACCAGCATCCGATTCTTCCACTGCCAAACCAAAATCAAGTTGGGATGGAAGCAGATTTTCATTGGTAGGTTGACCGATTATAAAATCAATTTTATCATCCGAATTGGAAATCAACAAAAAGGGCATAATCCCTAGAAAAACAAACTTGATTATTTTAATGACAAAGCGACTTATCATCTCTCCTGAAATTTAGTTATTTGGGTCAATCATAGTTTTTGTCTCATTATGGCCCATGGCTAATTTTTCAGGGAACGATTTTTCCGAGTTCTTGTGTTCGAGTATAGATGCCACAATTACTACTACTAACAAAATCCCAAACATTAGTAAACATCTTTTCATAATCAAAAACAATTTATTTTATTCATGTAACCACAACGAAATTAAGACAAGTTTAACGCCGCTAAGGGCAACTTGTATAAACTGCATTCTTTTTTGTATAATCGGGAAGCGGGTTTTCGAGAAATCCTGAGAAACTAAAAAGCTGTACTACTTTTCTTATAAGATTATGTGTTTCAAATGCTAAAACAACCCATTTTATAAATTATACCAGTTATACTCAAATAAACCCCATTGATACAAATTACCTATGCCGTTATCATCGTAGTTCTAATTTTGATTAACTTTCCCTTAGTGTAAATACTACATATGTTAGAAGCTGTAATCGTCGATGATGAAATAAAGGCACTCCAAAGTCTCACTTGGGAGCTCACCAATTTCAGTGAAGAAATTCATGTGATGGCGTCCTTTACCAACCCTTTTGAAGCTTTGGAATATTTGGAAAAAAATACGCCGGACTGTCTGTTCCTGGATATAGAAATGCCCACCATGGATGGTTTTCAATTCATCCAAAAACTGACGAACAAGAACTTTCCCGTGGTCATTACTACGGCCTATAACCAATATGCCATTAAAGCCCTAAAGAACGAGGCCATAGATTATCTATTGAAGCCTATCGATTCCGATGATTTGGAAGACACCATTTCCAAGATCAAAAAGTTCAACTCAAAGAATTTAACTGCTGAAAAACTGGAACAGATATTGCTAAATTTCAACTCTAGGTCTTCCAATAAACGAATTACACTGAACACGGACGGGAAATTGCTTTTTTTGGACAGTGATGAAATTCTGTATGCGGAGTCCGATGGCAATTACAGCACCCTATTTTTAACGGACGGCCAAAAAATTGTCCTTACAAAAAAATTGAAGGAAGTAAATCAGTTGTTGCCGGAAGATTGCTTTTTTAGAATTCACAATTCCTATATCATTAATTTAAACAAAATAAAGGAATTCCTTAAAACCGATGGATATGTGGTCTTAAAGTCCAATCATAAGATCCCTGTTTCCAGACAAAAGAAGTCGGACTTTCTTGATTTATTATGAGATTACATGATTCTGTCACCATTTAATAATCATTGGAATCCCTTATCCTTGAAACCTTCTTATTTAATTAGAAGGTTTATCCTTTTTTATGGAATTGTTTTTTCATTCCAGACTGCCCTATCACAAAATATTTCAGATGAATTCAAAGCCAAAGTAAATGAGTTGATAGAAGAAGCGCCAAGAACATATGCTAATATAGACAGCATTCTAAGGAATTCCCGTAAAGACACCCTCTCAATGAGGTTCGTGATACAGGCCTCCAAGAAGAATAGTTATCCAGAAGGGGAATTGTATGCCCTTAATCAACTAGGTAGGGTCTACAGGGATATTTCCAACTATCCAAAAGCGCTTGAACTTTTTCAACAAGCTTTAAAACTTTCCATCGAATCTGACAATATAGAATTCAGGATCTATAGTCTTAATATGATCAGTGTGGTCTATAGGCGTACGGAAGCCATAAAATCCGCATTGGATTATAGCCAAGAAGCCCTTGAACTTGCAGAAACTATAAAACCGGAAGACCGCTCCACTGGTATAAAAAGAAGTATCAACGTATCCTTAAACTCCATTGGCAATATCTATCAATTGTTGGAACAATACGACCTGGCCATCCAAAAGTTTAAGGAATCCATGCAATTGGAGAAGGAACTGGGTAATAAATTAGGGCTTGCCATAAACCATCAAAACGTTGGGGAATGTTATGAAGCCCAGGGAAAGTTGGAGCCGGCCTTGGAGAACTTTCAAAAATCGCTCTCCTACAACGAAGAAATAAGCTCAGAAAAGGGAAAAATCATCTGTAACTACAGCATTGCCCATATCTATGTTCATATGAAAAAAATGGATGAGGCAATGGCACTGCTTACATCCTCCTTGGAACGGGCCAAAGTATTAGGTGATCAGGAAATCATAGCCACTATACTAAACAATCTTGGTTGGGCCAATTTGAACATCGGGGATTATACACAAGCGGAAATCTATTTAAAAGAAGGACTCAAAATAGCCAAAACCTATAATTACCCATCGGAAGTTGCGGAAGCCAACAAATTTCTTTCCGAATTGTGGATGAAAAAGGATGACTTTAAAAAGGCCATGGACTTTTATAAAGAATCCAAAAAATATGAAGAACAGGTAACCAATAATCTGAATGTTAGGTATGTAAACGATATGATCGTAAGGTATGAGGCAGAAAAGCAAAATGATCAGCTCAAATCCTTGGAAGAAGAGGTAAAGAACCAGGCCATAACCTTGAGAAAAAATAAGACCATGTTGCTGGTGACCTTCATTGGATTGGCCTTGGCGGCCGGAATTCTTTACATCCTATACAGACAATATCAATTAAGCAGCGAAAAGAAACTACTTACCTTGGAACAGACAATGTTGCGTAGCCAAATGAATCCCCATTTCCTTTTCAATTCACTGAATTCCATCAAACTATATATAATAAACAACGAAAAGAAAAACGCTGTCCATTACCTAAATAAATTCTCCAAATTGGTTCGAAAGATTTTGGAAGCCTCATCGCAACGTGAAATTTCTTTGGCCGAGGAATTGGAAACGGTCGAACTGTATATGAACATTGAAAATATTCGGTTTTCAAACGAGATTATTTTTAAAATAAATATTGCCAACGATATCGATGTTCATGCCGTAAAGATTCCTTCCCTGATACTTCAGCCATTTTTAGAAAATGCCCTTTGGCATGGACTCTCCTCCAAGGAAGGCGAAAAAAACATACAGCTCGATGTAATGAAAGGCCGGGAGGGTTTTATAAAGATTGCCATTACCGATGATGGGGTAGGGCGCGATGCGGCAGAAAAAATCAAGGAACGTAAAGTCCTTAAAAGAAAATCAGTGGGTATTGATATTACGAAAGAACGATTGGCTAATTTTTCCAAGGATTATCAAAATTCCTTTCAGGTAGAGATCATAGATATCTACGACGATGACAATAAACCATCAGGTACCAAGATCATGCTGCACATTCCAACTATCTGAGGAAATCGGCAGCTACTTGCTCCAATTCGTCGTACCAATCCTTTCCAAATTTCCGTATCAACGCGTCCTTGACAAATTTGTAAATGGGTACTTTTAATTCTTCACCTAAGCTACAGGCTGGGTCACAGATATGCCATTTATGATAGTTTACCGCTGTTAGGGCTGTATACTCCTTAATCCTTACGGGATACAGGTGACAGGAAACAGGTTTTTTCCACTTGATCTTTCCCTGGTTATAGGCTTCCTCAATCCCACATTTGGCTATATTCCTTTCATCAAAGGTTACATAGGCACATTCGCTTCCATTTATAAGCGGGGTTTCCCATTCTCCGTCCTCACCTTTCACAAAGGCACCTTCACTTTCGATTACGGTGATACCTTCGGGCCTTAAAAAAGGTTTTACCTTGGAATAAATATCCACTAAGATCTCCGTTTCCTTTTCTTCCAAAGGTGCACCGGCATCACCGTCCACACAACATGCGCCCTTGCAGGCATTTAGGTTGCAAACAAAGTCGTTTTCAATGATCTCTTCGGATACAATGGTTTTTCCTAATTGGAACATGTGAAAATTTTAGTGCCGAAAGATACGGCATTTACTTTGTCCCTTTAATTATTATCCATTTAATAACATCCAAAGAGGTTTTATAAACGTAAATTTGCAAAAAATTTAGAATGACGTTCCATTTTAATTTAAGGGAAATTGCAACGGCGAGCATGGTATTATTCGCCGTAATCGATATACTTGGTAGTATTCCGATCATCATAGGCCTACGTAAAAAAGTGGGGCATATCCAATCCGAAAAAGCATCGATCGTAGCGGCATGTATCATGGTCGCCTTTTTATTTTTGGGTGAAGAAATCTTAAACCTTATTGGTATCGATGTAAACTCATTTGCAGTGGCGGGTTCGTTCATTATTTTCTTTCTCGCTATTGAAATGATCCTGGGCATCACCATCTACAAGGACGACGAACCGGAAAGTGCCTCCATTGTACCTATAGCCTTTCCTTTGATCGCTGGTGCCGGTACTCTAACATCATTGCTCTCCCTAAGAGCCGAGTATTATGTTGAGAATATCATTATATCCATCATAATTAATATAATCTTTGTATATCTCGTACTCAAATCCTCCGTCAAGCTTGAAAAAATCTTGGGCAAAGGCGGGGTCAACATAATTAGAAAAGTCTTTGGTGTCATATTAATGGCCATTGCGGTTAAACTCTTCGCGGCCAATATTAACGAACTTTTCAATCGATAAAAAAGATTGTATTTTTAAAGCATTAAGCGACTAAAATGAATAGGACTTTAACGATTATACTGGTTGTTTGTGCGGTTGCCCTTATCGCCTATAATGTAACCCTAATTGACTTTGAAAACCCTTTTGAAGGTAACAGTATCGTGGCCATAATTGGAGTCATGGCCTCCTTATGCGCCATAGTTTTGATACTTATTTTCTATACCAGTAAAAAAATACAGAAAAACCTGGATGAGGATTAATTTTGCGACTCGATAGCGGCCGCATCCGCTTGTTTAATGGTGGGATTGTCAAGTTCCAATACCTTTAACAGCATAGCATCCTTTACACTCTTTATTTTAGCATGCATATTGGCATCGAACAATTGCTCCGCCAAAGAAGCTTTAAGATATAATTTTATGCTATCCTCAAAATCATAAAAATTCATTTTGAGGTTTCTGGCCAAGGAATAATCCACAAACTTTTCAAAAAGGATGTCGTCCACCCTAAAATACCTGAAATACTCTTCCGCCGTATAATCCTTGTACAAGTCTCTGTTCTCATCAAGATGTTCGAATACAAAAAAGGATAAAAATCCCAAGCTATCCATACTCTCAACGGCCTCCTCCTCATTGGAGCCAATAGGTACGAATTCATCAGGTATGATACCACCTCCACCATAGACTATTTTACCTTTAGGAGTTGTGAACTTTAAGGAGTCGGCCACTTTTATGCTATCCACGGATACCATCTCGCCGTTGTGGTATCTATCCGTAAATCGTTCATAATAATCCTTGTTGCCATTGGCATAGCTTTTCTGAATGCTTCTACCGGTAGGGGTGTAGTATCGGGAAACGGTCAATCGAACGGCCGATCCATCGCCCAAGGCCATTTCACGCTGTACCAAACCCTTTCCAAAAGATCTTCTGCCCACAATAGTACCTATGTCATTATCCTGAAGCGCACCTGCCACGATTTCACTAGCGGAAGCGGAACGCTCATTGATAAGGACATATATAGGTTTATCCTCAAAACTTCCCCTACCTGTGGCATACGTTTTGTCTATTTTCCCTTTTTTGTTCTTGGTGAACAATATAAGTTTGTTGTCCTCCAAGAATTCGTCCGCCATTTGCTCTGCAATGTTCAAATAGCCCCCGGGATTGTCACGAAGGTCTAATACCAATTTTTGGGCACCTACGTTTCGAAGTTCTTCCAAGGCTGATTTAAATTCATCGTAGGTGGACTCTGCAAATCTGTTCACCTTTATATAACCTATATCATCGGAGAGCATATAATAGGATTCCACACTTTTAATGGGTACTACCCCCCTGGTCACCGTTACGTCAAATATCCTATCCTCTGATTTTCGATACACCCTAAGGTTAACAGGGGTACCTTCCTTTCCCTTTAGTTTCTGAACGATCAAATCACTGGGCATGTTCTTACCGTAAAGTGTATCATTATCGGCCATTAGGATTCGGTCTCCGGGCTTTATTCCCTTTACGAAACTGGGTCCATCCTTTATCGCACGAATAACGGATATGGTATCCCTGTACGGATAGAAATTAATACCTATACCTACAAAATCACCCTTCATGTTCTCCGCAACGCGGGTCATCTCCTTTTCTGGAATATAAACGGAATGGGGGTCTAGTTTTTCAAGAATACTGTTTACCGTAACATCTACGATGCTATCCGTGTTTACGTCATCCACGTACTCATAGTCGATATAATCGATCAATCTATTAAGCTTGTCCTTTTTGGAATTGGTGGTGAATAATTTTTCTGGGCTGTCATTGAAGTTAAGCTTACCGCCTACAAAAATTCCTATGGCCAAGGCCAGGGCGATTATGGTAGGCAAAAGATATGTATACTTGTTCTTCATTACAATCAATCATCTATTTGTGGCATATATTCAAGCTCCACCCCGGCCCTTTTCAAAAAGTTAAGCCCTGAATCGTCCTTATACGTTATCTGATATACAACACGTTTTATGCCAGATTGGTGAATCAACTTGCTACATTCCCTGCAAGGTGACAGGGTTATGTATAAAGTGGCACCCTGACAGCTTTGTGTTGAGGAAGCCACTTTTAAAATGGCATTCGCCTCAGCATGGAGTACATACCACTTGGTGTATCCTTCCTCATCCTCGCAAAAATTCTCAAAACCGGTAGGTGTTCCGTTATAGCCATCTGAAATGATCATACGATCCTTGACGATGATGGCCCCTACCTGCCTACGTTTACAATATGAGAGTTTTCCCCACTCCTTGGCCATCCTTAAATAGGCCTTGTCGTATTTTTCCTGTTTCGATTTGTTCATGTAAACGGAAGCAAAATTCTTGGTTTGTCTAAGATACCTGCTTTAAAAACCTTCGCAAAAGTATAGGGACAATTTTAACTTTTAAGATGCCTTACCAAGGAAACGTTTGATATAACAAAGGTATTGTGATTAATAAAACAATAATACTCGCTACCAAAACAAAATTGGGTTGTTTAATCCTACCCAAGTTTTGGACAGCGTAAGCCACCAACAGTACGGCCATCACAATAATTAATTGGGAGATTTCGATTCCGGTCGCGAATCCCAGTAACGGTGTTATTTTCTCATCTTCCCCTGCAATAAGCATCTTAAAATAATTGGAAAATCCAAAACCGTGGATGAGACCAAAAAAAGCGGTTGCCAGTGCATGCAACAAAATATTGGTCTGCCCTTGTAACCTCTTTAAGTAAACTATGTTGAAGATTGCCGTCAAAAATATGGTTACAGGTATTAAAAATTCAATTAATCCAACATCCATAACCACTATATCGAAAACCGAAAGCATTAAGGAAAGACAATGGGTAATCGTAAAAACCGTTGCCAGGACCAAGACCTTTTTCCAACTCTTGAAAGTAAAAGGAATTGCCAATGCAGATAAAAACAGGATATGGTCATATGCATTAAAATCCAACACATGGTTTAGGCCCATATTTATGTAAAACCAAAAATTCTCCACAACTATTTATTTTTTTAACTGATTCCCCTTTCCTTTTGTATGGTTTCATAGGCAAGCTGCACCTGCTTGAATTTTTCCTCCGCACCTCTTTTTATGGCCTCGTCCTGTGTATTCACCCTATCCGGATGGTATTTTTTCGCCATGGTACGGTAGGCTTTTTTTACCTCTTCATTAGTGGCAGATTTTTCAATCTCCAATATTTTATAGGAATTATCGGCCGATTTTATGAACATGGCCATAATACTTTCAAAATCTACTTGGGATACCCGCATATAACCGGCAATTTCCCTGATTTTATTTATCTCTGGCGTGCTGACATTCCCATCGGCCTGTGCGATACCAAACAAAAAATGCAGTAATTGGAGCCGTACTTCATACCGTGTCCTTTGTGCCAAAAAACTACTTATCCGCTGTGCGGAAATTTCCCTTTTTTTATTGATATCGTTAAAGGTCCTAAAAATGGCGTTCGCCTTTTCCTTTCCATACGTGCCTACAAAATACTGCCGTACGTAGTCCATTTCCTGTTGGCTTACCTGCCCATCGGCCTTGATTACAATGGAACATAAGGAAAGTAGGTTCAGTTCAAAATCCGCTGGAGATACATTGGGTCTAGTAAAATCACCAAAAACGGTCTGCGCCCTACCATTTCCAGACCCAAAAAGACTGTCCAAGGCACTTCCAACGAAAAAACCTAGAACAGCGCCTGCAAATCCCCTAATAAAAAAGCCAACTAAAGCCCCGATCCATTTAATCATTGCTATCTTTTGATAATTGCCAAAGATATAATATTAGGTAGAAAACCTACGACTAAGGAAACGTTAAGGTCTCCTTTAAAATAGTTCAAATTATTTATCTTTGTGTTTCAGATTTTCAAAAAAATATACTATGTATCCAGCAGAATTAGTAAAACCTATGAGAGACGACTTGGCTTCTGCCGGGTTTGAAGAATTATATACGGCAGAAGCGGTTGAAAATGCCATCAAACAGCAAGGGACCACACTGGTAGTGGTGAATTCCGTTTGTGGTTGTGCAGCTGCCAACGCTAGACCAGCGGCAAAAATGAGCTTACGGAACGAAAAAACTCCCGATCATACGGTCACAGTTTTCGCAGGAGTGGATACGGAAGCCGTCAACGCCGCAAGAAATTTGATGGTTCCTTTTCCACCGTCTTCACCTTCCATGGCACTGTTCAAGGATGGCGAACTGGTCCACATGATAGAGCGCCATCATATTGAGGGAAGGCCTGCTGAAATGATTGCTGAGAACCTTGTACAAGCCTACAACGAGTTCTGTTAGGCAGTATCCTTATTTCAACCGTATTTTAGATATTTTACACCGCTCTTAATAGAGCGGTTTTTTATTTTTGTAACATGCAAAAGATACTATCCTACATTGTTACCCCTTTTTTTTTCATTGTCTTTGGGATGACCCTGTTGGTTTTCCATCCTATACTTTGGTTGAGCTTAAAATTATTTGGTTATCCGGGTATTAAGAAAACTGTTAGCCTCCTCAATCTTAGCTTAATGCGCTCCACTAATATTCTAGGAACTACGTACAGGTTTACAAACCCCCACCAAATACCAACTGATAGACCACTAATAGTAGTTACCAATCATCAGAGCATGTACGACATTCCCCCCATTATTTGGTACATGAGGAAACACCACCCAAAGTTTGTAAGCAAAAAGGAATTGGGGAAAGGAATTCCAAGCGTCTCTTATAATTTGAGGCATGGTGGTTCAGTTTTGATAGACAGAAAGGATGCCAAAGCTTCAATCATGGAAATTGGAAAATTGGGTACATACATAGAAAAATATAACCGGACGGCCGTTATTTTCCCCGAAGGGACAAGAAGTAGGGATGGACATCCAAAACCTTTTAAACCTATGGGATTAAAGATGCTGATGAAGAAAGCCCCATCTGCTTTGATCGTTCCCATAAGCATCAATAATTCCTGGAAATTGGTCCAATATGGTAAATTCCCAATGGGATTAGGGGCGAAGGTTTCCTTTGATGTCCACGAACCATTTGAAAATGACGGAGACTTTGATGGATTGCTTGCCAAAGCCGAAGCTGCCGTCGTTTCCGGAATAAATTCATTTAAATGAGCAATACCGAAATCGTTGAGGAAACAATCACCTTTGTAAAGGAAACACTACAGAATGCGGAAGGTGGGCATGATTGGTTTCATATAAAAAGGGTATTTCAAAACAGTATGCTCATTGCAAAGGACGAAAAAGTGGATATTCTTGTGGTAAGCCTCGCAGCCTTATTGCACGATATAGCCGATGCAAAATTTCATAATGGCGATGAAACTGTTGGACCGCAAATGGCCTCAGACTTCCTTAACTCCCTTAAGGTCAAGAAAAAAACAGCTCGGCATGTAGTAAAAATTATTGAACACATATCCTTTAAAAACAGTCTAGATAAGTCCCAAAAGAGGTCTTTCAGCTCCAAGGAACTTGAAGTTGTTCAGGATGCCGATCGTTTGGATGCCATTGGTGCTATTGGTATTGCCCGAGCATTCAATTACGGTGGATTTAAAAACAGGGAAATCTACAATCCGGATATTGCCCCAAATCTAAAACTAAGCAAGGAAGCCTATAAAAAATCAACGGCCCCAACTATCAACCATTTCTACGAAAAATTGCTCCTCCTAAAGGATAAAATGAATACCGCTACCGGGATAAAGCTTGCAGAATCAAGGCACCAATTTATGTTGGATTACTTGGAACAGTTTTATTCTGAATGGAATCCATTGATCGCTAAACCAAAGCAATAAAAAAGGGAAATCTAAATTGATTCCCCTTTCAACGAAAACTAATAATTTTGATTTTTTGACTATCCCCTGGTCAACCAACCTCTTCTATTGGCGGTCGCAATGGCATAAGGAGTTATCCAGAACAGTCCAAATGTATACATTACGCTATAGGAATAAGCCCAGAATGATTCTATAAAGTTATATCTCTTCGCATAAAAAATAACTGGAAAAGTAGATAGTACCAGAATACTCAAGAACGTTGAGCTAATAAATAAGATTGGATGTGTTAGAACAAAATACAGCATAAACAAAAGGAATGGATAACTCATTACAATTTTAGTTGCCTGACTAAAGAACAATAGTCGTGTGCCCGCCTTGTTCCCTTTCCTAAAGTTTGTAAATACATACTTGGACATTTCAATATTCTCCCTAACGTTGCTCCTGCCCCATCTAATGAACATTTTATAAAGGCCCTTGTATTTTTCAGGAACATTGGTAAAAGCATAGGCATTTCTTTGAAATAGCACATGATATCCTTGCTTCAAAATCATATTCGTCATGGCACGGTCCTCTCCAATATCGGAAGGTTGTCCCATAAAGGTTTGGTTTATCCATGCATCCAAACAAGCGAATACAGCGGTTCTGCGATATGCGGCCAAGGCCCCAGGGGTACACAGAACTGAATTGAGGCTACTTTCGGCTGATCTTACAAATTCAAAACTCAAAACAAAGCTCACGTCCAACATTTTAGGTATCAAGGCCTCCTTATTGTTCAATACCCTAATGTTACCTGCAACGGCACCGCAGTTTTCATTGGTCACAAAAGGACTTACCAAATTCCTTAAAGTATCCTTCTTTACAATGGAATCACTATCCACAGTTACAAAAACCTCCCCTATCCCCTCATTAAAACCACGGTATAAGGCATGTCTTTTTCCCATATTCTTAGGTTGTTGGCAAATGGAAACCCGATCACCCAATACCTTTTTGGCCTCTTGCATCCAATGCCAGGTATCGTCCTTGCTCCCATCATCAATAGAAAGCAATTGTAGTTTTTCTATAGGATAATCGCTATCCGCCAAACTCATCAAGGTGGCATATACCTGTTTCCCTTCATTATAAGCGGGAACAATAACGGTACATGTAGGAAGCTCCTTATCTGAAACCGATGCTATCGCCTTGTAGCGAAAATATCTGTATAAGGTGTAGACAAAAAAACCAGCTTTGAACAGAAAAAGCCCGGTTGCAATAACCATAAATATTAAACCGAAAGTAGTACTCATTCGGTCTTGATTGAACTGGTCATAATCTGCCTGCAAGACATACATCACATAAATGGACGCGATCATTAGTACAAACGTGCTGCCCATAACAAAAACGCCCCACGCATTTGCGTTTTGAATAAAAGATTGGAATCTTGATTTCAATAAAAAACCGTTCTCGATACTTGGTTTGATATCAGAGTGGTTAACGGCATTAAATCCATGTGTCATAGTATTTTCAGATTTCATTTGTGTTCTTGATTTGTTCTATAGTTTATACGGCTACAATGCTATTCTGGATTTTCATTTATGATATATTTATGTAAAAAGCGATTCTTTAACTTTTAGGTAAGAATTTGCGATGGTTTAAGCCGATAAATTCATCAAATTCAAAATGAAGGCTAGGTCATTTTTTTTGTGAATATCAAAAAAAACACCCCATCATTTTATAAGTTTATAAATAACTATTGGACAGAAATAAGAAGTCAATTTTTTGTACCTTACGAGTCCAGACAAATTATTAAACCATGCAAAGAAGAAAGTTTATTAAAAATACTGCCGCCGCGTCAGCGGCCTTTTCCATTGTACCCAGTTTTGTAATGGGTAAAAACCATGTACCACCCAGTGACACCTTGTATATGGGTGCATTTGGTGTTGGTGGAAGGGGTGCTAGCGTAATCCAAGGACTCAATGAAACCCAAAAAGTGAAATTCGTATCCTTTTGTGACGTGGATGACCGAAGGGCCGCTGAAACCTATGCCAATTTTCCAGATGTAAAAAGATATAAGGATTTCAGAAAAGTCTATGACATGCATTTAAAAGATATGGACGCCATCATGGTAGCCACGCCCGATCACATGCATGCTTCAATAGCCTTGCCATTTATGAGAGCAAAAAAACACGCCTATGTTGAGAAGCCATTGACGCATAACATCAATGAAGCCCGCTTGATGACACAAGTCGCCAAGGATAATGGCATCGTCACGCAAATGGGGAACCAAGGAGCCTCCAGTGATGGCAGTAGGGAAGCAAAGGAATGGATAGATTCTGGCATTATTGGAAAGGTTTATAAGGTAGATTGTTGGACGAACAGACCCGTATGGCCCCAAGGTGTTCCGGTACCCCAAGGAAAAGATCGCATTCCCAAAGGACTGGACTGGGACCTTTGGTTGGGAACTGCTGAATTGAGGGATTATAATGATGCCTATCTGCCCTTTAAATGGAGAGGTTATTGGGATTTTGGAACTGGTGCCTTGGGAGATATGGGTTGTCACATTATGGAAACCCCATTTAGTGTTTTGGGTCTTGGTTATCCAACCGAAGCCGAAGCAAGTTGCACCACCAATTGGGTGGGCGATTTTGTAGAGGCGGACTATAGCAAATCTTGTCCTGCGTCTTCCATCGTCCGATTAAAATTCAATACGCCGGAACATGGAGACATCGCCCTAAATTGGTACGATGGAGGACTGCTCCCAGATTTACCCGATGAACTGAAGGATGGCGAAACCATAGGTGATAGTGGTGGTGGAAGCATTTTCTACGGAACCCGGGGAATTTTGGTCTGTGATACATATTCCAGAAACGCACGATTATTGCCCTCCACGACCATGGAATTGTTGACACCTCCAAAACCTTATTTAAAACGCATTGAAGGGGATACCGGTGGACACCAACGCAACTTTGTGGAAGGATGTCTGCAGGGTGCTGAAACCTCCTCTGATTTTGAACGTTCCGGACCTCTAACTGAAGCTGTCCTCATGGGAAATTTGGCCATAAAGGCATTCCAATATAAGAAACTGAAGGAGGGAAAGAAACTGGGAGACTGGGATCCATTTGAATATCCAGGCCGTAGAAAAATCCTTTGGGATGGTGACAATATGCGCGTAACCAATTGGGACAAGGCCAACGAATGGGTGAAAGGAAGTTACCGGAAGGGTTGGGAATTAAGCTAAACTGCTCCAATTCATACAAGATGAGACCGTCTAAAACGAAATTTGATTTAGGCGGTTTTTTTGTGATAAAAAAGATTTATATTCAACTACTTCAAATATCAATCCATTCGTATGTCTCTAAATCAATTCGCATCACGTTCCCTTCTTTTAATTTGCTTTGTTTTCCTCTTACAGTCCTGTTCAACAGAAAAGAAACAGGCTGGTACCCTATTGATCCACGGTGGCCCCATTTACACCATGGATTCCGTGAATCCCGTGGTGGAAGCCGTGGTCACCCTTGATGACAAAATCCTGTTTTCCGGTAGTTTAGAAAATGCCGAAAAACTAAAAGGCCCAGAGACCCAAGTAATCGATTTGGAGGGTAAGACCATGACTCCCGGACTGATCGAGGGCCATGGACATTTTATGGGTCTCGGTTACAATGAACTCAACTTGGACCTTATCAACACCAAAAGCTTTCAGGAAATTATCGATGCCGTTGCCGATGCGGTCCAAAAAGCAAAACCCGGAGAGTGGATTACGGGACGGGGCTGGCACCAAAGCAAATGGGACCAACTCCCTGAAAACAGCGTTTTAGGTTTCCCCACCCATGAAACACTCAGTGCCGTTTCACCGGACAACCCTGTCTACCTAAGACATGCCAGTGGACATGCCGGTTTTGCCAATGCCAAAGCAATGGAATTGGCCGGACTTCAATTGATGGGCACCGAAAACATGGACGCCTTTTCCGTGGAAGGTGGCGAGGTCATCGTGGATAATCTAGGGCTTCCTACAGGAGTTTTTAACGAGCGTGCCATGACGCTTATTACCCAACACATCCCAGAAAATACGGCTGAGAAAGACATTCAGGCTTTTGAATTGGCTGTAGCGGCCTGTCACCGAAATGGTATTACCGGTTTCCACGACGCCGGTATTGGGAGGGAAACCATCGCACTTTACAACAACATGAAAGCCGAAGGTAAAATGGGCATACGTATGTACGCCATGCTGACGGGTTGGGACAAAGAACTACTCAACGAATGGTATGAAAAGGGACCCAGCGTAGATCCTGAACATCTTTTTACGATACGTTCCATTAAACTGAATTGTGATGGGGCCTTGGGATCTAGAGGGGCCTGGTTGTTGGAACCCTACTCGGATCGGCCCGATCATTTTGGTCATGAGACCTTGCCCATGGAATTTGTGAAGGAAACGTCCCTAAAGGGTCTGGAACATGGCTTTCAAGTGTGTTCCCACGCCATTGGAGATCGCGCCAATCGGGAAATTTTGGACCGGTACGAAGCGGCTTTTAAGGAAAAACCGCAGATGGTCAATGACAATAGATTTCGGATTGAACATGCCCAACACCTACACCCGGAAGACATTCCAAGGTTCGCTGAACTAGGGGTCATACCCGCAATGCAGGCCGTACATTTATCCTCCGACCGACCTTGGGCGATTGACCGTTTGGGCGAAAAACGTATCAAGGAAGGTGCCTATATGTGGCAGGCTCTTTTAAAGAGCGGGATTCCGGTGGTTAACGGTACGGATGTTCCCGTAGAACCTTTGAACCCAATTGCCAGTTTTTACGCAAGTGTTACTCGGAAAACCCTGGAAGGGAATCCAGAAGGTGGCTATGAACCGGGTCAAAAGATGACCCGGGAACAGGCCCTACGTTCTTATACCCTCGATGCCGCCTATGGTGCCTTTGAAGAAGGCATTAAGGGTTCCATTACTGAAGGAAAACTAGCCGACTTTACCATCTTTGACCAAGATCTAATGACCGTACCGGAGGATACATTATTGGACACCCAGGTGGAAATGACCATTTTTAATGGGCAAGTGGTTTACACAAAATATGCCAGATAACTGAACCAGCTCGCTCGCGCGAGCATCTTACTCGTGCCACAACCCGCATTGCGAAATTTAAAACTTAATACAGCTTATTTATTTTCCCAAAGCTTTAAAAAAGGCTCAATTGTCCCGTCTTATATTGCCCATGTAATTCCGTATTCAAGACCGGAAACTTTTTGTCCTTAAAGTAGTTGCGTTTTGCAAGACGTACCATATCATGGATTTGCTTGGCAATGGTTCCTTCCCCTTTACTTCTAATACCAAAGCGGCTATCGTTTAAGGTGCCTCCGTGACATTCCTTGATTTGGTTAAGCACCTTGTCCGCCCTATCGGGTAGGGTCTTGCGGATCCAATCGGTAAAAATACCACCAATGGCACCATTCAATCGCACCACGGTAAAAGCAAAGGATACCGCCCCATTCTCCGAGACCGCTTTGGCCAAATCCATAATCTCATGGCTATTGATTCCCGGAATGATAGGTGCCAACATCGCATTGACTGGTATGCCATTGTCGGACAGTACTTTTATCGTCTTCAGCCTTTTGGGGATGGAGGCGGTTCTCGGTTCCAAAATCCGACGAGTTACCTCTTTTAAGGAAGTTACCGACACGTTCACACCTATCAAACCGTAGTTGTTCAGTTCCTTTAGAAGGTCTAAATCCCTTAAAATCAAGGCATTTTTGGTGATGATGCCCACAGGATGCTTGTATTTTAAAAAGACCTCCAAACAAGCTCGGGTAATTTTAAATTCCTGTTCCGCTGGTTGGTAGCAATCCGTATTGCCGGACAGCACGATGGTGCAGGCTTTCCAGGATTTGCTTCTTAGCTTTGCCTCCAGTAATTTGGGGGCATCTTTTTTAACGAGAATCTTTCGCTCAAAATCCAAGCCCGCACTGTAACCCCAGTATTCGTGGCTATTTCTTGCATAGCAATAGACACATCCATGTTCGCACCCTTGATAGGGATTCATGGAATACATCATCCCAACATCGGGACTTGTGACTTCGTTGACAATCGTCTTTGGAAAAATAGGAATGTACTGAGTTTTGTTTTTATCGGCCGGCTCACCTTCCAATCGGCAGAACTCCAGAAAATCGTCCCGAGTCTCATAACTATATTGAAGGAATTTGTTGGGCGTATTTTCCTGTGCCCCTCTTCCTTTTATAGGGGAATTATTCATTTTAATGGATTTATTCCAAAAATATGGAATTAATCCATTAAAAGATATTATTTAACGGCTACTTGGACCAATTGTTTTTTTGTCCCTCTTTTGGCGTAGAACATGAGCTCGTCATGCAATTTGTCTATGTAGGGTTTGGAAACCATTAGGGGCAAGCGGGCATCGGTATCATCGATAACCTTTTCATAGTTCATGCGGCCATGTTCATCCAACTTGATCAAAAACACGTTCCTGTTCCTGCTCAATCCCTGTTTGAACATGATGCGTTCGTCACTTAACTGTTGTGGGTTTTCGGCCGAGGTACTGATAAAAAAGTAGGTAGTATCGTCTTTGGTAAGGGAACTGTACGAGGCGTAGGCCCCATCGCCTTGGGTAACTTCGGTCTTGTTTATATTTCTGGCCCAGATCAAGTCGCCCTCCCCGCTCAGTTTGGCACTTACAATGTCGTTGTGGTGATACCTGGTGACCAACACCCTACCGCCACTGCTGTTTGCCTGCGTACTGGTACTGGTGAAATACTCTTCTGCATTGAATAGAATATTACCCATGGATGTTATGCTCATACCTTTGAATACCAAATCTTTCAGGGTCTTGTCTTCTTCCCTACCAAACTTGTCCATCATGAACTGTTCTGAAAACGAATTGAACTTTTGACTTTCTATTTCCAAGGTCCTCGGATTCAATTTAAAGTAGGAGATGCCGTTGTAACGGTTATCCTTTCTATCGGCATAGAAACCTAGACACAATAATTCCTTGCCCTTAAAAATTGGTTTTAGGGCCTCTGGAAACTTTCCGGGCGTATAAAACGATTGGGTGCTGCCTCCTGTTTTTGAAACACGTACCATTTCATATTGGAACTTGCGCTCCGTGGCATTGAACCTCTTTTTCTTGAAATAAGCCTTCCCTACCAAGTATACATTGCTCAAGTCTTCCGAGAAGGTGATTGTCTCAAAGGCGTAATTTTTTTCCTCTACTTCTGCCGAAAAATCATGCTCCATCAATTTGTTCAGTCCCGCATCAAAAACATGGATATAGTGCTGGTTGTTCTTACCCTTTTTAAAGTGGGTTGTTATGGCAAAGGCCGATTTCTCATCGTTAAATAGCACCGATGTAGTGAACCCCGATGTAAAATTCCTATTGTAGTAATTACGGTCCAGCGGCTCAGCTACGGGATCCGATGGAATTGTCAAAATTGTCTCCTTGGTGAACTGGTAATCCGTATACGGACTTCTATGAATTTGGTATTCATAAGCCATCGTATCATAATTGTACTCCAAGAAAAGTAAGTATGCCTGACCGTTCTTGATATAGGCATCCACAAAATTGGCATTTTTCAACTTGTAATTGAATTCGGAAAGCAGTTCCAAATCCTCATTGTAATGTTCAATAAAATACCCCTTGGGTTTTAGCACGATTCCCGTGTAGTAGGCCCTAACAATGACGGTTCCGCCTTTGCCATCGTCCGCAATGGCCAAAAGATTGGAATATTTGTATTTGTCATTGTATTTTTCGCCAATGTTATAGGCAACATCGGCCTGTTGGGCAACTGAAAGGTTTACTATTGCCAAAAACAGTACTAGGAAAATTGTTCTAAACATGTTAGGTTCGCTTTACCTACGAACCCGGAAAATCAGCTTTTCTTTTTTCTAAAAATGCCGTGGTGCCCTCAGCAAAATCATCCGTTCCAAAACACGCCCCAAAAGCCTCAATTTCCTGCTCGTAGCCATTTACAGTATTCATAAAACCCGCATTTACCGCTTTTATTGCATGGGATATGGCGACGGAGGAATTATTACTGATCTTTTCAGCCAATTTGTGGCATAAAGGTAGTAGTTCCTCTTGGGTAACGACATGGTTTACCAAGCCGTAATTTTTTGCCTGATCGGCAGAAATCATTCCTGCGGTCATGATCATTTCCATGGCCCTTCCTTTACCCACCAATTGGGGAAGGCGCTGGGTACCCCCATAACCCGGAATCACGCCAAGGGACACCTCGGGAAGGCCCATTTTTGCGTTATCGCTCGCCACCCGAAAGTGACAGGCCATGGCCAGCTCCAACCCGCCACCCAAGGCAAAACCGTTTACCGCGGCGATGACCGGTTTGGAAAGTTTCTCCACAAAATCAAACAATAGTTCCTGTCCTTTGGCGGCCAATTTCTTTCCCTTTTTAACCGAAAAATCGGCAAACTCGGAAATATCGGCCCCGGCCACAAAAGCCTTATCCCCGCTACCGGTTATGATTAGCACTTTTACTTCTGTATCATCCTCCAATTCAGATATGGCCTCATGAAGTTCTTGGATGGTTTCCCTATTCAGGGCATTTAGTTTTTTTGGCCTATTGATAGTGATAGTTGCAACGGCATCTAAAATTTCCACTAGTATTGTTTCGTAAGACATGTTCTTTCGCTTTTATTTTATAGTTTTCATTCTTCCAACCCTAGGGAATTTAACACAAAAAACAGTGCCCTTCCCTGGCTGGGACGTGAAATTAATGCTCCCTTTGTAAGTTTCTACGATATTCTTTACCATTCCCAGACCAAGTCCCATCCCACTGGTCTTTGTGGTGAACTTGGGTTCAAAAATCTTGTCCTCAAAATCCTTTTCAATACCAATACCGTTGTCCGCAACGGAAATCTTGACCATATCCCCATCAATGGCCACGGATACCAAAATCCTAGGGGAATCATGTTCATCGGGTATGGCCTGGATGGCGTTTTTTACCAAATTGGTAACGACGCGTATCAATTGGGTCCGATCCAATTTTGCAATAATTTCCTCTTCTTCGGCGATAAAATGGATGTACTCCTCATTGAATATATCCAGAGCCAGTTTAACTATTTTTACCACGTTAAGGGTCTCGTTCTGCTGTGCTGGCATTTCCGCAAAACTAGAAAAGGCCGAGGCAATACTGCTCATGGTATCGATCTGCTGGATGAGCGTTTTGGAGTATTCCGCAACCTTTTCCGTAATATTGGGATCCTTGGGGTCAAATTTAAGTTGAAAGCTTTGAACGCTCAACCGCATAGGGGTCAGTGGATTTTTAATTTCATGGGCCACCTGTTTGGCCATTTCCCTCCAAGCCTGTTCCCTTTCGCTTTTGGCCAGTTTCGCCGCACTTATACTTAGTTCATCGATCATGGCATTGTAGGAGGAAATCAATTTCTCTATTTCCTCACCGGGCTTTTCCAAATGAATTTTCTCGTTCCTTCGGGTAAGGTCGGTCCGTTCCATCATATCGCTTATTGCCTCCAAGGATCGCGTGATGTATTTTGATATAAAATAAGCCAACCCAATGGCCAATAGGAACATGAGAAAATATACGCCGCCCAAGCGCGCCAAAAACTCGTTTAACTCCTTATCGTTGAATGAATTATCTTCAAAATAGGGTAAGTTCAGTATTCCTATGGGCTTAAACTGACGGTCCGCTATGTAGGTATACGAAGCCTGATACTGGTCGCCCGCGGCCTTATTCCGCTCCACATACCTTTTATCAACACTAACGTCCAGGTGGTTTAAGATTTCAGCATCTAGACACATGGAAATTGGATCATTTTCAATCTTGGGCCTTGAGCTTTTGATCAACTCACCTTCCAAACTATAAATGTTGAAATTCATGTTCTGTACCACAGCGATTTCATAAATTTCCTCTTTGAAAATGAGTCCGAGATTCTCCGTGGTGACCGGATAGGTAGTTTTTTGAATGGTCAAATCGATGCTCTGTCTAATCTGCTCTTCCTTCCGCTCCATCCTGTTTTCATGGTAATCCCTATTGATTTCCCTAAACTGATAGATGGTAACACCCAAAATTAGCACGGAAGCGATCAGCACCAATAAAATCATTGATACGAAGATGCGAGACCGTAAAGAGAATCTACTTAACAAAAGTTTGACGTTTCGTTCAAAGTTAGCAAATATCGCACCAAAGCGGGTTCAAAATCAAGTGCAAACGCAAATCTCAAGTGCAAGCTCAAAAATCAAGTTCAAGTTCAAGCTTACATTCAAACTCTAGTTTCTAGTTAAATTATAAAAAGGGATATCAAAATTATTATGCTTCCGGATTCTTGTTTCGGATTCGTTTGTAAAGCTTGATGCCCAGCATCAAAAGGATTCCCAAAACAATGATGCCTACGACGCCAAAAATCCAACTGAAGGCGCTTTTTAAAATGACCAAAAAGACCACGGCAAATAGGATTAGGGTAGCCCCTTCGTTCCAAATGCGCATGTAATTGGAGGAGTATTTGATATCATCCTGCTGGAATCTCTTAAATATGAGGTGATTTTTTAAGTGATACACAATCAGCAATAGTACAAACCCCAATTTAATATGCATCCAGGGTTGTTGCAACCACTGGGGCATTAAGACCAATAACCAAATGGCAAATATAGTAGCCAGAATTGCGGAGGGCCATGTGATGATATACCATAGCCGTTTTTCCATCAACTTAAATTGGGTACTCAAGATTTCTCGCTCTACCTCGGGTTTTTGTTGCGCTTCGATATGATAAATAAACAATCTTGGGATATAAAAAAGACCAGCAAACCAGGTAATCACGAAAATCAGGTGCAGGGCTTTTATATAATTATAATATTCGGTCATATCCTGTTAAAATCAAACTCAAATACAAGTGCAAAAAACAAATTCAAATACAAGAGTCAAGTTCAAGTTCAAACACTTATTATTTCCAGAAGGATTTCAATAACTCACCATCCCACTAACTCACTATGTCACTATATCACTAACTCACTAACTCACTAACTCACTAACTCACCATCCCACTAAATCACTAATAAAACAGTTACAAAACAAAACGATAAACGTTCAAAAGAAAGAACAATTAATTAACTACTTCGGATTTAAAGCCCCAATACCAGCTTCCCAAAGTGCCTTGTTATACGCCGGTATGTCGGTATTTAGCAAGGCTTCTCCCCTGGCCTTTAATGGTATCCATTGCTTATCCAATTCCTGTTTTCTATCCAAGTTGGATTTGTTTACTCTTGGAATGCTACCGCTGGTCTGATTCAACAAGAACAGATATTCCGCCGTAAATTTGTTGGGGAAATTCTCCACATCATCATAGGCCTGCGACTTTCTTTGGACCATATCTGCGTCCCAATCCTTCATTTTTTCCAACAGTGCTTCACCTTTTGATTTTAAGGTTTCATCCTCGATTTCCTTCAACACTTCCTTTAGGTCTTTCTGAACCTCAAAAAGGGTATTGACCATTTTATGCATCTCGGTAATCTTCTGTTCCATTTCGCTCATTAACACATCATACTCCTCAAATTGTCCGGGTTTCATTTCAATGGTTGGAATCGGTTTGATCTCACCTTGCGTGGTTACTGTCTTCCCATCCATAGTAAGCGTTATGGTATACATTCCAGGAATTTCCTGGTGTCCCCTAAAGTTGGCCTCTATATACACGCCTGGAATTCCTGGAACTATTGAATGGCCCATATCCCATACAAACCGATTCAAGCCTTCATTTTTTGGCAATACAGGGGCCGGAGGGGCTCCCCCGCCGTTATGTGGTATATAGTCTTTGTCCTTTTCCGAACTAAAACTGCGAATCAATTTCCCTTTGGAATCCTTGATTTCCATGGTAAGCTTGGTGGAATCATTCAATTTTGGCAATTCGTAATACAGTACCATACCGTTCGCCGGATTGACCCCGTCAAAGGCATCCGTGGCAGTAACCTCCTTGGCATTGCTGCTCATGGGACTTCCCCAAGAACCGGCGTAGGCCGCACTTGGCTTCAATAATTTCAGCCCCTTTTTGGCTGGTTCATACTGGCTAATGGTATTGATATTGTCCAAAATCCAGAAAGATCGGCCCGAGGTCGCCATGATTAAATCCCCTCTATGCACCTTTAAATCCAACACGGGGGTTACCGGTAAATTCAACTGAAAAGGCTCCCATGCTTTGCCACCGTTCCACGAAATGTACATACCGAGTTCCGTACCCGCATATAGCAAATCCCTTTTATTTTCATCTTCCCTGACCACCCTTGTAAAGGCTCCGTAAGGAATTCCATCGCTTATATTGGTCCAGGTTTTACCATAATCCGCTGTTTTGTAAAGGGCCGGAGTGTAGTCGTTGAACTTGTATCGGGTGGTGGCGATGTATGCCGTAGCGGGGTCATGAGGTGATACCTCGATGGCATTGATCAAGCATTCGCTAAGTCCTTTTGGGGTTACATTGTCCCAGGTTTCCCCACCGTTTTTGGTAATGTGTACCAATCCATCGTCACTTCCCGTCCAGAACACACCCTTTTCATGCGGCGACTCTATCATATAGGCCAGGGTTCCGTAGTTTTCCGCGCCTACCGCCTCATTGGTGTAAGGTCCGCCACCGTTTCCTTGCTTGGCATCGATATCCCTCGTTAGATCGGGAGAGATTTCTTCCCAGGTAACCCCCATATCGCGTGTGCGTAAAACCAATTGCGCGCCATGGTAGTACGTACCAGGTTCGTGGATGGAACCAATAATCGGGGCATTCCAGTTGTACAGATATTTCATGTTCCTAGCTTCCCTTCCCAAATACTGAATGGGGGCGGCCATGATATTCGTGGAACTTTTGGTTTCCGTATCAAGGACTTCGATAGTTCCCAAATAACTGCCACCAAGCACGTATCTTGGGTTATCTGGGTCAAAGGCCAAAAAGGCACTTTCACCACCGGCGGAATAGGTCCAATCCTCCTCCGTTATACCGCCTCTGCCAAGCGACAAGCTGGCGATTCGCACCGAGGTATTGTCCTGCTGCCCGCCGTAGATATTGTAGGGGAACAGGTTATCGACACTTATTCTATAAAACTGGGCCGTTGGCATATTGTCCTGAGCAGACCAAGTTTTACCATAATCAAAGGTAATGGTAGCCCCTCCGTCATCGGCCAACACCATATTTTTGGAATTATCCGGGTTTATCCACAAATCGTGTGTATCCCCATGCGGTACATCAATGGTTTCCCAAGTCTTCCCTCCATCTTCGGAACGGAACATCGCTGCACTCAACACATACACGGTATCTTCATCATTGGGGTCCGCAAAAACTTCAATGTAATACCAGGCACGTTGTACCAGTCTATTATCTCCACTCACCATGGACCAGGATTCCCCTGCATCGTTGGAGACGAAGAGTCCGCCCTTGTCCGCATTGGAATCACTTTCTATCAATGCATATACCTTATTAGAATTGGCAGGGCTAACGGCTATGGCCATTTTTCCCTTTTCCTCTGGAAGGCCTTCGTGTATTTTTTTCCAGGTCTCTCCGGCATCGGTGGATTTGTAGAGTCCGCTGCCTTCCCCGCCACTGATTACCATATTGGGTTTGCGTTGGTGCTCCCACATGGCCACGTACATAATTTCAGGATAATTGGCATCCATAGAAAGTTCTGCCGCACCGGTCAGATTATTCACGAAAAGGGTGTTTTTCCAAGTTTTCCCTCCATCGACGGATTTGTAGACCCCTCTTTCGGGATTGCCGTCAAATAGCGCCCCTTGGGCAGCTACATAGACAATATCCGGATTGGTTGGATGAATGATAATACGCGAGATATGCTGTGTTTTTTCCAATCCTACATGTTGCCATGTTTTACCGGCATCGGTGGATTTGTATACACCATCTCCGTAAGACGTCATCACTCCCCTTGGAGCGTGCTCGCCCATACCGCAGAATAGAATGTTTGGATTCGATTTTGAAACGGCTACGGCGCCAACGGAACCCGTTTTGAAATAACCATCGGAGATGTTTTCCCATTTCTGACCGGCGGTCTCGGTTTTCCAAAGTCCACCCCCTGTGGTGCCCATATAATAGGTCATCGGGTCACCGATAACCCCGCTTGCCGTAACCGAACGCCCACCTCTAAAGGGTCCTATATTGCGGTATTTCATAGGTTTGAAATACTCATTGGCCGATTGGGCAAAGGTGGCGCTGCACGAGAGCAGCATCAATAATACTAGATATTTACTTTTCATTTTACATGATTGGTTTATTCCTTTTTCGAGTTTTATTCTTATTAACTTGTGTTATGTCAAGATTAGTGAACCAAAGCTTCTCGACTCCGCTCGAAGTGACAGTTGTAGTTCAGTTAGTCCTTATTCTTAAAATTGGTTTCATTTTTACATATGGAGAATAACTTTAATATATCATAGTCCCCATTTGCCAATGCCATTTTCTTCGCCCTACTCCATTTCTTTATTTTCTTTTCAAATTTTTCCGCTTGTTCAAATTGCATAAATTCTTGATGCCAAATGATAATAACAGGTCGACGTTTAGAAGTATATGAATTATCGTTAAAACCGTAGTTGTGTTCTCTTATTCGTCTTTCTAAATCATTGGTTAAACCTATGTAAATACTTTCATCAGCACATTGAGCCATATAAACATAATAATATCGCATTGAACTTATTTAAAACTAAAAGACTGTCAGGTCGAGCGGAGTCGAGACCCATGTTCCGGGGCTTCTTCTCGACTCCGCTCGAAGAGACAGGTGTCATTTATTTAGTCCTCTACAAACAAATAATTCAATTTTAAGTCATTAAAAGCGGCATTGAACGCTTGGAGTTCATTAGACATCACCGCATCAAACTTGTCCAATTCCTTGTTAATGGCAGCTGTAAGCTCGTTCTTAACGGCAATGTCCTGTTCCGTGGGAGGAAAGTCGTCAATCGCCACCAAACTATTCAAATGTCCCAATTTGTTGGTCAACTTAATGGGAAAATTCAATGGATCTTGCCGACTCCTATTCTTGGTCTGGTACAAAGCCTTCTCCACCTCGCCCAAACTTTCCTTCATTTTTTTGGCCTTTTCGATAAGTTCCTTAGTGGATTCATTATCTGCATACTGCTTAGTGAATGCATCCAATTGGGCCGTTACGTTCCTAATCTTTTCAATGGATTTGTGGGCTTTATCTATGGTCGTGTTGATATCGGTAATAAAATCATATTGTTTTTGCATATCGGCCACAGATGCCTCCGCTCGTGGATCTGGAAGTATTTTTAACTCCTGTGCACTGGAAACCCCATTGACATTCAAATGCACCTTATAGTTACCAGGAACCGCTTTTGGCCCATCCAAATTGGCCCACCAAAGTATCATACCGTCCAACAATTTGGCACCCTTACCCCGAGTGTCCCAAACAAAGGTATTTCCACCTTTTTTCACCTCAATTTTTTGGTCCTTTTCTTTTGTAAAGTTGTTATAAGTGGCCAAGGTATCCCCGGCTATGGAGGTATAGGTTAGATGAACACTATCCTTTTCACTGAGATTTTTCAAGTAAAAATGGGTCACCACGCCATTAGGGTGATTTTGTCCAGAGGTCTTGGAAAGTCTGTTGGAAGCCCTACCTTTTGTACGAAAGGAATCCTTGGGCTTATACAGGATATGTCCCGATGATTTCTTGCTTTCATCCAATTGATGTAGTACCGTTAAATCATCGATGATCCATAGACTGCGTCCTTGGGTGGCCACAATCAAATTATTATCCTTGATGGTCAGATCCGTAATGGGCACGATGGGCAAGTTCATCTGGAAGGATTTCCAGTTCGCCCCATCATCAAAGGAAATGTACATGCCTGTTTCCGTTCCCGCATACAGCAAGCCTTTTCTTTTGGGGTCTTCCCGCACTACACGGGTGAAGTGTTCCTCATTGATGCCATTGGTAATCTTGGTCCATGTTTGGCCATAATCCGTCGTCTTATATAAATAGGGCTGGAAATCGCCCAATTTATATCGGGTAGCGGCCACATAACAGGTACCCTCATCAAAAGCGGAAGGTTCAATACTGTTGATCATGTTCCACTCCGGCATATTGGAAGGGGTAACATTTTCCCACGTCTCGCCCCCATTTTTGGACACATGGATCAATCCGTCATCACTCCCTACCCACAACAAGCCTTCCTTTAAAGGGCTTTCATTGGCAGCAAAAATGGTACAATAGTACTCTACACTGGTATTGTCCTGGGTTATGGGCCCACCACTGGAACCTAATTTTGTTGGGTCGTTCCTGGTTAGGTCCCCACTCAACACTTCCCAACTTTGACCTTCGTTGGTGGTCATGTGTACATGATTGGAAAAGGTGTATAGTTTATTAGGATCGTGTCTACTGAACAAAATGGGGAAGTTCCACTGAAAACGATATTTCATCGCCTCTGCCCCGGCACCCATGGGGTTGTCCGGCCATACATTGATACCCCTAACGGTACCTTTTTCATGGTTCACACGGGTAAGGAAGCCGTCATAACTTCCTCCATAGACTATATCATCATTTTCAGGGTCTACCGCTATCCAAGCGGATTCCCCACCGGCGGTTTCCTCCCAATCGTCCTCCGTGATAGCGGAACCATCGCTTCTATGATTGACACGTAGTGTGGAGTTATCCTGCTGCGCTACGTAAATTCGGTATGGAAAATGGTTGTCCGTAGTCACCCGATAATATTGAGCGGTAGGCTGATTGTAATAGGTACTCCAAGTCTCCCCGCCGTCATAGGAAATCTGGGCGCCCCCATCATCCCCAATAATCATCCGCTGGCCATTTTCTGGAGAAATCCATAAATCATGATGGTCTCCATGCGGGGCATTGAAGGATTTAAAGGTCTTACCTCCGTCCATGGATTTATGATAACTTACGTTCAAAACATACACTACATCTTCATCCTGGGTATCCGCATACACACGGGTATAGTACCAGGCGCGTTGTCTCAAGTTTCTATCGCTATTGACCAAGGACCATTTTTTGCCACCATCTTCGGAACGATACAAACCGCCCTTTTCCTTATTTTCAACAATAGCCCAAACCCGTTCCGAATTTTTAGGGGAAACCGTTACACCAATGATTCCCAACGTATCCGTAGGAAAACCTTCGTTCTTGGATATCTCGTTCCACGTTTCACCACTGTCCGTACTTTTCCATAGGGCCGATCCTTCCCCTCCACTACTTAAACTGTAGGGTGTTCTTTGGGCACGCCACGTGGAAGCATACAAAATCCTCGGATTGTTTGGGTCAAAAGTCAAATCGACCGCTCCAGCCTGATCGTTTACGAAAAGTACTTGTTTCCATGTGTCACCACCATCGGTACTTTTATAAATGCCCCTTTCTTTTGTCGGTTTGTATATATCTCCCAATACTGCGGCATACACAATGTTATAATCCGTGGGATGTACCCTTATTCTTGGTACGTGCCTGCTCTTTTCCAAGCCGGCCTTTTCCCATGTTTTACCAGCATCTACAGTTCTCCAAATGCCATACCCTGAAGAAACGTTTCCCCTTAGGGTCTTTTCACCACCACCTACATATATAACGTTTGGGTCACTCTTGGCCACTTCTACAGCACCAATACTGCCGCCAAAGTAACCATCAGAGATGTTCTCCCAAGTACGACCACCGTCCAAGGTTTTCCAAACACCACCACCTGTGGCTCCGAAATAGTAAAGATTGGGTTCACCGGGCACCCCAGTAACCGCAGCTGATCTACCACCGCGATAGGGGCCTATGCCTCGATATTCAAGGCTGGAGTACAATTCCTCCGGATACGAAACGGTAACGCTATTTGATTTGTTTCTACGCTGTCCCTCAGTTGCGTTTGGCAACAATAATAGGAAAAGGGCCACTAGGCCCAAAATGGTGTAATTGGATTTCATTTTCAGTTCTTTGAATTAGTCAACCCTAAATTTAAAGAAAAGCTTTTAATACACCCATTATAAAAGGACAATAATGCTATTGTTGGCAAAGGTTTTTATTAACCTTAAAAAATTCTCAATCCATAAAGTGAATTTCCGTAAACATAGGGCCAATTAGTTTTCAATCCAAAAACTCCAAACAAACGGGATTGGGCAAATCAATTTCTTCCAAGAATGCTAAAGTGCCTAGCTCCTGGTCTCTTTTAAAGACCACAATATTATTGCTCTTTTGGTTGGCCACCAGCAAAAAATTACCACTTGGGTCAATCGTAAAATTACGCGGCCAATCCCCATGAACGGACTCCCTGCCCACAAGGCTTAAGGTACCCGTTGCTTTGTCCACTTTAAAAATGACAATGGTCTGCTCACCTCTATTTGATCCATATAGGAAATTGCCATCGGGTGATAAATGGATATCGGCACAGTAACTTTCTCCAGAAAAGTCTTGGGACAGTGTAGCATGTGTTTCTTTTTCCACATAGGTAGAACCCTCCCTTTTAAAAATGGTAATAGTGGAATTCAATTCATTAATGACATACAGATACTTTCCATTTTGACCAAAAGTAAAATGTCTTGGCCCTGCTCCATCGGGTAAATCAATGGAAGCTTGTTCGTTTGGTTTGAACTTTGCGGCATCCAAAGAAAATCGCTTCACGGCATCCAGGCCTAAATCGGCAATGAATAACCCTTCCTTTGTAAAGGCGGCAGAGTGTGCATGGGATGTCTTTACAGTATCCAAACTTTGCAGGTCAATTACTTGTGGATTCTCCATTAGCCCACCTATCTCGTCCAAATTGAAAATAGTGGAATTCCCCCCAGTATAACTAGAAATAGCCATATTTTTCCCATCATCTGAAACGGCTATATGACAAGGATGTGCACCCACGGTAACCACACCCCTTTTTTCAACGAGTTTACCTTCTATTAATTCAAAGGCCATAACACCGCCAGTTTTATTTTCAAAGGAATCTGTTTCCAGTACGGAATAAAGCATTGAATTATCTGGAGAAAACTTTATATATGAAGGGTTTTCAATAGTTGCCGCCAATTGTTTGTTGGTTAAGGCTCCTGTATTCGCATTGAATTTCAGTTGATAAATACCATTGCTATCCCCGTCCGTATACGTTCCTACATATAAATCATAGGTCATGTGGTCAGAATTCATATTGCATCCCATCATACAGAGTATGCCTAAGTACATCATTGCAGTAGTCCATCTATTCATCTGTTTATTTATGTTGTTTTTCATAGGTCAGACATGCCCAACTGCCTCGTTCAGGCCAGTGTAATTATTCACATCATTTCAGTTTGTCTACCATGAGCGTTCATGAATCCTCGATCGCCATCCCGATAGCTATCGGGACATCTAGGTGAGTATCAAGACTTGTTATGGCTCATTTCACTGGGTAAATTAAATTTACCTAAATGTAGACACTTTTAATGAATCTCTGTAAATCGCGAAATCTAAAGGTCAGTTCTTGTATTGTCCCTTTGATTTTTATAATCGCGATATTCCTTGGTCGATTTTTTCAAATCAATGATGGCAACTACCACAAGAATAAACAAAACCAGGGTAACTATAAGCAATACAAAGTACATCATGGGGGAAGTATTTACTTTTTAGACCCAGAATGTTGGTTAAGGTCACTAACCATACCTTTTTTATGGACAAACCAGATGCTTATTCATTAAAATGTTGATTACAAAGTCACTATTGATAAACCAATATCCGATTAAATTCCTATCTTTTGGAAATATCCCCATTATCTGGTATACCATTAACTGATCAATTTGGCCATATTTGGCCATAGAACTTTAAAAACTTAGATAATGACAGTAACCAAAAAAAAATCCAGGCCATTAATCATTTTATTGTTAGTACTGGTAATTTCTCCATTGACGGCCCAATTAAGGAAAATCAAGGACACTGCTCCTCTTATTGTTAAAAGAGTGGTCGGAATGGAAGATTATAGTTCAACCCTTGATTTTAACGACAACAGAAAACAACTTCTCATGGCCGGTCAAAATTACCAGACAAACTACGGTATTTATGCATCTATTGAAATTGGTGAATCAACATTGGGACAAAACTATAAAACGATAAAGAACATTGAATTTGAAATCGTAAACTATAAGCCAACTTATTTTATTGGTATTGATTCTGTTGTGGTAGTAGCAGACAGAAATAATAGCGGAGCTACTTTTAAGATTTATACACGTGCCCTCTCAGATAAGACAAATTATATCCTTAGCGAAAACTCTTTAAACAACTTACATTTTGAGCAAGGCAGCTATTTACATTCAGAAAGGTACCTAAATCCCATGTTTCCCATAAAAGATGCTAACGGAAATATAGTTTACGGCAAAGATGGCCGAATAGACTGTAAACCTGACAATGGAAAGGCATTCGATTTTGAATTTTTTTATATGGATGGAAGACATGTTGTAAGAAAAGAGGATTATGACAAAGAACAAGAAAGTGAGCTAAGTGCCACCAATGAAATTGCATTTTCACTTCCAGGACGAAGGTGCAATACCAGTTTTAACAAGGTCGTATTCTAATGTATAAATTCTTAATCTGTTTTTTTCTGATTAGTTCCAATCTATTGTCCAACAACAAAAAACTAGAGACTTTTTTTAATGCAACAAAAAATCAAGATTACGATAACGCTTATTTAATCGCTTGCAATATAGAAGATGATATATTGAAAGGTCATTTGATTACCCTTGTGAATTTATTGACTGAAAAAACACCCAAAACAGATAATAGCGTTAGCACCGAACCTTCTGAAAACAAAGAATTAAACTTTGTTAAGTTCCTAATATCCGCATATCAAAACAACTATGCTATAAAGCAAGACAATCTTCAGGCCTTCAAAAATTTCTCTAGCGCACTTAAAATAGCGGAGTCCCTAGAAAACGAGGTTTTGGCCAAAGCAGCGTTGATTGGGACACTTGACCTGTTTGCTGCAGAAATATTTATTGGAAGCAGTCAATTTGAACCTTTCTTGGAACGACTGATAGAATTAAGAAATGACACTACCGATGATTTTTTAATTCTTCTATACCAATTGATTTTTCTTACCAAGGCCGATGACGATATCCTTGAAGTAGACGCGCAGTATTATTCATATTACGGCAAACTCGATTCAATTTTTTTAAGATTGAAGAAAACGCATCCTTTATATCCCAAGTACTATTTCGAAAAAGGTATTTACCATAAAATTGAAAAGGACTATGGGAAAGCAGAGGATTTTTTTTTAAAAGCGGATAGTATCGCTTCCAAAAATAAATATTTCAATGTACTACGAGGAAAAGTGGCCTGGCAATTATCTTCTATACATATGGAAAACAACCAAATTGAGAAGGCCAAACGTTATTTGAAGATATTCAAAAATAGTTCCCATACACTTAGAGATTTATTTTATTCTACCCGTTTGGAATCCTTAATATTTCAAAAAGAAGGTATCTATGATTCAGCGTATTTTTATTTACGAAAATCAGTAGATGTTGAGTATCAACTTGGCTACAAAAACAACACTCTGGAATCCTCCATCTTAAAGGTCCAAAATCAAACGGACAAACTAAAGCTGGACAAATTAGAGTTGGATGCCCAGAACAAAAAGATAAAAATTTGGACCCTGGCACTTGGACTGGCCCTTCTTTTTGGGTCAGTCATTGGTGTACTTACCTATAAAAACACCAAGCGCAAACAATTGCTCGCTGAGCAGGGAAAAATATTGGAGGAACAGAAAGTGGCAACACTTCTAAAGGATCAGGAACTGGCTACCATTGATGCAATGATAGAAGGGCAGGAAAAGGAGCGGCAACGCATCGCCCATGACCTTCATGATGATTTAGGTGGATTGATGGCAAACGTAAAACTTCATTTCAACTCCTTGCAAGAAAAATCAATAAGTAACAAGCAAGAACTTTATAATAAGACCAATGAACTATTGGAAGAGGCCTATCAAAAAATACGGGCTATCGCCCATGAAAAAAATTCCGGGGTCATTGCGAAGCAAGGACTATTAAGAGCTGTTAATCAAATGGCTGAAAAAATTTCGCAATCAAATAGAATAGGGGTAACTGTTCAGGATTTTGGTTTGGACAATCGGCTTGAAAATAGCCTGGAAATAAACCTGTTCAGAATTATCCAAGAATTGATAACTAATATCATTAAACATGCCAAGGCCACAATGGCAAACATACACCTCACCAACCACGGTGATGTGCTAAACATTTTGGTCGAAGATAACGGAATAGGTTTTGACCCAAAAACCATAAAGAAAGGTAAGGATGGAATGGGCCTCAAAAGTATCGACAAACGAATATCCCATTTGGAGGGCACTTTTCATATTGAATCCGAACCCGGTAAAGGTTCGACCATAATTATTGATATACCCATATGATACGGTTAGCAATTGCTGAAGATCATCAGTCGTTGATAGATGGCTTGGAGCTACTTCTTAAATACGAGGAAAATATCCAAATTGTAGGCACTGCCAACAACGGGCAGGAGTTATTGGAGGTCGTACGGAAAAGAAATCCAAATGTTATAATTACCGACATTAGAATGCCCATTATGGACGGGATTGAAGCAACAAAAATTATCAAAGCGGAGCACCCCCATATTACCGTTTTGGCTTTTACCATGTTCGACCAAGAGGGGGCCGTAAAAAAAATGTTGCATGCGGGCGCAACCGGATATATTCTTAAAAACGCTTCCCTTAACCAAGTCTTGGAGGCAATTTTGACCGTTGCCCAAGGCGGTACTTATTATGATGGCAATATTGATCTCTCATTTGCAGAAAATCAAAAAAAAGCCTCCAGCAAAGGTCGGTTGACCAAACGACAAAAAGAAATATTATCCTTGATCGCACAAGGAAAGACATCAAGGGAAATTGCAGATGAACTTTTTATCGGCATACACACCGTTGACACCCATAGAAAAAACATGATGCGCATATTGGAAATCCAGGGAAAAGGAGAGTTACTGAGGTACGCCTTGGAAAAAAAGTATGAATTTTAATCTTTTCCCCTATTTTTAAGGAGAATTGAAATACTCAAAAAAAATGATTGTCAGGTCATTGTACATTCTAACCATTTTTATGTATGCCCATGTTTCCGGATATTCCCAAGTTGAAACGTACTATGCCCTGAAAAACCAAGAGGTTGAAAAGACCGATTTCAAAGAAATTAAACGAGAGCTCTTATTTAAAGCGGAATCAACGGATACTAAGGAATCCTTTGGGCTGGCCCTGGGTGCATTGGCCGTCAAACTCATACCTTTGTTGGTTGATGGGGCCTCCAAATTATTCTATAATCCTGATAATTTCAATAAAGAATATTTTGCCAGTTATTCCTTTTTTGAAAATTCTGGAAGTTTTACAAAACTAGATTCTGAGCAAAACATGGTCTTCCAACAATCTGGTCTCAACGAATTTGGGGGGCGGGAAGTAATCAATCGATTTGTATTTGACCTAGGTAACGTAAAAAATGTAGAAGGTTATTATTATCTAGGCCTAAAATCCTACGAACTCAATCATTCCTGGTGTAAACTAAGTGGACCGGGTAACCGAATTAACTATATTCTGGATATTGGATTTTATTATTTTGACGAGGATGATAAGGCCCAGGAATTCCACATCAACCCCATTCTATTGGACGAACAGTTCATTGATGGAGAAAAAAGGGAAATTCCAGAAATAAACTATCAGGTAATACCAAAAATGAAAGTACTTCAGACCGTCCAGGTTAGGATACGCGAAATCAATGCAAAGACACAAAATTGGGACCGCTATCTAGAACTTTATCAAAGTAACCAGAACAATATCTCCAAATTTTTGATACGGGCACTTGGCGAATGACCATGTTCTTCTTCAACTGGCTTCAAAGAAACTTACTTACCCCTTCAAATCGACACTAAGGAGAACTATATATACCCTTTACTAGGTATTGAATTAGGTATGCCCGCCTACTATTTTTGATCATAACCAAACGTTGGATAACCTTATGAAATACGCGTATATTCTATTCTTATTTATACTTTGGGGTAAGACCTTCGGCCAATCCTATAGCGGTCTTTTTACAGATAATTTTAGCGGAATACATAACACCATTATCAATCCGGGTAGCCTTGCGGACAGTCGTACTAAGTGGGAACTCAACCTTTTTTCCATCAATAGTGTAGCAAGTACTGATTATACCCCCTTGACCTTGGGGAATATCACTTCTTTTATTGAAAATGATAGTTTTGATAGTTTGGAGAGACTTGCTTCCGATACTAATAACTTTTTGATAAATTTAGATGTATTGGGGCCTTCCATACAATTTTCACTTAATGAGAAAAACGGACTTGCGCTATTTACAAGAATAAGGGCCATTGGAAACGTAAACAATATTAACGGTACTCTTTTTGAAAGTGTTTATGATGGGTTTGCCAACCAGGACTTTGATTTTGTTGCGAACAATATGGATTTTACCACACACGCTTGGGCTGAAATAGGCCTATCCTATGGATCAATACTGCTACAAAAAAAATATCATAGGTTAAAAGGAGGGATTTCTTTAAAATACCTCCTTGGCGGAGGGGCTATTCAAGGTAGCAGTACTCAGCTTAATGGCCAGTACGATTCTAGTATCGAAGAGGTGTCCCTAAACGGTGACCTTTCCTATGCTTTTAGTGCTACGGAAACTGAGGGGGATGTTGACTATTTTGACAACCTTTCACCAGGGTATGGTTTTGATTTTGGCGTTGTTTACGAGTTTAGAACCCCCTCATCCTTAGCTCCTTCCAATGGCGATAATCCTAGGGGATTCAATCAATACAAACTAAGAATGGGGCTATCTTTTTTGGATATTGGAAAAATAACCTATCGCAATACGGAGAGCTCCACCTATCAAATTAATGCAACATTTGCTGCCCAAGATCTAGAAGAAGATTTCATATCGGCCATTGAGGATCAGGTTGTTCCACAAACCCTTGTAAATAACCAAGCCTGGAAACTCCCTGGCACCATTAATTTAAACGTTGATTACTGGTTAACCAAGCAATGGTATCTGAACCTAAATATAAACCAAGGTTTGTTGGATATGAATGCCACTTTTAATAACAACCCTTTGAATCTTATTACGCTTACACCAAGGTATGAATCCAGGATTTTTGGAGCCTATCTACCTATTTCTAATAGTAAATTAAGTGGAACCTCAATAGGCTTAGGGTTGCGATTGGGTCCGCTTTTGATAGGTTCTGGAAGTTTATTTTCCAACCTAGGCAATAATGCCCAATTGGCAGACATATTCCTTGGACTTAAAATACCTGTGTACCACAAAAGAAAGAGTAAAGATTTCAAATCAAAAAAACAATAACCTACAATTGGTACGCCTTTTAAGTACCAAATTCAATTAAAAACCACTGTGCGCACCATACATTTTAAACAATTGACAAAATTTAGTATTTTACAACTCTAAGTCGTAAAAATAGTATGAAACCCAAATTTAGGGATTTGTTATGGTACGTTAAATACCTCTTTAAACATCAAGCTATTAATCAAATTTTAAAGGTTTGAAATATCTCACTGTACTATTGTTCTTTTGGTTCTACCAATCAGCTGTTGGTCAGGGTTTCCAACAGGATATTGTATACGAAGAAGTGGATGAAAGTTGCTTTGGCAACCAAAGCTATCAAGCGGACCCCGAAGCCGAGGCTATCGTGGACGAAATCATGGCCCAAATGGGCTTAAACAGAACCTTTAAAATTAGGCAATGCCACAATATTCAAAACGCATTGGCCAGTATACAAGAAGATAATAGTGGTAAAAAAGACCCTTATATCCTATATGACCCTGTCTGGCTTGCAAAGATGAAAAATAGCTCCCGTACAGATTGGGCTTCCATAGGAGTAATGGCCCATGAAGTAGGCCATCTTTTAAACTATCACTCTTTGAACAACGTGGGCAGCAATCATAGATATGAGATCAGTGCAGACCGATTTGCCGGGTCCACCATGGCCCGTATGGGTAGTACCCTTGAGGAAGCACAGAGCATGTTCAAAAATTATCCGGAAAAAGCCTCTAGCACCCATCCCGGAAGGGCGGAACGTTTGGAAGCCATAAAAGAAGGATGGAACCGAATCAATAATCCAACCCAAAGAACGGTTTTATTAAACGAAAATACCCCGGATCGGGATATTCTTCCAGAACTTATCATTAACAGGTATTACAAGGAAGCTGGCGGACAAAAAGAACTAGGCCAAATAAGGGAACTAAAATTTCGTGAAAAAATCACCGAAAAAATTGGTCAAAGCTTAAATGCCATATCCAACGAATTTCAACATGAATATGTGCTGAACCCAAATACCATATTGGTAAACAAAGCCTTGGAGGGACGGGATTACAGTGAGAATTACAAAGTTGAAAACGACTCTTTATTTTGGAAATATTCAAATGAGGAAAAATGGAATCCAGGTGCTCCTCGCATAGGAACAGAAAAACAAGATGACTATGAGTTTAAAAAGGACATTGAGCCAAGCTTGAGTAATTTTTTTGAAGACTTTGTTTTACTATCCAATCCAGAGGTAGCGACCTACAATGGCAGAGAAAGAATCGACGGCATCGAATGTTTTGAACTCAAATTGCCCGAAGAACGCATGGAATTTGGTGATCTTCAAAAAAAGGGCAAACGCGTGACGGTGGAAAAAAGTTATTTTTATCAAACAGCTACTGGACTCCTGTATGCCATCGTAGAAAAAGAGCTGATTGAATCTTTTAAAAAAGGAAATCCAAAAGATAAGAAAAACACCGAACGAAAAATAGTGTATGGACACTATAAAAAGTTTAACGAACTACTTTTTCCTACCGAAATGAATACCAGTCTCGTTCCTCTAAAAAGTGATATTCCCCAAACCGGAGAAGGTATATATCAGGAACGAAAAATAACGGATATTCAGTTCTAACAATACTTGAAAAAGCGATATTTTGTAGGTCTTTTCTTTAAGTCTACCCAATACTTTCCTTCTTTACAATCAACTGATTATCAATCTCCTCATTCCAAATTATACCCAATAATGGGTATTTATTTATTTGGCCTTACCTGTTATATTTGATTTTATCGATAAACCTATCTTTTTATCGACAAAAAGCAATTTAACAATGATAAAAACCATGAAAATTTTCTATCTTGAAAATCCCCCGCTTTGTCCGTAAGGACCTTCAAACCACCAACCAAAATGCAAAGAGACCACTATATTTTATCATTTATACTTTTTTTACCATTTCTGGCACTTGCCCAATTTGGACACGGCACCGTTTTTGACAACTATGGCGGAATCTATAATGTGGTGCAAAATCCGGCCAACAGTGTAGAATCCAAATACAGGTATCATATCAACGGTATGTCCTATCACTTTTTCAATCCCACCGAGATTGGCGAAACCGATTTTCAGGACATCATCCAAAATCCAAATGGTTTCAATGCTTTGGACTTTCAAGAAGTTGATGAAAAAAGTTTAAGTCTTAAAAATAACTCCATGGTTGACCAAGATATTTTATTGCCCTCTGTTCTTTGGGGTTTTTCTCCCAGGCATGCCGCTGCTTTTCTATGGCGTTCCCGTTCCTACACGGATTACCAAGGCTACAATGGAGGGCTTTGGGCACGACTGACCAATCCCGATTATAACGGATCCATACCCATAAATACATCCAACTTCAACAATACCACCCACCAATGGGACGAATTTGGTATCAACTATGCCTTTGCAGCCATTAGGGGTAACTATCACTTTTTAAAAATTGGTGGCACCATTAAATATTTGGCCGGTAGGCGTGGTACAGAGGTGCGCGGCAGTCTTTCAACCGACGAAAACGGAAACATTACAGGCGTTGAACAATTAACCTATTTAAACACTGCCACCGCATCACTTCCTTCCAACGCTACAGCAGAAACCGATGCATTTTACACCCATGCGATTGGGTTTGATTATAATGGACAGGGAATAGGTGGGGATATTGGCCTAGTTTACGAGTGGCGTCCAAGAGAGACTAACCGGGTTGGCGCCAGGAATAGCAGTGCAACCGTTAACACATACAAGTTACGGTTAAGCGCCGCTGTTTTGGATATTGGAGGTATTGAGTACGGAAAAGAAGAAAAGGACATACGAAAGATGTTGTTTAAATTTGAAGGTAACTCAATTGAACCGGACAATACAGAAGAACTGTTCCAAACCTTGGATGGTGCAAATACCCATACTCCACAGGATGAAAGGATTCAACAGGGCAGCGTCACGTTTGCGCTTCCCATGAGCTTAAACATCAATGCGGACTACCTAGTCCTGAATGACAATAAATACTATGTAAACCTCAACTATGTGCAGGCGCTGACCTCCAAAGACGACGAATTTACAAATACTAGATTTGGTATGGCTACACTGGCTCCCCGGTATGAAACCTCGGATTTTAGTGCAAGTATCCCTCTTGCGTATGTGATGGAAACCGGGAGTATCCATGTTGGATTGGCGGTTCGGTATAAATACATCACGGCCGGTTGTGTGAGCCTGCCCAACATGCCTTTAAATCACATTTATTTTGGAATCAGCCTGCCTGTTTTGGAAAAGGTATTTTAAAAAGATTTAATATGAAAAGAAAATTACTACTCCTCATTATACTAATTGTTACGACTTGGTCTTATGGTCAATATACGGCTATTCCTGACCCAAATTTTGAACAAGCTTTAATTGACCAGGGGTACGATTCAGAAGGGGGGGCTGTCGATGGTCAAATATTGACTACTGATATCCAGAACATTACATTTCTCAATCTCACAGGCGACCCAAATTTTAATGTAAACCAAAATGAGATAGGTTTAGGAATTACAGATTTAACAGGAATAAAGGATTTTGGGAGTTTGCAAGTATTATGGGTACAGGGTAATGACCTGACCGTGCTGGATGTAGAAGGAATGTCTTCCCTTTTAGATATTCGAGCCTTTTTTAATGATTTGGAGCAAATTAACATTAACGGTCTGATCAATTTGGAGATTATAGGTCTTAACGTCAATAATCTTTCGGGTATTAATGTATCCACCAACACAAGTCTGGAGATTTTTGATATTGCCCAAAACAACCTTTTGGGTCTGGATATTTCTGGTCTTAGCAATTTAACCAACATGAACGTGCAGGACAACCCTAACTTATCCTGTATACAAGTGGAAAGTGCTGCAACGGCCACGTCCCTAAACGGCAATACCAATTTTAGAAAAAATGGTGCTACTGTTTTTTCAAACTCATGTCCTTCTATTTACACTCAGATCCCTGATCGAAATTTTGAATCTGCTTTAATCTCGAACGGAATTGACACCCAAGGTGGTATCCCAAATGGTTTGGTACTGACTGCAGACATTTCGAACCAAACTAACTTGGATATTTCCAATCAAGGGGTAACGGACCTAACTGGTTTGGAAGCGTTTACCTCTTTGGAAATACTGGATGTAAGTAACAATAATTTAAATGCTCTAAGACTTCAAAACCTTAGTTTAATTGAAATTTATGCTAATAACACTAATGTAGCTGGTGGCGAAATATTCTTTCAAAATGTGCCCAGTGGTTTACCATTGTCTAACGTAACTACCTTGGAATTAATAAATAATAGTTTAGGAAATGCATCTTCTAATTTTAGTTTTGGTGGTGTTCCTAATGTACAGACTTTGAATATTAGCGGAAATAATTTTGGCACCTTAACACTTGGGGGGCAAACAGATTATATTTCTAATCTCATTGCTTCCAATTGCCCAAACCTAAACAACTTGACCGGTTTAGGTTCTTTATCACAATTACAGGAATTGACCATTACCAATTCCAATTTTACAAGCTTGGATTTTACCGGTTTAGACTTACTTAGTACGCTACGGGTTGACAATAACAACTTTGAATCTTTGAACCTCAAAGACATTGACGACACACTAACGACGCTGAATGCCATCGGAAATGTTAATTTAAGCTGTATTGAAGTAAGTAATGTTGGCACCGCCCAGGCCCAAGGGGGGTGGCAAAAAGATGATGCAACAGAATACCGGACAGATTGTAGTACAGTCCAACCGTTTTTGGTATCTGCAACTCTAACCGGAGCGGGTATTGGGCCGAATTTCTCCGTTAATGAAGGTGAATCTTTCTCCATTGAAATAAATGCGTTAAGCGATGAAGCGGATGGACAGACTTTCAGCTACGCTTACGTTCCCAGTGGCATAAGCTTAGACGACTATACACCTCCACCAAACCCAAGTAGTTTTACTGTAAATAGTTCTCAGGTCGTTGATGGTAGAATCACTTTTGAGATTACAGATGATAACATTCCTAACGAAGGTGAAACAATAATTATCGAATTATTCGAAGACAATGAAAATTGGAATTGGGAAAATGCCTCCGCAAATGGGACAAGAACCTTTGAAATAAAAATAAATGATGCTCTGACCAATGCACCTTTAATAGTGGAGGCACAAATTAATGGTACAGAGGGCAGTGCTCCCAATTACAGTATCAGAGAAGGGAACACTTTCAACATAGAATTCAACGCCCTGGGTAATGATTTTGAAAACCAAGATTTCCCTATTATTTTCGAGGTTACGGGAAACTCACAACCAGAGGACTATAACGGCTCTACAAGCCCCAGTTCGTTTACAGTAAATGCATCCACGCCCATTGATGGCAGTATAGCTTTTGAAATCACAAATGACGGAGTTGATGAGTCTGGAGAAACCATTGTTATAACCCTTCCAAAACCAACATCAAATTATGAATGGGCAAATGCTGAGGCAGATGGGAGTTTAAGCTTTGAAATTATATTAACAGATGCTTTCCTTCAAACCAGTACTTTCTCTTCAGCTATCGTGGGTGCGAACCAAGACGCCAATGGGAATTATTTCGTAAATGAGGGAGATGAAATTGAGATTCATATTGAGGCTAATGAGATTAATTTACCTCAAGGTTCTCCATTCACATTCGAATATCAAGTTTCCACTACCGGCGATAGCAATGATTACGTCGTTGAATCATCAAACCCTTATACATTTACCATTGACAACACTAGTAATCCAGACGGAAAACTTAATATAAAAGTTAACACCGACAATTTTAATGACGGTGGAGAAACTATAACAATAGTACTTCAAAGTAATGAAAATGTACTTTGGGAGGATGGATATGACCAGATAACAGATTTTTATGAAGATGCATCCTTTACCTTTGAAATTGTTGACGTCCCACCTATTGGTTTTAATATAAAAGCTGAGTTAGAAAATACTGGCGGAACTGAAGGAAACGGAATCCAAGCTGGCAGAGATGGAGCTATAGAGGATGGAATGGGTACTGATACTTTTACCCTTACTCTTAAAAATAATGATGGATCACCTTATGTGACCGACCAAGAATTGGTATTTCAAATAAATTTTATTCCAGACCCTAACCCTCAAAATGATGGAAAGAGTGCCGACGAAAGTGATTTTATCATTCCAACGCCCTCTGAAATAAGAATTGCACCTAGAACTTCCAGTGGTTCAATTACCGTTCAATTGCCTCAAGAAACCGAAGATGATATTCTTCATGAGTACTATCTCGCCGCTGTAACACAAGATACCGAAAGCCCCCCAATTCGAATGCCGGAAGCATTACAAGCCAAAATTATTGATGATGAAGGAAAGTTTAGAGTTTTTTATACAATTGATAGTAGTAACCTTTTTTTGGCTGACTACCCAGGAGCTGGTTGTTGTGCTCACAATAATGTTGAGGAGGGAGAATCAATAAAGTTCTCGTTTAATGCAGAAAAAGGAGTAATTTTAAATGAAGAATATAAGATTGGCATATCCTATCCAAAAGCAACTCACCCAGAGGATGTTATGATTGATGCTCTGCAGGGCGAAAGTGAGGATTTTTATAATACCGCGGAATTTGAAGAATTGTTTGATAATAGTGATAATCCTCCCAAAAGAATAGAAATCATTACATCTGAGGTAATTGAAAATGATCCAGATTTCAATTTATCTATTCGAACAATTGCTGATGGTGATCCGAAGGAAAAATTTGCGATTGAATTAACCTCCCAAAGCGATAACTTTCTTTTAATAAGTTCAAAAATAACCTATCCTGATTATGTAATAATACCCACAATTCAAGCTTCTTTACAAGTATTGGATGATACAGCCGATGAAGAAAATCAAGAAGATAAAGGTGTTTTTAATATAAAGCTTGAAGATGAAGCAGGAGCTCCCATTGATATGTCAATTTATTATACTATCGAAGGAAGTGCCATAAATGGAACGGATTATGTCTTTTTAAGAGATTCTATATTTTTTGCTAGGGGAGAAATTGAAAAAACTATTGATATTGAAGCAATTGCGGATGATTTCCCAGAAGATACTAAGACTATAATTCTCACACTGTTGGATAAAAAAGGTTATTCCATAAGCAGCAACAATAGGGGTATTGTTACCATACCAAAAAACGACCAAGATCTTATTGAATATTCAGTTACCCTAACAGCGCTTCAAGACATAATAACCGAGTTGTCCGGTAGTAATGTAGGAACATTTGATGTTTCCATTTCTCCGGCCAATACTTCTGGAAACGATGTCATTGTAAATTATGCTTTTATCGATAATGGAAAGCCTAACCCTGCAACAGAAGGTGAGGGTAATGACTTTACACAATCTGGCAATGGACAATTAATTTTTGTGAGTGGTGGCCCCTCAACACAACAAATTACGGTCACCGCATTAGCCGATCCTGAGACGGGCCCAGAGGTTCCCGAAACTATAACGTTATCACTTGTAGATGGCAATCAATACAGTGCGGCGGCCACTCCCGTTGCCGTAATGGAAATACTAAGTACAGAGGTAAATCGTGACAGACTTGATGAAAATGCATTGGAGGTTCAAGTGTTAAGTAATACCTGCGCAAACTCCAATGAAGGTAATGTTATTATAAAAAATAATTCCCCTTTTGCTTATTTGGCAACAATAGTCAAAGAAGATGGAGAAGAAATTACTTTTTCTTTAAATCCTCCAAAAGGTGAGGAAGAAAATGGTGAGATTGAAATAGAAAATCTACCTTCCGGTAGACATTTGGTCTCTTTTAAATTTGAGGACGAATCCATAGAACTTATCCCCCCGATTTTTGAAATATTCATTGAAGCTTTAAATGGTACCTCCCTCAAAGCGAAAAGTATAGACTTTTCCAGTAAAATGGGATATTTAAAGGTATCTGGTAGCAGGAAATATATTGTTTACAACAATGAAAAGGAGTACGTTTTCGATACACAAGGGTACGATGAAACTATTATTTCCGTACCGTTGGAAGATGGAGTCAATAATCTAAAAATTAAAGGTGAAGCTGCCTGTCAAGGAATCTTGGAAACTACACTTAATTTAACAGAGTTGACAATATATCCGAACCCTAGCCAAGGAAGGATAATAATTAACGGGTTTTTAAGAGACAGCAAAGCTAAAGTTTTTGTTACCAGTCTAGAAGGTAAAAATATTTATACAGAAACAATGGAAATAAAAAATAATCGCCTTGACCTTGATTTATCGTTCTTTCCTAGTGCACTATATATAGTAAATGTCGCTACGGAATCTGGTGAAAATATAGAATTTAAATTATTAAAGAACTGAAGACATGAAAAAAGTAATTATTTGTTCTTTTATGGCATTAGTAAGCCTATTACTAGCATGTGATGGTGAATTTGTAAAAAATGATTTAGCTATTTTTTTGACTTCACCAAAAAATGATGCCCCCTGTCTAGACGGTGAAAAAGTTGGTGAGAAACTTGATATACCCGTTGAATGGACTATAGAGGGATTACCTAATAATTTGATTATTTATGTAGACAAACTAGATGATAATAAAGAAATCATAGACATTTCAAACCAACAACAAATACCTATAGCAGTCGAAGAAACTTCAAAAAAAATCACTGTCGATCCAGGCAGTTGGTATCAATGGCAAATAATTGGAAATGAAGGAAACCTAAAAAGTGATGTATATACATTTTTCAGTGAAGGCCCTCCATCACCTAACCAAGTTCCTTTACCGGCGCAAATTCAAATTACAAGAAACAGTAATTCTCAGGTTCAATTTAATTGGACACAAACTCCAGATCTTGACAATGATCGTTTAGTTTTTGATGTTTTTTTTGGAGAAACAGAGGATACAAGTATTCCTCTCCGGGAAAACTTGGAAAGCCCAGAAGAAATATCACTCTCACCAATAGAAGCAGATAAAACGTACTACATAAAAGTAATTACCAAGGAAATTAGATCGGACAATACCGTAGGTAATAGAGCGATAGCTTTGTTAAAAGTTGCCGTGAATGGTTGATTTAAAAGGCCTTGTTTATTATAAAAGTCGAAATGTAGTATTTCTAATATTTTTTCATTTCGTGACGCTCAGCGCACAAAATGACATCCAATCCAATAATCTATTTAGCGTTCAACCCCCCCTCCCCCTCCAACTCTCCTACACCAATAAGCAAATAAAAAAGGAGACGAATAAAGAAAAGGGCATTCATACCAATTTATTATACAAGCAAGGAGAAAATTGGGATACCGTTCCCATATCCCTTAGGGCACGGGGGAACTTTAGAAGAAATACCTGTTATTTTACCCCCTTAAAAGTATACTTTAAACGGGGTGGTACCCAGAACACGCCCTTTGAAGACCACAAAAACATAAAAATAGTTTTGCCTTGTTTATTGGAGGACCGCAGCAACGATGACGTACTTAAAGAATACTTGGCCTATAAAATGTATGAATTACTATCCCCTATCCACTTTAAGACCCGCTTGGCAACATTGGACTATACGGATACCCGTGGTGAAAAAGAGGAACTACACCCGTTGGCCATGTTTTTAAATGACTCCAACAAAGTTCTGTACAACGGTGAGGAAGCTTGGGCCGCTAGAAAACCAAAAAACCATACCTTGCTAACCATCCTTATTGAGGATGACAAAGTAGTGGCCAAGCGCAATGATGCCAAAGTACTTGAGCGTTTTGTGCATCCCTTGAACCAGGAGGAAACCATCTCCACCACCAATGCCTTTTTCCAGTTTATGATCGGGAATACGGATTTCTCCACAGCCTATAGCCATAACCAAAAACTGATTTTCAAGGAGGGCAAAAGCTATCCTATTCCCTATGATTTTGACATGAGCGGTCTGGTGAATGCTTCCTACGCGGTTGTATCCAACATAAATAACACTTCTTTGGAAATTGATAAGGTGACCGAACGCCAATACCGAGGATTCAAACGGAATACTGCCCTTTTTGAAGACACTCGCAAGCATTTTCTTTCGCAAGAGTCGGAAATCCTAAAAATACTGGAAGCGCATAAACCCCTATTCAAAGAAGTTAAAAGCTATGAAACGGCACACGATTTTATATCCGACTTCTTTGCCATTTTGAAAAATGACCTTCGGTTTCAAAATGAGATTGTGGAAATAGCAAGGGAGAAATAATCCAACTTTACTTGTAATAAGAGTTGAATTCCGTCTTAGTATTAATATACTTTACCAAATGCTTGTAAAACTTTACAAATCCAGCACTAAAAAGCGTCACGGCAATAATGGGAGCGGACTTGATTACAATCCCATTTTTAAACAGGGAGATGGTCAACCAAACAAAGAGTACGGTAAAAACGAATAAAATGGCCTTACGTACGGTCCTATAACTGATCTTTAATTTCGTGTCCAACCAAATGAAGTAGGCACTGGCCAAAAAGCTGAGTAAAAAGGTTAGAATAACAATCCAAAACAAAGGAACTTCATATAAAAAGGTATTGTATAGGATCATGGAAATGATATTGGCATGTATGACCATACCATACATATCCGGAATGCTTTTACCGGCCGTTACCTTGTTCAAAGGGGTAAAGTGTTTGTCTTCCACATCAAAGGGATTTCCGGTAGGGCTGCCCAAATAACCGAACAAAACAATTTTGTCCTTCACCATTTTTTTATTGGGAAAAGAAAGAAAATCCTTTAGCGGAAAATGGACAAATCCCAAGTAATCACTCTTATAGTTTATCAATTTGGGTTTCGATAATTTTTTGGGATAACCTCTAGCATACCATTTGTCTGTACTCATATACGACTTGGCTACGGCCACGGGAAATGCCTCAAAAGTATTTTCCTGAAATACATAGGTGGGGGTAAATTCACGAACTACCGCATCCTGGTAGCCAAAATTGTAGTTGACATAGCCCTGTTTTCCATCACCCACAAAAAACGGATGATTCAAAAAGAATTGATTTTCCTTTAAAATATAGCCCGATATTACTCTTTTATCATTGAGTACTCGGGCCAGAAGTGTATCGGTCTTTGATTTATCAAAATGTTGCAACATCACGTCAAAACCAACGACTGTTGGATTTTCAGCAAGCACATTTTGCAACCCTTCCAAAATAGTCTCCCGGTTTTCATGCTCGATATTGATTAATACAATATTAGAATCCATATCCAAATTGGGATTCATTTGCTCACTGTAGTAAATATCCAAAAAACTAAAATCCTCCAGGGCCTTTTTAAGGGGATTAAAAAAGTTTAGGTTTACAAAGAGTAGTGATAACAAAAAACAGGTCATCAAGGAAAGAAGGGTGCTAAATAAGGCATCCCTCCAAAGTAATTTTCTTTTAGAACGTTTCGGTACAAGTTCGGAATCCATGTAGGCCTTTGTTTAATAGGGGCAAAATTTATAATCCGCACAGATAGCTTCCTTAATCTTGGCCTCTGGATATCCCAATAACGTAAACGTTTTAATCAAGACATCCATTTCCTTTTTCAATTCCTGAAAAGTCTCATCATCCAACAAAGTAAGTGTGTTATATTTTATGTCCTTCAAACTGGGAAATGGCTCCAGACTAATGGCCCATTCATATTGTCTTCCCTTTTTCAAAAGATTATTGTCCACATAAAGTAGCATAGAATCTGAAGCGGTTCCTATTTTAGTAATGTGGTCTCCATCATGCTGTTTTAAAAAAAGATAAACCAAATCGCTTTTTGAATTGTTCTCCCATCGAAAAAATATACTGGGCTGATATAATTTGGCACTATCCACTGGAAAATGTTTGATGATCGTCCTATCTTCCCTATACACTACCCCGGCTTCCTGCTTACTTTTTCGGCGGTTTGTGAACTGCGTCCACACATACGTAAAATACTTTCTTGTAAATGAAGTTTGGTTCAATTGTACCTTGTTTTTCGAAATATCCTGAAAAACAAATGCATTTGGGCCTGACAAAGCAAAAATTTCCCCTGTCTGGTTTACGAGCGTGACCTTTTCATGATCCGCAAGTCTCAATGTATCCAAAGCCTCAAAATATACGCCTCTATTGGCCTTTTTGTTCGAAGAAAATTTAGGCTCGCCCGTTTTTTGATACACATAGTAGCTTTCCTGACCGAAACATTCGGCAGTAAACACTGTACACAAAATGATGAAAATCAATCGTGAAAAAAGAATCCTTCCCATTTAAATCGTTTATATAAATAATGTGCCAACTTTTTATAAAACCCTATCAGACCAATACTAAAAACCATCACAGCGGTTATGGAAGCTGTTTTAAAAAGTAGTTTTTGCCTGAAAAGCAACAAGGCCACCCAAACAAAAAATACGATAAAAAATAGTTGTACGATATTCAACCTAAGTATATAACTGGCCAACTGTCTTTTATTCAACCAAATGAAGTAACAAAGGGCCATATAGGTCAATACGATCGTCAACAGGATACGTATCCAATTGGGAACCACTTTTATAAAATTACCTTCAATAATCATTTGGACAATATTCGCGTGAATGACCAACCCAAAGGTATCTGGTGGACTTTTCCCCACAAATCTGGGATTCATCGGGGTAAAATGTTTGTCCTCCAAATCAAATCGGTGTTGAATGGGATTACCCAAATATCCTACCAAAATAATTTTATCCTTTATCAAAGGAGAAAACTCTCCGTTCATAATTTCATCATATTCCAAAACAAGGAAAAAATCCCTATTGCCGGAATAATTTATGGGCCTGTCGATGGATAGATAGGATTCCATTCCAATGTCCCAATCCTGGGCCATAAATTTCTTCGATACGGCTGTTCCAAAAGCTTCCAAGATGGTATCGTTTTTTTTATAGACACCCCTAAAATTTCTTATTACCGCGGATTCATCATCAAAATTGAAATTCGAGTATCCCAAAGCCACACCTTCTTCAAGTATATTTTTATTTGAAATAATTCTTTTATCATCATTTAGAACATAGGCGGCGACTATGTTTTCACTTTTAAGAAATTCCGAAAGAAAACGATCCCATACGGGATCTTCCAAATCTTTAAATATGACATCGACACCGATCACTTTTGGTTGGGATTCCTGTATTTTTTGTAGCATCCCTGCTATCTCCTTTCTATTCCGCCTGTCAACATTTACCAAAATGATGTTCTCATTTATATTTGGATCATTCGTTTCTAGCTTTTCAGCATAGTACATATCCAAATAGCTAAAATCCTTAAACGCATTTTTAAAAGGACTAAAAAAATTAAGGCTAATACCTATCCAAGAGACTATGCACAACACGGTAAAGGCGAAAATCATACACAAAAATGCCTCTTTGAACAAATTCCTGTTCCTCATAAAAAAGTTGTAGAAATACCTTTTTTTATTTGATTCCTGCATGTAGAAAACAATTAAGAGGTTTGTTAATTGCCCCCCTTTGATCTATTTTTTATTCGATAAATTTTTACGGAAAAAAGGAAAACCGGAGGTAACGCTGATCACCTCTCTTCCAAAAAGGTCCATAAAGGCGATTTTATTTTCATTTTCATCAAGCAGTATGGTCAACTGTTCATCATTGTTTTTTAATATGAACTGCTGCTGAGGATCAAAAGATGAATTTGAATTCTGTGGATCCCAAACATAATTGGTATCGTCAATAAGCACTTGTTTTAATTCCTGAGTACTGTTGATATTCAAAGTGTCCAGTACTTTTAGCTGATTGTAATATTCATTTTCTGTTCCTTCGATAAGCGTTTTGACCAAATCAATTCTAATGACTGTATTGGCATTTTCAATTTTACCGAATCTTTCCGGGTTGATCAAGGCCTTTATTTTTGTACTTTCTATCGTATTGGAAGCTTGGATTTTTTCCGATTTCTGCGAAGACATACAGGAATACATCAATAGAACGACCATCAAAAAAGCTAGTTTTTGCATTCTAGGACCTTTTAATATCCAATATCATCATCGCCAATGAACCTTTATCGAATTCTGCTTTAAAACTCATTTTATCCTTACTCAACTTCATCGCTTCTTTTTTGATTAGCTTATCATCAAAAATCACGTACAATCGATCTAATAACGTACCATCCAATTCTTGAAGTTTGGATTGCACCTCCTTCATGTCTATTTTTTCCAAAGAAAAAACGACTATGGTATAGTCCTTTTCCACATCCTTGCTTAATCTCGCATAGGCCTTAGCTCCTTTTGGCGCCGCAGGCAATATAACTTCGGACTTATCGGAATTTATGAACGGGCTTATGGAGTCCTTATGGGGAAATAATGGAGAAAACTCATTATCCGAATCCATCCCAAAAACATATACATAAGCGGGTTGATTTACTTTAGTTACCATACGATACCTAGTTCCGGTACCATAAACATCTTCCGTAATATAATCTCCAATACTTTCATCCTCTTTTTCAATGACCACATCCTGAGCACCAAATACGGATCCGGTATATTCGCCCTTTTCATTGCGTACGTTCATAGGTTCGTTACTTCTAAGGATAAAGTCGACCTCTCCAGCCAAAATCTGTTTTTCCTCTTTTTTGACTTTTAAGGGTATCATTTCAAAGGCATATCTTGTATACTCGGCAAAATCTGAATACCTGATCCACATAAACCCATCATTTCCCCATGTAGGCCCCCAACTATTTACAATTTCAAAAGAACCGCCGTACTTATCATCGTCATATCCAATTACACACATGGCATGCCCCCCGGTTGTCCCCAAATTATCAGGGACATAAACATTCTTGGCACTTTGAAATGCATTATCTACCATAAACCCGATAACCACGGGATTTCCATTTAGAAGTGAACGTTTTACACCATCTACTTTAAACTCCTCCGACTCATCGGAACCAAATATTCTTGCAAAATCCTTTATCTTGAATCGCTCGGCAGAACTATACAATTCTTCAGGTATCTCTGTATCACACATAACATTATAATCTTCGTAGTAGGGCACGCCCTTTTCCACCATGGCTTCCATGGCCTTGCCAATGAAGGCACCTCCCCCACAGTTATAATCGTTGTCAACGTTGGAATGTAGATAGGTAAACACCGGAGCAAAAGCACCCCGGGATATGGCCGTTGAATCCTTAATGTTATATAACCTGGACTCCAGAATGGTCCTGCCGTAGTATGCGGTTGCCCATCCTACACAAGTACTATATCCCCCCTGGTTTTTTATGGGAGGAACGAAGCTTTTTAAAGAAGACGAGGTAAATTCCGTTACCACATCCTGGAAAGCAACATTTTTTGCTTTAACGGGTGTATTTTCATAAGCTTCATCATCAAATAAGAGTCCTGTACTACGTTGGGTTTGTGAGTACCCTAATACAGAAATAAAAAATAAGATCAAGGTGAGATTTCTCATTTCAATATCTAATTGGTTATGAGAACAATATACTATTTTTTTAAGAAGCCCTAAGTACCGTTTATTGGGTATTTATAGATAAATTGGAAAGTTTGAACGCGTTTGTAGTATAATTCTTTAGTATACTGGTGTAAAGACATCACCTACACAAAGGTCCTCTTGATTTCCCTTCTCAAAAAATAACCGGTAACGATGGTTGCCAGGACATCGGCGATGGGGAAAGAGAGCCAAACACCCAATTCGCCAAACAATTTTGGAAGAACCAGAATCAAGGGAATGAAGAAAAAGCCCTGTCTGGAAAGTGTCAATAATAGCGCAGGAATGGCCTTGCCTATAGCCTGAAAATAGGCCGCCCCTATTAACTGTAGTGCTATGATTGGAGTTGCCGCAAAAACCCAACGCATCGCATTAGGGGCATTTTCCAAAACAAAAGCGTTCGTATTTACATCCTCTGGTGACATTCCAGGCTTATCGCTCAGGAAAAGTGCCGTAATTGCTTCGGGAAAAATCATGAGCCCTATGAAAACAATGGTCGCTAAAAGAGAGGCGTAGGTAATTGCCGTGTTGATGGTCTTTCGTACCCTATCGTATTTTCGGGCCCCATAATTAAATCCGGCAATGGGCAAAAATGCTTGGGTAACCCCAAACACGGGGAATAAGGCAAACATCAACATTCTGCCAATGATGGCATACACCGCCACCATTGCCTCACCGCCCAAAGAAAATAGGATATTGTTCATAATCAAGTAAATGACACTTACCACTGCCTGTCTGGCTAAAGTGACAAAACCTAAGGACCCCATTTCCTGTACAACCGGCATGTCCAATCCCAAATGTTTCCATTGGATCTTCATTTCGGAATGCCTGGAAAAGAAAAAGTAACCAACATAAAGGAAACATAATATATAGCCAATCGTTGTTGCCCAGGCTGCTCCTGTCATACCCCAATCAAAAACATAGATAAAAACATAGTCCATCAGTAGGTTGCCTATGGATGGAATGATCATGGCAATCATGGCAAACTTTGGCTTCCCTTCGGCCCTAATTACCGTATTACCCATCATACAAAGCGCCAAAAAAGGAACTCCGTACAGGACTATGGTGTAATAAATTTTTGCTGGATCGTAAATGGCCCCTTTTCCTCCAAAAGCGGGAATGATGGACTCAACAAAAGTGAGGCCGACAATGACCATGGAAATGGTTATAATCAGGGTAAGGGTGATTTGATTTCCGAAAGTCGTGAAGGCTTTTTCCTTGTTTTCGGCACCAAGGGCCCTAGAGATGATACTAGATCCGCCTACACCAATGGCCATGCCCAAAGCCCCTATAAAAAAAGAAACGGGAAGCACAACATTGATGGCCGCTATGGCTATGGAACCTATCCAGTTTCCAACAAAAATGGAATCGACCAATACATTCAAGGACATCACAAGGATTCCTATACTGGCAGGAACTGCCTGGCCTACCAATAGCTTTCCAATGGGTTGTTTACCTAAATCTTCCGATGTGAATTTGGCCATAGGCCTCAATCTGTTTTCTTAAAAATGCCCTAGACCAAAGAAGAGGCATTTTTCTTTTGGTTTTGAATGGCTTCGCTTATGTAATCCCATAACTCAATTCTTCGCTGAAGTGCTTTTTTGGAAATATCTAGTACAGCCTCCCATTTTGATTTTTCATCCCCACATAGTTCCATCATCATTTTCAGGGAAAGCGGACCATGATCATCGCCATCCAGTTCTATATGTCTTCTCAGATAGTATTCCAACTTGGGATATAGAGATGCCTTTCCATTGCTCTCGATAATCTTTAGGAACATATCTGGAATAAGTTCCTCCCTTCCAAAGGTGAAGGCCGCTGCTATTTCATGAGGTTTGCCATCCGCTATTACATCAAAAGTAAATTGCATAAATTCCTTGACGGCATCGGGCAATCCTGATTGTAAGATACTTGTCTGGATATCACCCGATTTTTTAACCGTATCAATAAACGCTTCAATAGGGTACGTCTTGGCATCCACTTCCTTCATGGCTTCTAGATACATCTCAAAATGGCTCCTAAAGTTTCCGGCCTCGTCCCTATCTGTCTCCTCTTCCAACACAATCTCATTGATAAACCGGGCCGTATTTGTATTACTGCAAGGTATCCAAGGTGTTGTAACACAGGTTAGGTTTATCTGTAATGCTTTTAGCAAGGACATAAAGTCCCATACCGCATATATATGTCCTTCCATAAAAAGCCTAACATCCTCAATAGTGGAGAGCTCGCTATAAAGCTGATGATTTTTTAAGGCCGACCTCAACGGGTCTAAGGCCTCCTCAATATGTCTAATATTCTTTTCGAGCATATCTTTATTATTTAATAATGAGGCAATACCCCATCCTTTTCCCACGAGTCTATCCATTGCGCCATCAAGGAGACCCAGGCATCGTTGTCATTCAAACAAGGTATGTGTTTGTAGGCTTCCCCCCCAGCTTCCATAAACTGGTGTTTCCCTTCCATGGCGATTTCCTCCAAAGTTTCCAAACAATCCGCTACAAAGGCAGGGGTAACCACCGCCAACTTCTTCTTGCCCTCCTTCGGAAATCGTTCAAACTCAAAATCCGTATAGGGTTTCAGCCATGGGTCATTGGGCAAACGGGATTGGAAGGACACGCTTACTTTATCTTCCGGTAGGTTCATCTGGGTGCGGACCAGCTCGGTCATTTTATAGCATTGGTGGCGATAACAGGTATGGTGGGCTACAGAATTTGTATGGCAACAGGAGCCATCGATTTTACAATGGAACTTTGTTGGGTCCGATTTTCGGATATGCCGTTCCGGAATTCCGTGATAGGAAAAAAGAATGTGGTCATATTCAAAATCCTTCAAACCCTCCTTTATGGAATCCGAAAGGACTCGGATATAGTCGGTATTTTTATAAAATGCCGGTAAGGTGGTAATTTTTAGTTCAGGAAAAAAGGCATCCTTTACTTCCAACGCCTTTACTACCACGGTTTCATAGGAAGACATGGCATAATGTGGGTATAAGGGCACCAACAAAACCTCGACCACACCCTTGTTCTTAAGCTCTTGAAGCGCATTTTTAATGGTCATGCTTCCATATCGCATGCCCAGTGCCACAGGAAGTTTAGTTTGTTCGCGGAGCTTATCCGTAAACCGTTCCGAGAGCACGATCAAAGGCGAACCTTCTTCCCACCAAATCTTGGAATAGGCCTCTGCCGATTTTTTAGGTCGGGTTTGCAAGATGATTCCCCTAACAAGGATGTTACGCAATAACTTTGGAACGTCGATTACGCGTTCGTCCATAAGAAACTCGTCCAAATACGGTTTTACGTCCTTTGCCGTGGGACTATCAGGGGATCCCAAATTAACCAGTAAAACTCCTTTCATTACCTAAAATTGATTTATGAACTGCAAAAATAACACTTGATATGCGATGATATTTTAATTTAGGGCATTAGTTTTCTATACTACCATAAAGTCCGTCGATTTATTTCACTATTGTTTTGTGGGCTACCAAATTTTAGTATGTTGTACCCAAACTTGGAGATATGGATACAGTTTTCGAAGATATTCCCAGGGAATCGTTGATTTATTTAGGTATTTCGTTCACGGTTTTCCTCATAATCTATTGGGTTACGCTATTTGTATTGCGAAAATTTGGTAAAGACCCCCGGTATTTGGTGCCCGAGGGGGTCATGAAAAAGGTTGCCTTTCCCATTTTTCTCCTATTTGTTTCCATTGTGGTCCGTATGACTTCCTTTAGACAATTATTGGGTATGGAAAACGAGGAATACTGGTTCAAAAAGGCCAGTACCCTTCTTTTTATATTCGCTATGACTTGGCTTATCATTGGAATCCTAAAAGTGGTCAAACAACTCATCATCCACAATTATGATGTAAACACGGAGGACAATCTTAAGGCCCGAAAAATCTATACGCAATTCAATATTCTGGAACGAATCGTCATATTCATAGTTGTAATTCTGGCCATTGGAGCAGTCCTTATGAGTTTTCAAGAAATCAGGGAGGTAGGGGTAAGTATTTTTGCATCGGCCGGGGTGGCAGGTATCATCATTGGTTTTTCGGCTCAAAAACTTATCGGAACCGTATTGGCGGGCATACAGATTGCCATTGCCCAGCCCATAAAGTTGGATGATGTAGTTATCGTAGAAGGGGAATGGGGCCGTATCGAGGAAATCACGTTAACCTATGTGGTCGTAAAAATTTGGGATAAACGCCGTCTCATTGTACCTACGCCTTATTTTATTGAAAAACCTTTTCAAAACTGGACCAAAACTTCCTCAGACATTTTGGGCACCGTTTTTTTATATACCGATTACAAGGTTCCTTTTGATGCTTTACGGGAGAAATTGACCCAGATTTTGGAAAATACCGATTTATGGGACAAAGAAGTTAATGTATTGCAGGTAACCGATAGCAAGGCCAATTTTGTAGAGATAAGAGCCCTCATGAGTGCCAAGGATTCTTCTACGGCATGGGATTTGAGGGTGCATGTACGAGAAAAATTGATATCTTTCCTTCAGGAAAATTATCCGGAAAGTATTGTTCATAATAGGTTGTTGATCAACGACAAAGATCTTGCTCCTTCCAAGACGGATTAACACAAACTAATGAAACCCTCATCGCGGGATTTGTTAGGATAAGTTAAATACCTCTACAAAAGTAAATGATTAATAATCAAGCCATTGACCTAATTTTAAACGTATGAAATATACCTTACTATTTTTCCTTTTGTTCCTTCCATTGAGTAGGACAAAGGCCCAGACTATCACCTGCTCTCCATTGGACAGGCAGGCTGTACAGACTAAAATTGATGAGACCCAAGGTTTGGAACAACCTGATTTTGGACAAACCTTAGTCGCGGTAGGCAAAACTTTTCTAAAGACGCCATACGTGGCCAAAACACTGGAAATTGGGAACACGGAAACTTTGGTAATTAACCTACAGGGGCTGGATTGTACGACGTTCGTAGAAAATGTTCTTACATTTTCATTGATGCTTAAGGAGGATAAAACCACATTCGATGACTTTACTCGGACATTAGAAACCATTCGGTATAAAGATGGAGACCTTGACGGTTATGCGTCTAGACTTCATTACTTTTCAGAATGGATCGCCAATAATACAGAAAAGGGGTTAATAGAGGATATTACAGGAGAGATTGGCGGCAACCAAATTACCAAGGACATCAACTTTATGAGCGAGCATCGTGACCTCTATCCCTTTCTTGCTGACGATACCAATTTCGAAAAAATAAAGACATCCGAGAATTTCCTGAACAGTCAGCCTATTTGTGTTTTGGCTCAGGATGAAATTGCCAACAACGAACATTTGATACAATCCGGTGATATCATTGCCTTGGCAACCTCCATCAACGGACTGGATGTTACCCATACCGGAATAGCCACTCGTGAGGCTGACGGGAGAATTCATCTTCTACATGCCTCAACAGGTTCTATGGAAGTGGAAGTTTCGGAAAAACCGCTAGCGGAATATTTGAAAAAAATAAAAGGTAATACTGGTATTATGGTGGCAAGGCCACTATAAGGCTAAAAAATAAAAACCAACCACTGGGTTTGTTCCCCCAATTAGAAAAGGCAGAAGTCTTTTTAAATCTATCGAAAACTATCTAGGTTTTATCGATGAACAGCAAAAATATCTTTAAAACTCGTTGTACTTATTTCGAATACAAACTACTTAGTTTGTTAAATTCAAGTAGTACTAGCCAACGCCATCACATATTTCTTGGGCGTTGTCCCATACTTTTTCTTAAAAGCAGCTATAAAATGGCTGGATGTACTATAGCCAATCTTTAAGCCGATCTCAGTAACATTATATTGACCGGATTCTAGTAACTTCCTGGCATGTTCCATTTTATAATCGAATAGAAAGCTGTACACGGAATCGCCATAGATTTGCTTAAAACCCTCTTTTAAACGCTTTAAACTCAGGCCTATTTCTTTGGAAAGCTGGGTCAAGGTAGGTGGTTCCGCCATATTGGAAATAATGATTTCCTTGGCCTTTCGGATCCGTTTCACGTTATCCTCGTCTACCAGAAACGGACACTGTTCTACATCGGCATCCGTATTTTTATTAAAATAAAGAGCGATCAATTCATATATCTTGCCTTTTAAATAAAGTCCTTTTATCGTTGGATGTAGATTGTAGTTGATGATCTGACTCAAAACCACAGCGATTGGGGGCGATACCGGTTCCTGTGCATAATACTTCTTTTCCTGGTTCTCTTCACTAAGAAAAGGAATATAACCGGCCTCGTCTGAAAACAAGGAATGAAATTTACGTATACTCATTACCACGGAAACCATCCATGAATTTGGGGCCAACATAAGGTTCAAGGGCAAATCCAATTGCGTATTATAAAGCAACAGCGAATTCTCCTCGGATACCTCCAAGGCATAGGTTCCTTGGTTAAAAACAAACTTCCCCCCTCCTTTTAAACAGAAGTGGAATTGGATATAACTGCGGTTGATCTCGCGTGTGACGTTCTTTGTTTCTGAAGTATTGTTCTGAATTTTAAGTACATAAAATCCATTTTCTATCAGTAGTTCCTCAAAGGAACCTTGGGCGATGTTTTTGCTTTCCATACTTTCGCAACTTAAAAGCTATTATTTAGAATCTATCTAAACAACAACGATGGAAGATTTCCGTTAGACGTTGTAAAAATAGGGGTTTTGAGCCGATTTATATTGTATTTTGTCTAAAATCACTTCTACCGACGCTTATAGTTCCTCAAGCGTTATTTTTATTTAATCGATGCGTTTATTTTTGTCGCCGCAACTATGAAGGACTATCACATTTCTAAACATAACTCCTTTTATACGATCGGCCTTAATTATAAAAAGGCTGATGCCGAGGTAAGAGGGAAATTCAGTTTGGACGAGGCATCCATGACGGCACTCCTGGCAAAAGCGAAGGAACAGGGTATCGATGGGTTATTGGCCACCTCCACCTGTAATAGAACTGAACTTCATGGTTTTGCCCAGCATCCCTTTCAATTGATCAAATTATTGTGCGACTTTTCCCTTGGCAGTGTGGAGGAGTTTCAAGAAGTGGCCTATGTGTATAAAAACAAGGAAGCTATTTCGCACTTATTTCGGGTTGGAACGGGATTGGATAGTCAGATTTTAGGTGATTTTGAAATCATCAGTCAATTAAAGCAGAGTTTTTTCCGTTCTAAAAAACAGGATATCGCCAATCCGTTCATAGAGCGTTTGGTCAATGCGGTCATTCAGGCCAGCAAACGCATAAAAAATGAAACCGAGATATCTTCGGGTGCAACTTCGGTGGCATTTGCATCGGTTCAATATATTTTAAACAACGTTGAGAATATTTCCGAAAAGAACATTCTTCTCTTTGGTACGGGTAAAATTGGACGAAACACCTGTGAAAATCTTATCAAGCATACCAAAAACCCACATATTACACTAATTAACCGAACTAAGGAGAAAGCGGATAAGGTGGGTGGTAAGTTTAACCTTACCGTTAAGGATTATGGTGACCTGCAAGCGGAAATACGCAAAACAGATGTTCTGGTCGTTGCCACAGGTGCACAAAAGCCCACCGTTTGCAAAGAACTCATTTACACAAAGAACCCTTTATTAATTTTAGATCTTTCAATTCCTAAAAATGTGGACGACAACGTTTTGGAACTGGATAACGTATCCCTCCTACATTTGGACCATTTATCCCAAATGACGGACGAAACCCTGGAGAAACGGAAGCTTTTCATCCCAAGAGCGGAAGCTATCATTGAAGAAGTCAAGGAAGATTTCATACAATGGCTGGAGACGCGTAAATTTGCTCCCGTTATCAAGGCACTTAAAATGAAGCTAAAGACCATGAAGGATGAAGAGTTGGACTATCAATCCAAAAAAACCTCAAATTTTGATGCCGAACAGGCCGAAATCATATCCAACAGAATCATCCAGAAAATCACCAAGCAATTTGCCAACCATCTTAAGGACGACACTATTGATTCAGATTCTAGCCTAGAGCTTATCCAAAAAGTGTTTCAATTAGAGCTAGAGACTAAATGAGTAAAAGTATTCGCATAGGCACGCGCGATAGTGAATTGGCACTATGGCAGGCCAATACCGTTAAAGAGCAGCTTGAGGCATTAGGCCATTCCGTAACATTGGTTCCTGTCAAATCAACCGGCGACCTAGTTTTGGACAAACCACTGTATGAACTTGGTATAACAGGGATTTTCACCAAAACCTTGGACGTGGCCATGCTCAATGGTGATATCGATATAGCGGTACACTCCATGAAGGATGTACCTACTCAACTCCCAAAAGGCATTGTTCAAGCTGCGGTCCTCAAAAGGGCCAACTATATGGATATTCTGGCCTTTAAGAACAATGAGGAGTTCTTGGGTTCTCCTGATGGCATTATCGCTACCGGAAGTTTGCGAAGAAAGGCACAATGGCTAAACCGATATCCTTCCCATACCGTAGTAGACCTTAGGGGGAACGTGAACAGCCGCTTACAAAAGTTGAAGGATAACGATTGGAACGGGGCCATATTTGCAGCCGCGGGGTTGGAACGGATTGGCTTGGAACCTGAGAATACAATCGGACTCACATGGATGGTACCCGCACCTGCACAAGGCGCTATTATGGTGGTAGCCATGGAAAATAATCAGGAAATTCGTAAAATATGTGCCGAACTCAACCATGAGGAAACCGAAATCTGCACAAAAGTGGAACGTGAATTCCTAAGGGAATTGGAAGGTGGGTGTTCGGCCCCAATCGGCGCCTTAGCCTATATTGATAAAGAGAACGTCGTTAACCTCAAAGGGGTCCTTCTGACCGTTGACGGATCAAAAAAGCTTGAAGCCTCCTTAACGGCACCCCTGGGCAAACATAAAAACCTAGGGATTGATGCCGCACGAAGTATTTTAAGCCGCGGGGGAAGACGCCTTATGAACGAATTACAAGGTGCGGACCTCAAGACCAATATATTTTCCACAAAAAAACTGACCGAGGCCCAATTACAAAGATTCAAGGGCTCCATTAAAGTTGATTCCGATGATTTTATAAAGATTAGCCCTAACAGGATTTCTCCAATAGTGTTAAAAAAGGAGCATAAAAATGTAGTTTTTACCAGTAAGAATGCCGTAGAAAGTCTTTTGACGAACATAAGTCCCGAAGAACTTCAATTTGAGAATATTTACTGCGTAGGCAGGAAAACAAGGAGACTTATTCGGAAAAAAATTGGTAAAGTGACCCATTTTGAAAACAGTGCTACGGATTTGGCGAATTATCTGGTGGAATATATAGAGGGTACAGAAGTCACCTATTTTCATGGAAACCTTAGTTTGGATCATCTGCCCAGCATTTTGGAGGAAAACCAGATTACCGTAAACAAAATTGAGGCCTACAGGACCAAACTTTCCAGCAAATCCATATCGGAGTCGGTTGAGGGTATTTTGTTTTATAGCCCTTCTACCGTAGAAAGTTATTTATTAAAAAACAAGCCACATTCAATTGCTTATTGCATTGGGGAAACCACAGCAACCGAAGCCCGGAAACATTTCAAGGAAGTGAAAGTTGCAAAAATACCCGATACAGAAAGTGTCATTGATTTGGTAAATGAGGATTATAGTAGTTAGAAAATACAAGTTCAAGAGCAAGATTCAAGCTCAAATAAAAAATTGCTTAGCAATAACGAACAACCAAAAACCAACAACAAACAACCAAGAAATCCAACAGCCAATAGCTAATAGCAAACAGCCAATAGCAATAATATGATAAAGAACGATTTATTCCTTAGGGCCCTAAAAGGTGAAACAGTAGAGAGACCTCCGGTTTGGATGATGCGCCAAGCAGGCAGATACCTTCCGGAATTCATGGAAATCAAGGAGAAATACGACTTTTTTACTCGATGTCAAACCCCAGAACTGGCTTCGGAAATAACGGTACAGCCCATCCGAAGGTTTGGTATGGATGCCGCCATTCTCTTCAGCGATATCTTGGTGATTCCGCAGGCAATGAACATTGAGGTTCAAATGAAACCTAATTTTGGTCCCTATCTACCAAACCCCATAAGAAGCCAAAAGGGCGTTGATGAAGTTATCGTTCCTGATGTAGAAGAGGCATTGGATTATGTGATGCAGGCCATTACCGCTACCAAAGAGAAATTAAATAACGAAGTGCCGCTGATAGGTTTTGCGGGATCTCCATGGACCATTCTTTGCTATTGTGTACAAGGACAAGGCAGTAAGACTTTTGACAAGGCCAAGGAATTCTGTTTTACACAACCAGTGGCAGCCCATGAATTGTTGCAAAAAATCACGGAGACCACCATTGCCTATTTGAAAGCTAAGGTAAAGGCGGGCGTCAACGCCGTACAGGTTTTCGATTCTTGGGGAGGGATGTTGTCACCTATGGATTATCAAGAGTTTTCATGGCAATACATACAACAAATAGTAGACGCCCTTAAGGAAGATACCCCAGTAATCGTCTTTGGTAAAGGATGCTGGTTTGCGCTCAAGGAAATGTCCCAATCAGGGGCCTCGGCCCTTGGTGTGGATTGGACCTGTTCCGCCCAAAATGCACGCTATCTCACCGGTGGCAATATTACGCTACAGGGTAATTTTGATCCGGCCAGGTTATTGTCACCTCCATCGGAAATCAAAAAAATGGTCACGCAAATGATCCATGAATTTGGTAAGGACAGATATGTTGTGAATTTAGGACACGGAATCCTGCCCAATGTTCCGGTGGAAAATGCGAAGGCTTTCATAGATGCCGTTAAGGAATATAAAGAAACGCACTGAACTAATTAATTTTTCCAAACCTTGCGTTTTACCTTTTCAAAGGGCCAAAGACTTCGTACTTTTAAGGAATGATTCCCATCGCGAACGGTACTTTTGAAATAACGCCCATCCATGAAAAATACGCATGGCGAATCTGTGATTTTGTTACGGTCAACACCTCAAGGCTTAAAACCTATTTCCCTCAAACCCTGACCGAAAATTTGACCCCGGAGCTTTCCAAATTATTCGTCGACCAAAAAATTAAGGATTTTAATAGCAAGACCGAATTTGTGTTCGTGATAAAAAATACCATCGATAGAAGCGTAGCGGGTTTGCTCTTTGTAAAAAATCTGGATTTTGATAAAAAGGAGGCCGAAATCGCCTATTGTATTGGGTACCAGCACGAAGGCATTGGGATAACGACCATGGCGGTCAAAGAGATAACGGCTTGGGCATTCAAGGAACAAGACCTAAGAACATTGCGAATCATTGTACATAAGTCGAATCCCGCAAGTATACGTATCGCAGAAAAGTGTGGGTATACGTGGAAGGAAACCTTGCCCAAAGAACATCAGCCACCAGCAATGCAACCTATGGATATGGAATTATATGTGAAAGCTTATGAAGGATAAATTTTTCGAGTACATACACCAGCTACAGGATACCATCACTAAAAAACTTGAATCCATTGATGGCAAGGCAAAATTTCAAGAAGATTTTTGGGAACGGCCCGAAGGAGGAGGCGGACGTACGCGGGTCATTGAAAATGGGGATGTCTTCGAAAAAGGTGGCGTAAATATTTCGGGGGTTCACGGAGCTTTGCCCGAAAGTATGCAGGCCTATTTTGGGGTGAAAGATGCCGATTTTTTTGCGTGCGGACTAAGTTTAGTCCTACACCCAAAAAACCCTATGGTGCCCACCGTACATGCTAATTGGCGCTATTTTGAAATGTATAATAACGATGGAAACGTGGTGGATCAGTGGTTTGGTGGTGGGCAGGATTTGACTCCGTATTATTTATTCGAGGAAGATGCCAAGCACTTTCATGAAATTTGCAAAGCAGCATGTGACAAACACGACCCCAGTTTTTATCCCACCTATAAAAAACGCTGTGATGAGTATTTTTGGAATACGCACCGGAACGAGGCTAGAGGCGTTGGCGGTCTATTTTTCGATTATTGCAAGGCAACGGAGAAAATGTCCATGGAAGACTGGTACAACTTCGTTACCGAGATAGGAAACAGTTTCTTGGATTGTTATATACCGATTGTTACAAAACGTAAGGACCTCGCCTACACCCAAGAACAAAGGGACTGGCAAGAAATCAGAAGGGGCAGGTATGTTGAATTCAATCTGGTTCATGATAAGGGCACACTTTTCGGTTTAAAAACCAACGGTCGTATTGAAAGTATCTTGATGAGCCTACCGCCGCATGTGCAATGGCGATATGACCATCATCCTGTAGCAGGTAGTGCGGAAGAAAAACTGATCCATGTTCTGCAAGAACCAAAAGCCTGGGTTTAGACTATGAAACAAAAAATATATCAAATCGATGCTTTTACGAACAAGCTCTTTGGTGGTAACCCGGCAGCGGTTTGTATTCTGGAAAAATGGTTGTCCGATGATACCATGCAAAAAATAGCCGCGGAAAATAATTTGGCAGAAACCGCTTTTTCCGTTCCTCATGGCAATGATTATGAACTACGCTGGTTTACACCAGAGGTAGAGGTCGACCTATGTGGACATGCTACCTTGGCCACGGCCTACGTTATCTTTAATTATTACGATTACAAAGATCATACCATTAGGTTTATTTCGCCTAGAAGCGGTGAACTTCTGGTAAAAAGGGATGAAACCGGACAAATGACCATGGATTTTCCTACGGACGACCTGGTTCCCATTGACAGTGTGAAGGAAATTAACGAAGCCATTGGAAAGGAGCCCTTAGAAACATTTAAAGGGAAAACAGATTACTTGTTGATTTACGAAGACCAGCAAGATATTGAAAACATTAGGCCGAATTTTCACTTAGTGGACCAGTTGGATTGCAGGGGAGTCATCGTTTCGGCTAAAGGAGATGCTGTCGATTTTGTGTCCCGTTTCTTTGCTCCACAATGTGGTATTCCGGAAGATCCAGTAACAGGTTCGGCACACACGACCCTTACGCCGTATTGGTCGAAAAAATTGAACAAAACTGTTATGAGTGCCCAACAATTATCGCAACGTGGAGGAAGCTTGACTTGTGAATATTCGGGAACCAGGGTGAAAATTTCAGGACAGGCAGTTTGTTATCTTGAAGGTGAAATCACTATATAAATTAAAAAGTATAAATTATAAGTTCCTAAAACAAGTAATATGTACCCACTCATAAGAAACAGAAGATTACGCGCATCCGAATCCATTAGAAGATTGGTTAGGGAAACCATCATAAGTCCGGATGATTTTTTAGTACCCCTTTTCGTCGTAGAAGGTAAAGGAATAAAGGAAGAGATTGCCTCCATGCCCAATTACTTTCGGTTGAGTTTGGACAATTTGGAAAAAGAGGTCAAGGAACTCTGGAGTCTGGGACTTTCCTCCGTACTGTTGTTCGTGAAAGTCCCTGACAATCTAAAAGACAATGCAGGGGCGGAAGCTGTAAATGACAACGGGCTCATGCAATTGGCCATTAAAACGGTCAAAAATGCCTGTCCGCAGATGTTGGTCATGACCGATGTCGCCCTTGACCCCTATTCGTCATACGGGCATGATGGGATTGTGGCCGACGGACAAATCCTAAATGACGAAACCGTAGAAATTCTTTCTGAAATGAGCGTTTCGCATGCCAAGGCCGGAGCTGATTTTGTGGCGCCCAGCGATATGATGGACGGTAGAATACTCAGCATTCGCGAAGCTTTGGAAGATGAAGGATATAGCAACACCGGTATTATGAGCTATAGTGCCAAATACGCCAGTGCCTTTTATGGGCCGTTCAGGGATGCCCTAGATTCTGCGCCCGTAGATATTAAAAACGTTCCCAAGGACAAAAAGACCTACCAGATGGATTATGCCAATCGGTACGAAGCTATCAGGGAAACCCAAATGGACATTGACGAAGGTGCCGATATCGTCATGGTAAAACCCGGACTTTGCTATTTGGATATTGTCCGTGAAATTAGGAACGAAGTGGACGTGCCTGTGGCGGTGTACCAGGTCTCTGGCGAATACGCCATGGTAAAAGCTGCTGCCGAAAAAGGCTGGCTAGACCATGATGCCGTGATGATGGAACAACTGACCGCAATCAAACGTGCCGGGGCCAATATCATAGCGTCCTATTTCGCTAAAGATGTTGTCAAACTGCTTAATACCTAAAATTACTCCGCCCTCAACATCAGCATACAATGTAACATTCCACCAAAGGCATTATCTTTAGAGGGAACCAAACCTCCCTTTTATGAAAAATGTCCTTTTCTACGCTTCCCTGTCCTGCTTTATGATCCTGGGTGGCTGTAAACATCAGACCCATGAGCAAGTTACTCCCAGCCCTACGGAAAAAGCTCAGCGGTTCTCCAACAATTATATCCCTCCAAAATTTGAAAACGATCAGCGGACCAGCAAAATTACTGGGGCACAGGATAAAATCCAGAGGATTTTTGAAGCCAATGCAAAAGCAAGACATATTCCGGGCATCAGCTACGGCATTGTAGTGGACGATTCACTGGTACTTACCGGAAGTTATGGTGTTATTGACCTTGAAACACAAATCGAAGCCAACACAACAAAAGCCTTCCGGATTGCGAGCATGACAAAGAGTTTTACGGCCATGGCCATTTTAAAATTGCGGGACGAAGGCAAGCTGGACTTGGACGACCCTGTATCAAATTACTTTCCGCAGTTGGACACCTTAGTATACCTTACCCAAGATTCCCCGGCAATTACCATAAAGAACCTTCTAACGATGACCGCAGGCTTTCCCGAGGACAACCCTTGGGGTGATCGCCATTTGAACGATGCTACGGAAATGTTGGAAAATATGTTGGCCGAGGGACTTTCCCTCTCCAAAGTTCCATCTTTTCAATTCGAATATAGCAATACAGGATATGGCATGTTGGGCCAGATTGTGGCAAAAGTGTCCGGAATCACCTATCAGGAGTACATTACCCAAAATATCCTAAGACCATTGGCTATGGAGCATACCTACTGGGAATATGAAAAAGTACCCAAGGACATGCTGGTACATGGATACCGATATGAGGACGACACTTGGAAGCCCGAACCCATTTTGCATGATGGTGTCTTCGGTTCCATGGGCGGGCTGATTACCACGATTGCCGATTTTTCAAAATATGTGAGCTTTCACCTCTCCGCATGGCCACCCAGAAGCGAAAAAGACAATGGGCCCGTAAAACGGAGTACCCTACGGGAAATGCATACGCCACAATATCCGTACCTATCCACTTGGGCAACCGATTGGAATAACGAGCCCTGTGCAAGGGTCTCCGGCTATGGATATGGGCTGGGAATTTCGGAAGATTGTAAAGGAATCATAAAGGTTTCCCATGGTGGGGCACTGCCCGGTTATGGTAGTAACTACTCCTTTTTTCCGGAATATGGTATAGGAATTATGGCCTTTGGCAATTTAACCTATACCGGACCTTTGCCCTTGGACGAAATCTCTAAGGTACTGTTTGAGGAACTGGAATTGCAGCCTAGAAAAAAGGTAGCTTCCCAAATGCTTAAAAAAAAGAAAGACCAATTGGTATCCGCTTTGAAAACATGGGAAACCGGGATGGATACCACCTTATTTGCGGATAATTTCTTTTTGGACCGTTCCCTGGAAAAACGAACCCAACACATTTCCGATTTGAAACAAACTATAGGGGAAATCGATTCCATTGGGGAAATACGCCCCAGAAACCAATTACGTGGAGATTTTGAAATTTACGGTAAACATGGCGCCATCTCCGTTTTCTTTACCTTAAACCCTGAAATTGACCCGAAAATCCAACAATTGGAAATGAGAATTAATCCCTGACTTTTTCTGAGTTAACCCAGTCACTTCAGAATAATATCATCGCCCCTGATGGCCAAGGTAATGGTAAAAGACCTGTCCGGTTCAAATACCCAACAGGTCTATTTATACTCCTCAATGCAATTCCTCACAGAAAAAACCCCGTTGAGTCAAGAGTGTTGAAACAGCTGAGGGATTGGGCTTTTGAGTCTCTATGCGGAGAATATTATCGCAATCCTCCAGATCAAAGTTCCATCGCCCATGGTCATTTATCAATTCGTTTAAATAAGGGGCAAGATAGTTCACCTTTCCCCTTTTTCTTACGGAAGTTTTAAAAACCAATACTGTTTTCATATGTAGCTTCTATCATAAAACATGGGTGGTTCAATCCCCAAAGATCGCAGATATACATAAGCTTGACCGCGATGATGGATTTCATTATCCATAAAATAAAAAAGTGCGGATTGCACCGTTCCCGGGAATTGTCCAAAAGAAACTATTTGTTTCTGAAAGTCCATTTCTTCCATTTGCGCCCATAACATGTTTAGTTGCTCCGTGGCACTGTCCCAAGCCTCCAATAATTTCGCCTTGCTGTTGCCGTGGTCAAAATATTCGTTTAATTGAGTGGTTTGCCCAGTAACAATTTCACGTAATCCCGGTTCAGCAATGCCCAGAAGTTCCAAAACCATATCAGCAAAGGGACGCATCCCTCCAATACTATACGTAAAGAATTCATTCTCTGGGAATGTTTCGATAACCCTGCGGGTAAGTCTTCTGTGTCCTTGCCAATGTTCCAACAATTGATCTGGCGTGATTACTTGGGATGTTTTTTCCTTGATGTTTTCCATAACTCTTGATATTTAATGATTTATTATTTCGAAATCAAAGGTATGGAGGCGGTGTGACAACCCTTTGTCAGTAGTCTTTTGGAATTCAAAAATAATTTTGCTCTTGACATACAGCTGTCACACCTCAGACCTATTTTTGATCAAAAGGAATACTAAAATGGATACCAAATGGACATTTGACCTTAAAATCTTGTCCTATCTTTGGAAGAAAGGCCGCTCTATTATGGGAATGGATACCGTAAAACGTTTTGATAGGATTGTAGCGATATTTATACAGTTGCAGTCCAAACATATTGTAAAGGCCCAGGAACTTGCAGATCGATTCCAGGTGAGTCAACGAACCATCTATAGGGATATTCGAACCCTTGAGGCTTCAGGAGTGCCCATTGCCAGTGAAGCAGGTGTTGGATATTCTATCATGGAGGGCTATAGCCTTCCCCCGGTCATGTTTACCCGTGAGGAGGCCGGCAGTTTTGTTGCTGCGGAAAAATTAATGCAACAATTTACCGATAAGTCCCTGGGATCTTACTTCGAAGCGGCCATGTACAAGGTGAAGTCGGTACTCAGGGTAAGGGAAAAAAAGTGGGTGGAAGCTCTGGAATCACAGGTGAGGATTTTTCCGAACCAGCAATTGTTCAATGAAAATATACCGAATGCCCTTGAAATTCTTTTTGAAAGTATTGCCGAAAAGAAACAAGTTTTTCTACGATACACAGCCGTAGAGGCCGATGTACCATCGGAAAGATATATTGAACCCATAGGTGTTTTTAATGAAAATAACTATTGGTATGTTATGGGGTATTGCCACCTGCGTAACGACTATAGACAATTTAGGACCGATAGGATTTTAAAAATTATAGATACTTCCAAGCCCTTCCTTTTGGAACACAAAACACTGGACGACTTGCGAAAACGTTACGAAGTCAAGGACAAAACAAAAGTTCGAATTCGTGTGGACAAAAAAGTAAGCAAATACTTAGGGGCAAGTAAATACCACCAAGGTTTTATTTCTGAAAAAATCAAAGGAAATCAAGTAGAAATGACCTTTATGGTCGATGATGTCCAAAATTATTTTTCTCGATGGTACATTTCCTTTGGAGATTATGCACAAATTTTGGAACCGGAATCCTTGAAAAAAAGAGTAGTGGAGATTCTTTTACAAACACAGGAAGGTCTTAAATAAAATGAATGTTGGCAGCCCACCAATGAACTTCAAGGATTATATTTGAAAGACTAACAAAACCGTCATGCCAAAAATTATCCTTTATCTATTTATTGGAATATGTTCAAATGTACTTTTAGGACAAAAATACAACGTTGAACAGGTTGTGGGGGATTTGAACCAATTTGATTATCAGCTGGTTTATAATCAATTAGATTCCATCATAACAAATGGTATAAAAAATGAAGCTTTCCCAGGAGCCCAGGTATTGGTTGCCAAAAACGATTCCATCATTTTTCACGAGGTTTTTGGATATCACACGTATGACAGTATTCAGCCCGTGGCCTTGGATGATTTGTACGACCTTGCTTCGGTAACAAAAATTACGGGACCATTGCCTGCCATTATGAAATTGGTTGATGAAGGCAAATTGGATTTGGATGTTCCTTTTAGTACCTATTGGAAACCTTGGAAGCGACGAAAAGATAAGAAGGATATCACCCTCAGAGAGATATTGGCACATCAGGCGGGACTGGAACCGTATATCGTCTTTTTAAACAAAACCTTAAAAAAGAACGGTCGGTTTAAAAATAGGTTTTTACGGAAATTAAAAAGTAAAAGATTTGACAAACATGCCTTTGAGAATATTTATGTAAAAAGTAGGTTCAACCGGAAAATGTATCGGATGATAAACCGTTCCAAGGTATCAGAAGATAAGACCTATCGGTATTCTGGGTTGACGTTTCTTGTTTTTCCAAAAATAATAACGGATTTGACAGGGGTTCCCTATGAGGAATATGTCCAAGAAAACTTTTACGAACCTATTGGTGCCAAGACCTTGGGTTTTCTCCCGTCGACCAAAAACTATCGAAATCACATTGTCCCCACCGAAATGGATACGCTTTATAGAAATACCCTTACCCAAGGTTGGGTACATGACGAGAATGCTTCGCTGCTTGGGGGTATCTCTGGCAACGCCGGTTTGTTCGGCACAGCGAAGGATTTGGCTAAAATCATGCAGTTGTATTTAAACTACGGTGCCTTTGAAGGGAAACAGATTTTACCCAAAGATGTCGTCCAGGAATTTATCAGGGTTCAATATCCCGAAAATGATAACCGAAGAGGACTCGGGTTTGACAAACCTTTATTGAACAACAAGGAACTCCCCTTGGAAGAGGCTTATCCAGCTCCGCAGGTGAGCCCAGATAGCTTTGGCCACAGTGGTTTCACGGGAACTTTCGTTTGGGCAGATCCTAAAAACCAATTGGTATATATTTTTCTTTCCAACAGGGTCTATCCCACTAGGGAACATAGGGCACTTTACGAATTGAACATAAGATCGGCTGTGCAGCAAGTTTTTTACAAGGGATTGGCGAACCAATTAAAATTATAATCCTTTTAATTATTATTTCCAATTTCTTTTTTGACCTCATCCAAAAATACATACCCTAAAAGATATGTGTTTATGGTGTAGACGGATTTAATTGGTATCTTAGACACTCATTAAACAGACTTATGGGACTACTCATTTTTTACGCCCTCATTTCCATTTTTTTCTCTTTTCTGTGCTCCATTTTGGAGGCTGTATTATTGAGTATTACCCCAACTTTTGTGAACGTAAAAAAAAGGGAAGGCAAGACATACGCTCTAACTCTAGAGGAGTTGAAACAGGACGTGGACAAACCTCTTATAGCCATTCTTACGCTCAATACCGTTGCCCATACCGTAGGTGCCATATTGGTAGGAGTACAGGCAAAAGTAGCTTATACCGAAATGTACGGGACTACTACCCGTTCCATATGGGGCATTGAATTTACGGAAGACCTCATGGTAGGTGTTGTTTCAACCCTCATGACCATTTTGATACTGGTGGCTTCCGAAATCATTCCAAAGACTATTGGCGCTACCTATTGGAGACAGTTGGCCAATTTTACCTCCAAAGCACTTAAGGCGATGGTCTTAGCTCTAAAATATACCGGATTGTTGTGGTTATTACAACTATTCACCAAATTGGTAGGTGGCAAAGGTCATCACGGTAGCGTCTTGAGCCGGGAAGACTTTACGGCGATGACGGACATGGCCCATGAGGAAGGGGTATTTCAAAAGTCGGAATCGACCATCATTAAAAACTTATTACGTTTTGAAGAAGTTCAGGTGAAGGATATTATGACTCCCCGGGCGGTGATGAAGATTGCTTCCTCAAAGAAAACCATCCAGTCCTTTTTTGAAGATAACCCAAAATTGCGCTTTTCCCGGATTCCGATTTTTGAGGATAAAGTGGATAATATCACCGGTTTTGTTTTGAAAGACAACGTCTATGAGGAAATCATCCATAAAAACGGTGATTTGCCCTTGCAGGAAATCAAACGTGACATCTTACTGACCAAGCGTGACACCCCCATTCCCAAGTTGTTCGACACCTTCGTAAACAAAAGGGAGCATATTGCCTTGGTCATGGACGAATATGGTTCCGTTAGCGGCCTTGTAACAATGGAAGACGTTATTGAGACCCTCCTAGGACTCGAAATCATGGATGAAAGCGATAATGTAGCCGACCTACAACTTCTGGCCCGTAGAAATTGGGAAAATAGGGCCAAACAGAGCGGGGTCATCGAAAAAAATCCCGTAGAACAAGTACCAACAGAGGAAAAAGAACAAGAATAGCGGCAAATGGAAACTGCATTTATCCACACGCCCTTAGGTACCACAAAGTTGGAAGGCGACGAAAACGGTCTTTCTGCTATAACCGTTTTGGATACCCATGAAGAACCCACGGATATTATTCCCATGGAATTAGAGGATGCCGCCTATCAATTAAAAGAATATTTTGAGGGCTCGAGAACACAATTCGACCTAGTACTCAACCCATCCGGCACCGATTTTCAAAAATCCGTTTGGAAGGCCCTTCAGAAAATTCCCCATGGCAAAACAGTTTCCTATTTGGATTTAAGTAAAACCTTGGGCGATGTAAAAGCGATAAGGGCAGTAGCCTCGGCCAACGGTAAAAATCCGCTTTGGATCGTGGTTCCGTGCCATCGGGTTATAGGTAGCGATGGTTCGCTTACAGGTTATGCCGGTGGCCTGCACCGAAAAAAATGGCTTTTGGAGCATGAGAATCCCGTAAAACAGCAATCCTTGTTCTAATATTCTCCTTATTTAGTGTGGTGCTTACCTTCTTCCTAACCGACCGAATAGTCGGTTCCCTTAGATTGAATCCAATAAAAAACCGAGTTTGTTGCTTTTAAACTTAGTCAAAATCACTTTTGTCCAAGAACCCTTCCTAATGTTTAACCCTGTCAAACTATGTGACAGACCACTTGGTCTGTAAACCCTAATCCACAAAATATGTAGGTACAAAATTCAAATTTTTCTGTGCCCTTAGCTTTCCCTCGGTTGAAAGCAAAAGAAAACCCCCAGGTTCATCAATTTCACCATTAGGTAATATATATGAAATGGCGAACACATTTTTATCAGGAAGGTATTGACCTAAAATAGGTTGAATATCCAAGCTCTTTTCACTATTCAATTTTTCAATGGTCCCCGATAAATCCAAAACTGTGTTGGTCCCAGTGGAAATATCAAAAATAGCAGGCCCCTTTGATAGGCTAAATGGCTGTTGATAGACGTAATCGTAATACAATTTATCCCCCATTAGTTTTCCATTTATGGGACCCGTTGGAAAGGACTGATCAAATTGTAGCTCCCTAACCGAAATATTTAGAAGGTTTTCCATGTCAAATAACTCCAAAAAGGTATTTTCGTTATTCTCTTTGGTAAAGATGCCCAATTCCCCTTCTTCGGTAATCAAAACACTAGGCTTACTGCCCCCTAATTCGAAGGTTTTGACGATGTCATCCGTTTGGGTATCAAAAAGTATGATTTTGTAGTCCTCATTCCCTTTTCTATAGGTAATCACCAGTTTGCCATCATGATATAAAGGTTGAAACAATTGGTCTATTCCAAATTCGATAGCAATGTCAAATCCTTCTAAAGTTTGCAAATCGACAATGCGGAGGGCCAAATTGGTGGACCCAAATGGTTTGTACAAACCAAAATAAACCGAATTTTCACTGCTAAGTCCCCAAACCAAGGACCGCTCCGAGGTAATGGTATAAAATTCGGGATAGGTGGTAATTCCAGAAGAAACCAAATCCTTTTGGTACAAGGAAATGGCGCCGTTGGATAATGAAAAAAAAGAAAGCTTGTCATTGAGCTGTCGCAAGGTCAAATAATCGTTTGAAATGCCCAATTCGCTAGACAAGTCCGTTTGAAGGCCTTCATCGGTTTCACTATTATAATCGTACTGGTATACCTTGTCCAAATCCTCCCCGATCAACGTCAGGTTTATGGCCTCATCAATAGTTGGGTTCTCTGTGCTATCCATATTGCAAGAAATCAGCAACAGCAAACCGCAAACAATCGATATACCAAAGAATTTAATGAATGTGCCTTCGAATCTGATTTTAGTTGACCCCATTTTTAAATATAACCTATTTTGAGGTATTCAGAAGACCTTAAAGATTAAATAAAATATGTTAAATTACTGACTCTTAGGAATGCCAAAACTATGCTGCACAAGATTAACTTGGAACACATCCTATTTTTGGATATTGAAACCGTTCCCGAAAAGGCGAATTTTCAGGAATTGGACGATGTAAAACAAGAACTTTGGGAACAAAAATCAAGATATCAGCGCAAGGAAGATTTTACTGCGGAAGAATTTTATGATAGGGCAGGTATTTGGGCGGAGTTTGGTAAAATAATCTGTATTTCGGTAGGTTATTTTAAAATGCTGGGAGAAATCCTCCAATTTAGGGTCACCACGTTTCACGGCGATGAAACGAAACTATTAAAAGACTTTAAAAACCTTTTGAACGGGCATTTTAGCGAAGCCAAACACTTACTCTGCGCACACAACGGTAAGGAGTTCGATTTTCCTTATATCGCCCGACGGATGATCATAAATGGTATTTCCTTGCCTTGGAAACTGGATCTCTTTGGAAAAAAACCTTGGGAAGTTCCTCACTTGGATACGATGGACCTTTGGAAATTTGGGGATTATAAACACTATACATCCTTAAAGCTGATGGCGAACATCTTGGGCATCCCTTCTCCTAAAGAAGATATAGACGGTAGTATGGTGAGAGACGTGTTTTATGAGAATAGCGATCTGGACCGTATCATCACCTATTGCGAACTAGATGTGGTTACCACCGCTCAGGTCTTTCTGAAACTACGCAATGAACCTTTATTGGAAGAGCATCAAATAAAGAAGGTGTAAAGCCTCCTAGCCCCTAAAGAGGAATTTGGTTGTTCGTTTTTGGTCGTTGGTGGTTGGTTTATTGATAATCGCTTCAAATTCCAGAAGGAACGCAGGGTACACGAGCTAGATGCTCGTGCCTTTTGGCTTGCCGCTAATCCCATTTCTTTAAACTGGCAGACCTGTCACGTTATGAAAACCTGAAAGGTCTAATCGTTCCCCAATATGTTCTTTAGGTTTATCATTATATAACCATATTCTTGTTTTAAGACATATTGAAAAAAACATTCATAAAGCACACCTATGTTTAATATAAAATAATGGAATTTTTTGGCAATTGAATAAAAAAAGGGCAGCCGATTGGCCGCCCTTTCTACAGTTTATGAGTTAGTTTGGATTACTTCTTCAAATCGAACCTGTCCAAGTTCATTACCTTGGTCCACGCCTTTACGAAGTCCTTTACAAACTTCTCTTTGGCATCTGAAGTGGCATACACTTCAGCTAGGGCCCTCAATTCCGAGTTGGATCCAAAAATCAAGTCCACACGGGTACCTGTCCATTTCTTTTCGCCCGTTTTACGGTCCGTTCCTTCAAACAAGGAATCATCGTCAGAAATAGATTTCCAAGTAGTTCCCATATTCAATAGGTTTACGAAGAAATCATTGGTCAATTGGTCTTTCTTATCCGTAAAAATACCATGGTTAGATTCGTCGGAATTTGCACCCAAAGCACGCATACCTCCTACCAATACGGTCATTTCAGGTGGGGTCAAGGTCAAAAGATTGGCCCTGTCTACCAACAATTCCTCACCTTTTACGGAATACTTTCCTTTGGTAAAGTTCCTGAATCCATCTGCCAAAGGTTCCAAAGCTTCAAAGGCTTCCACATCGGTGTTTTCTTGGGTCGCATCCGTTCTTCCTGGAGCAAATGGTACCGCTATCTTGTGACCCGCGTTATGCGCGGCCTTTTCAACGGCAGCGGTTCCTGCCAATACAACTAAATCCGCAAAGGACACTTTTTTGTTGTCGGATTGTGCGTCATTGAATTCCTTTTGGATACGCTCCAAGGTATCTATGACTTCCGCCAATTGCTTTGGATTGTTGGCTTTCCAATTCTTTTGAGGGGCCAAACGAATCCTTCCTCCATTGGCACCACCACGCTTATCAGAATCCCGATAGATGGAGGCTGCGCCCCAAGCTGCAGAAACCATACTGGACAATGATAATCCAGAAGCCAAAATGTTCTTTTTCAATTCCGCAACATCGGTATCATTGACCAACTCGTGGTCTACCGCTGGCACGGGATCTTGCCATAAAAGAACCTCTTCTGGGACTTCGGGCCCTAGATATCTATCCAATGGCCCCATGTCCCTATGTGTTAATTTAAACCAGGCCCTTGCATAGGCATCCGCAAATTCATCTGGATTTTCTAAAAAGTGTCTTGATATCTTTTCGTAAGCCGGATCCATACGTAAGGACATATCCGTTACCAACATAAAAGGTTGGTGTGTCTTTCCTTCAATATGCGCATCTGGAACAGTTCCCGCACCTGCATCGCCTACAGGCTTATATTGCCATGCTCCGGCGGGACTCTTGGTCAATTCCCACTCAAATCCGAACAAGTTTTTAAAGTAGTTGTGGCTCCACTGGGTTGGGGTCTGGCTCCATGCACCCTCCAATCCACTTGTTATGGTATCCGCACCAACTCCGCTTCCAAAGTTGTTCTTCCATCCCATGCTCTGCATCGTGATGTCCGCTCCCGCAGGTTCTGGTTCCAAATAGTCAGTATCCTTGGCAGCTCCGTGCGTTTTCCCAAAGGTATGTCCCCCAGCAATCAAGGCTACGGTCTCATAATCGTCCATGGCCATTCTTCCAAAGGTATCACGAATATAATGTGCCGCTTCCAACGGATCTGGATTGGCATTATGCCCTTCTGGGTTCACATAAATAAGACCCATATGGGCTGCACCTAGAGGATTTTCCAACTCATTCCCGTCAGAGTCATAACGCTCCTTATTACCAAGCCATTCCGTTTCGGAACCCCAATAGATGTCCTCTTCTGGCTGCCAGATATCCTCACGGCCGCCACCAAAGCCGAACATTTTTAGTCCCATGGACTCATGGGCCACGTTTCCGGCCAAAATCAATAAGTCCGCCCAGGAAATCTGCTTGCCATATTTTTGTTTGATGGGCCATAATAATAATCGGGCCTTATCCAAATTGGCATTATCTGGCCAACTGTTCAAAGGCGCAAAACGCTGATTACCCGTGCTTGCACCGCCACGGCCGTCCGATATTCTATAAGTTCCAGCGGCATGCCATGCCATTCTAATGAAAAATGGCCCATAGTGCCCATAATCCGCTGGCCACCAGTCCTGACTATCGGTCATCAAATCCGTAAGGTCTTTTTTAATGGCTGCCAAATCCAATTTCTTGAATTCCTCTGCGTAGTTAAAATCTGGGTCCATTGGGTCCGATTTGGATGAATGCAACCTCAATATGTTCAGGTTCAACATATTGGGCCACCAGTCACGGTTTGAGGTTCCGCCGCCTGCAGATTGGTTCATTTGCCCGTTCAAAAATGGGCAGCCTGCTGCTTCTGAATCGTTTACGTCCCATGCTTCTCCATGGGGATTTTTGCTAGTATCCATTGTGTCTAAGTTTTTAATTTCCAGTAACTGTAAAGGTACCAATTTACCGACTGACATCAATAGCTATTGTCTTGTTTTGACTTATTTCAATATCGATTTTGTCTATAATTTCTGTATCACTGATACCTAAAAAAGAAGACCCGACACGCGAAAGGCAAGTCGGGTCCAGATAAAAGTAAAAATGAATTGGTTCCGGGGGAATACGAGGCGGACTACAATTTAATTTTTAAAGAATTTGGTGCTTTTATACGTATCGCCATCCTTAATTTGAAGGATGTACATTCCAGTGGCGAGGTCGGCTACTGGAATAGGTTCTTTTTCTATCGTGCCCACCTTCAACTCAATTCCGGCAGGGGAGATAATTCGATACATGGCAGATGCGCCAACTTCGGTCAGAAGGCTTATTTGGTTAACAGCAGGATTGGGATATACGGAAAAGCTGATGCCTTGGTCCGCGCTTAATGTCTGAAAGGTGTCCAAAAGCCCTACAACGGTATTGGGTCCATCGAAGGTAAACTTGTATTCCATACTAAATTCTGACGCGATATTTTGGGAACAGAATGTTCTGACACGCACAACGTAACTCTCATTTAAAACCAAATCCGATAGGGTTTTTGAACCGGTTGTTGTAAAAATCGAAATCCATGAACCCTCGCTTTCCTTTCTGTACTGTACTTCATAAAGCCCATCAACGATTTCATTCCACTTCAACATAATTTTATTATCAAGTGGATTTTCCAATGACAAACCACTGGGTGAATTCAAACTACATTCTGTAAAGGAAGCTCCCGAAACTATCAAGGAATAGTCCTGTTTATCCTGCAATAAACCTCTTTTATGGGAAACAATTATAGTATAAGTACCTAGAGCATTGGGTATTTCAATTTTCTCAAAAGGATCTACCCGATTATCACCATGTTCGGCTGGAGCATTGGGATTCTTGGGATTCAATTTCCATGGAAGAAATGTTTTTCCATCTTGGGTTATTCTTATATCTAGATCGTTCACGAGCGCCGGTGTACCATCGTTCAATTCTCCCCTGTTGATATATTCCGATGCAGGATCGGTCCATGAAATGGAAGCCATCAAGGTCGCGCCTTCGGTTGCCTTAACAGTCAATTCAAAGATTTCCCCGTCTACAAGGGTGTTCTCCAAAATTTGAGTGCTGAACTCCTTTTGATGCAGGACCTCAGCGGCCCTTTTTGCATTCATGACTCCCCATCCCATTTTGTAATCCGGGCCGGGAGCATCAACATCATCTGCGGTATGTAAGGCCAACCCCTTTAATGTGGCGGCTTTTAAATAAGATCCATATAATTGTTCATTATACTGTTGCAATAGCAATAAGGCACCCGTGACACCAGGTGTGGCCATGGACGTGCCGGCGGATATATCATAGCTGGTTTCACTTTTGGCATCTGTAGAAAGGATGGAGGATCCATCTCCGGCCAAATCCGGCTTAATTCTACCATCGTCCACAGGACCATAACTGCTATAGGCAGAAACCGAAGCCTCCTTTAAGTTGCCCCTAGTATCTATCCGAGAATTTGAACCTGCCACTGTCAGTCCGTTCTTGGCAACGGTAAATCCCAATAATAAATCAAAACCATCGGCACTTGTTCCAAAAACCGGAGACTCATTATCCCCGCTGTGCCTTGCATTTCCGGCCGCAGTCACCATAAGATAATACGGGGCATTGTACATAATATTGTCCCAATCCTGGGCCACTTTAATATAAGACCCAAAATACCAGTCAGGGACGCGGTCCGTCTTTATTCCATAAGAATGGTTGGAAAGTAACAACCCATTGGCCGCGGCCTCCGCTACTTCGATCTTGTCCCGAGTCCAGTCGTGTGAAAGAACACTGGCCCTGTAGGCGACTCCCTGTGCATTTCTTTTTATCCCGGAAGAAATCAAACTTCCGGTGACCATAGTGGCATGCGCATCGATTTCCGTACCTCCATCACCCACATGGGCCCTTACATCATATTCCTGATGTGTGGTCATCGCCACACCAGCGTCCCAGACACCAACTTCCATACCAAGACCATCCAAATCCAAATTCAAAAGACCGTTATTATGTAGGGCGGAGGCCCTGGAAGTTTGACTGGCATTATCGGCATAGGTCTCATAATAGATGGGGCTACCATCATGACCAATTTCCTGCAATTCGACCTTTTTACCATTGGGCAATACCTCCTTGATTTTTAGATTATTCGCTTTAGCCATAGCCATCGTCTTGGCCCTGTTCACCTCATAGTCGAATTCGAGGTCTACTTGCATGGAACCTATTTTAGAAAAATCATATTCTTTCTTAATCAAAGACTTTAATTCCAGGGATTGAGCAACCATCTTCTGGCCCACGGAGACAAAAAGGAATAAGAACGACATGGTTACACCATTATAAAAGAAGCGAATTCTAGAGTCCATAGCATAATTAGATTATGTAAGATTTGGACTACAATATTATAGGTTGAACCGAATTCGATAATCAATTGCCCCTATATATTCGATGAACTACACACTAGATTCTTGAAGGCTGTTGTGAAAGTATCAAATTTTGATGTTTGTAGGATTATTCTTCCTTTTTCTACTTGTTGAGCTTTAGAACGATGTACACAGGAAAATGGTCACTGTAACCGCCCAAGTATTTTTTACCAACAAAGGTCCTAAAGGGATTCCCCTTGTATTTCCCTTTTATTTCCTTTAAAAAATCTTGGTCAAAAATATTGGCGGTATCGAAACTGTGGCTTCCTTTTTCATATTTATAGAATCTATGGGAAAGTAGTATTTGGTCAAATAAACTCCAGGTTTTTTTGTAACTGGCACTTCCCCGCGACTTTGGTATATGAAGGCTTTCCATTGGGTTATGTAACCCCGTATCCTGTAAAAGTGTTTGAACACTCTTGGAGGAAGGATCGTCATTGAAATCTCCCATTACGATGCATTTGGGATTGGGTTCATCCCTTTCAATAGTGGCTATTTTTCCTTTTACAACTTCGGCGGCAGCCATTCTTTTATATTCGGTGCTTTCTGCACCATCCCTTCTGGACGGCCAGTGATTCACGAACAAATGTATTTTTTCTCCATTCAGGTGGCCGCATACATATAGGATATCCCTGGTAGTATCACGAACTCCATCAGGGTTGCATACCATAAGCGGGATTGCTTCGGACATGATTACCTTGAAATACTTTCTATTGTATATAAGTCCGGTATCGATTCCCCGTTCGTCAGGTGATTCATAGTGCACGAAATCATAATCCACATCCTCTAAAGGCTCGGTTTCGATCAAATCCCTTAAAACTGATTGATTCTCTACCTCAGCCACACCGACGATTACAGGCGGATAGGGATTTGCCGATTGTCCTATTTTAAATATGGTCTTGGCCAATCCAGATAATTTCTTGCGATACTTTTTGGGTGTCCATTTTTTAAATCCGTCAGGAGTAAAATCCTCATCGAGCGTACGAACATTGTTCTTGGGGTCAAATAGGTTTTCGAGATTATAGAAAGCGATGGTAAATAATTGTTTTGAAATTTTCCTTTTAAAGAATGGGAATCGCATGTCCTTTTTTTAGGGGCCATAAAATTACTAAAATAGCATAGGCGGTTTTCCGTAATTTTGCACTTTACCTATATATGTTAGAAAAGAAAACTACAGAATACGAAAAGGCCGTCCTCATTGGAATTATCAATAAGGAACAAAACGAAGAGAAAGTAACAGAATATTTGGATGAATTGGAGTTCCTTACCTATACGGCGGGCGGGGAGGTTATGAAACGTTTTGTACAAAGGGTCGACGTACCCAATCCCAAAACGCTAATTGGTAGTGGTAAAATGGAGGAGGTTGAACGTTTTGTGGACGAAAACGAAATTGGTTCCGTAATATTCGATGATGAACTTAGCCCTGCCCAGCAGCGGAATATAGAAAAACAGTTGCGCTGTAAAATCATTGACCGTACCAGTCTTATCTTGGACATCTTTGCCCAACGTGCCCAGACCAGCTATGCCAGAACACAGGTGGAGCTGGCCCAGTACGAATATTTGTTACCACGTTTAACTGGTTTATGGACACACTTGGAACGGCAAAAAGGAGGTATTGGGATGCGCGGTCCGGGTGAAACGGAAATTGAGACGGATAGACGTATCGTGCGCGACCGTATTACACTGCTTAAGAAAAAGCTTGAGAAGATAGATAGGCAAATGGAGACCCAGCGCGGCAACCGGGGGTCGCTGGTACGGGTTGCCCTTGTTGGTTATACCAACGTTGGGAAATCTACCTTAATGAACGTCATTAGCAAAAGTGATGTTTTTGCGGAGAACAAGCTTTTTGCAACCTTGGATACCACGGTAAGAAAAGTGGTTCTTGGAAACCTCCCCTTTCTTTTAAGCGATACCGTTGGATTTATTAGAAAATTGCCCACCCAATTGGTGGAAAGCTTTAAAAGTACCTTGGACGAGGTTAGGGAGGCGGATCTCCTATTGCATGTAGTGGACATTTCCCATCCCCAATTTGAGGAACACATAAACTCCGTCAATCAGATTCTTTCTGAAATCAAAAGTTCCGACAAAAAGACCATAATGGTATTTAACAAAATCGATCAATATAAAAATGAGGTCATTGCAGAGGATGATCTTATGACGGAAAAAACCTCCAGGCATTTCACCATTGAGGAATGGAAACTAACTTGGATGGAGAAAGTAGGCGATAGAGCCTTATTCATTTCTGCCTTGAACAAAGAAAATCTGGACGAGTTTAGAAAACGGGTATACAATGAGGTCAGGGACATACATGTCACGCGTTTTCCATACAATAATTTCCTGTATCCGGAGAATTTGGACGAATTTCAATAGCCATTTTAAAAAGCTCCAGTGTAATTCATCGATCAAATTAAACCACTCATATTTTACACCACATTTTGGGTTTGGTTCACAACATAAATGCTGTCCAACCTTAATGAAGGCCGTACCTTTACCCTGTGTTTAAGTGATAGTGTTGACCCCAAATCAGTATTTAACTTCTTAAGCTATAAGTAAAACCCCAAATTTTACGATACCTACTTAACCAAAAAGCCCTCCTAAAAAGGAGGGCTTTTTTTGATTTATTTGAAACTTATGACTTAAAACGCATAATTTAACCCAAACAGGACGTAGGTCTGTAGGTCATTCTCAATATTATCAAAAGTAGCATTTGCAACAGGGTTTGGGCCGTTCAAAGCATAATTTAAGGCCTCTTGTTTGTTGTTCCTTAGTCCAAACTCAAAACCAAGTCCAATACCGTTCCAAAGCGTGTAACCAAAAGAGTTGATCCAAGTATAGTTGGAAAGATCACCGCTCTTATAACTTTGGAACATTGATAGGTTGGTCTTAAAGTTGACGGCACCAATTTTTCTAGTATAGTCGGCAACAATCTTGGCTCCCAAAGAAGACTCAAAAACAGCGTCGTTCTTGCTAAAAACAAAGTTGTAGTTCAACGGATGGATGACCACTACCAAATCCGTAATAGGGGTCCAAGTAGCTCCCACACCCAAATCCAAATATCCAGGGTCATTGAAATTGCTTAAAATAGTAGTTCTATATTCGCCCAATCCTGATATGGCGAACTTTTCACTGAGTTTTTGACCGTACAATGAAGAAATTGTAAATACGTCCGATGCCTGTCTAAAGCTATCATCATCATCAGGGTCATCCTTGTCATCGAATTTCACCCATGCAAGATTAACGTTCATGGCATTTCTCCAAAAGAATTTTTCCTCTTGTAGATTAGCGAATCCGTTTACGGTAACGCCAATGTTTCCTGAAGAGTTGTTTGGTGAACCTTGGGCATACCAATTGTTAAAGTTGGTCAAATTGGCACCTATGGTACCAAAAGCGCCCTTCTTCCATCCTGGAAGCGCATCGATTTTGGCCTGAATGGCATCTACCCGGGCCTGAATTGCTGCAATAGAATCCTTCTTTGGACCCATTTCAGATTTTAATTCCTCTTCCGTTTGGGCAAAACCAAACGCACAACCCAAGAGAAGAAAAGTAACTAAGAAAATGTTTTTCATGATTTAGTGTTTATTTCAATTAGACACCAAATGTACGAATAGTCACTTTTTGGTTGCAAAAATTGACCGATTATTTACGCTTGAAAAGGGGAACCGAAGAACAGGCCTCCCCGTACATAATGGACTTGGCCACTTTCTGCAGCTTTTGTGTCAAAAAGATGTAGGCGTTCGGAGGTACCGGTCTTTTGCTACACCCTTTTACAATTATGAGTTTATCTTGATATAGGGAGAAGTCCAAGGTATTGATGACATCGTAGTAAAGCGCGGTCTCCAAATCCTCCATTGAACCTTGTACAATTCTTTTGGCGATTGGTTGTAATTTAGTTGTGATCAACATAAATGCCCATCCGGGCACAATGGCGTCACTGGAACACGTTAGCGCCACATAGCAGTCCTGGTATTGGCTCCAATCGTATTCCTCCAGAGTTGTCCTGAACTCTTTTTCCCTCAGAATAATACCCTCATACAACCAGTCCTTTATATCCAATAGTTTCCGTTCACCGGCAGGGTAATGGTCTTCTAGGTTGAACGTAACCAGTTTGCTTTGGGCGACCCTATTTACAATTTCCTCCGCCATCAATACTTATAAAAGTCCCAGTTCCAATTTGGCCTCTTCACTCATCAAATCCTGCGTCCAAGGTGGATCAAAAGTAATCTCCACTTCCGCATCCTTGATGGCATTTAAGGATTTCACCTTTTCCTCAACCTCTACCGGAAGTGTTTCCGCAACCGGACAATTGGGAGACGTTAGGGTCATCAAAATTTTTACCTCGTTGTCCTCATTGACCAAAACATCGTAAATGAGTCCAAGTTCATAAATATCCACAGGGATTTCTGGATCGTAAATGGTTTTAAGCACCTTTACGATTTTCTCCCCCAAATCTGAGGTATCCGTTCCTACTACTTCTTCTTTCATGTCTTTTATTTTATTTGGGTTTGATAAGCCACAGCATAAAGTTTCAGCTGTTTGATCATACTCACCAGTCCGTTGGCCCTTGTGGGCGACAAATGTTCCTTAAGTCCTATTTTATCTATAAATTCCGTATCCGCCTCAATAATATCCTTAGGCTTTTGGTTACTAAAGGCCCGTATTAAAATGGCTATAATACCTTTGGTTATAATGGCATCACTATCTGCGGTAAATACCAACTTATCATCCTTTAGTTCTGCATGCACCCATACCTTACTCTGGCATCCCTTAATGATATTATCATCGGTTTTATAGGTTTCCTCAATTAAAGGCAATGATTTTCCAAGCTCTATCATATACTCATAGCGCTGCATCCAATCATCGAACATGGAGAACTCGTCTATAATTTCTTCCTGTATTTCTTTTATTTGCATGTATCGCTTTTCTACAAAAGTACAATAGGAATTCTTGGGAATCAAAAGTTTAGTCTTACTCTAACAAATTGCCTTACAAGAGCATGTTTCGAGCCCTTCGTACTCCCTCGACCAAGACATCCACTTCTTTATTGGTATTATAAAAACTAAAGCTGGCCCTTACCGTACCCGGGATTTTATAAAAATCCATGATAGGTTGGGCACAATGATGCCCGGTTCGCACGGCGATGCCCAATTTATCCAAAATGGTGCCTATATCATAAGGATGAATACCATCAATATTAAAGGAAATAACCGAAGTTTTATTTTTAGCAGTACCGTAAATTTTGAGGCCGTCTATCTTTAACAATTCTTGGGTAGCGTAGAGCAGCAATTCGTGCTCGTATTTGGCAATTTCTTCAAAACCAATGCTATTCATGTAATCCAATGCTGCACCAAAAGCAATACCTCCACAAATATTTGGGGTTCCGGCCTCAAACTTATGCGGCAGGTCTGCATAGGTCGTTTTTTCAAAGGTAACTTCGGCGATCATTTCCCCACCACCTTGATAGGGGGGTAGTTTTTTTAACCATTTTTCCTTGCCATAGAGCATACCTACTCCTGTGGGACCACATACTTTATGTGCGGAACAGGTGTAGAAATCGACATCCAAGGCCTGTAAATCCGCTACAATATGGGGAGCCGCCTGTGCACCATCTATTAAAACCGCAGCGCCTAGATTATGTGCCTTTTCTATTATTTCCTCAATAGGATTAATTGTTCCCAAGGCATTGGAGATATGATTACAGAATACCAGTTTCGTTTTTTTGGACAATAATTCATCGTACACATCCATCAACAATTCCCCTTCTTGGTTCATGGGGATAACCTTTAAAACAGCACCTGTGCGCTCACATAGCATTTGCCATGGTACAATATTGGAATGATGCTCCATAGCGGACACCAAAACCTCATCACCCCTTTTAAGAATGGATGAAAAACCATTGGCTACCAAATTGATGCTATGGGTCGTTCCCGACGTAAAAATTATTTCATAGGGATTGGCCGCATTAAAATGCCTCTGGATTTTTATCCTGGCCTGCTCGTACTTGTCCGTTGCCTCCTGTGAAAGGGTGTGAACGCCTCTGTGGATGTTGGCATTGTAGTTTTCATAATAATCTACGATGGCTCCAATGACCTGTTTTGGTGTTTGTGAAGTTGCGGCATTGTCCAAGTACACTAGAGGCTGGCCATTGACCTTTCTTTTAAGTATTGGAAAATCTTCGCGTATCTTATTAATATCTAGCATATCGACTTAATGATATACAAAGATACCTAGTACAGTATTAAATTCGAATTAAATAAACTTCAAAGTTCAACCCAAATCTTAACACTATCTCACACAATGAAAGTACGGTCTCTAGAACAACCTATAACCCAAGATTAAGGATTGTCCGCTATATTGGGCATTTTGAAAAACATAATTGAGAAGCTGCCTGTCAAACGTATGCCTGAATTCAACAAAGAATCTATTGTTGTACGCAAAACCTAGACCAGCTGCAACAGTACTCCCTTTTTCAATTGGTCTGGAAGGTCCAATATCAATATTAGAATTACCACTGTCAATGGCAAAAATACCCGAAGCGTTTATGAATAGTTTTGAATTGTCGTTTAAGAAAAGATAATGTCTTATTCCTAAGCCTAAACCAAAATACTTATAATCTACAGATAGTGTTTGACTGGCACTTATAGGCAATTCTGATTCATAGGTTTCATAAAAAGGTTCGGCAGTCACCGCCCATTTATTTTTATTAAAAGGCATAACAGCTTCAATTTCAACTCCAACCCTAGGTGATAATTTATTCTCAAAAGTAAATTCCCTTCTAACCAAACCTGTATTTGTTGGTGAAACTTCAAGGTTTACTGACGAATAATGTATTCCAGGTCTAAGAATAATATTGATCCATTTTTTTCGATTTTCTTTTGAGTAGCTTATGGCATCAATGCTACTTTCATTATTAACCTTTTGAAAAAAAGAAGTCAAACTTTTCTCTCTATAGGCCAGCTTAGATAGTTCTTTTTCGGTAACTCCTTGACCATTAAATGCATTAAATAATTGCTGCTTGTACTGTACATTTTCACCAATCTTATTTTCACGAGTAATGTATTTTTTAAACACCAAAGGCTCGATTTTACCATCTGAAACTTTGTAAAAATAATTTGCCCCAAACGAGTCTTCAAATTTGTAGAGTGTTGCTTTTCCTTCAACCAACACCATTAAAAATAGGGTTTCATTGGAAAAACTTGGTTCACGGACCAAGGTCAATTTATCGACTTCTTGACTGGATCGGTCAATATTTACCGTTGCCCTTATGAATTTTGATTCTCCAATCACGCCAAACTCCTGTGTATTGGTCAAATTCCCAGTTTGAGCATCTTCATTTTCAGAAAGTTTATACTGAAAAGAATCAGGGTTCTTCATCCAGTCCACATTTCTAATCAAGCATTCTGTCTTGTTTCCAGAATTGTCAATAAAATATCCTTTTTCATAGGTGATTTGGCTTTGTACGCTAATATTGAGTAATAACATTAAAACAGACAGCCAAATAGGCAAAGAGAACTTTTGAAATATCATTTAAAGATTTGGTTAGGTTTAAAATAGAATATCCTATTAATAATTGGTCTTTTCTATCAATGGATATTTTTGGGAAAAATACTACAAACTATTTTTAGATACCAAATGAATTGGCCAATTACTTTTTTTTCCGTCCAAACACCTTACCTGTTTATTCTAAAAATGTTTATTAAAACCGAAAACCGATACCCGCTTTAAAAATGTTTAGATTTTCCCTTATACTATATGAGTAAGATTGCCCAGAAAGATCTGTATTGCCCTTATAATGCATCCATAAGTAATCCCACTGAATTTGTACATAAAATCTCTTTGTAAGATTATAACTAACTCCCAAGTTTAAATTTAGCCCTCCATCTGATGAAGTTGGCAAATCATAAACTATATCGTTATTATTATTGGAATATGTATTATTGAACAAAATGGAATATCCTAATCCTATTTGAGGTTTTAGCCTTGTGAAACCTGGTATTTCCATTTCTCCAAAAACCTTAGGCTGCAAAATCACGACATTCTTTTTATAATCAAAAAAAGCATCCCCACTCTGTGATCCGTAAGTGAAGTTGTCATATTCCCTAAAGTAGGATATATTAATGCCAGTGCCTAACTTGAAGATACCAAGATTTAAAAAACGGTATTTCGCACCCAAATCCAAGACCTCATTGATTTCCCCTATTGCAGGTGCTGTTTTGAAAGTTAAAGGATAACTGGCCTCAACACTCCATTTCTGGTCTTGGGCATATGTAATCAAAGAAATAAAAACAAAAGCCGAAGTGATAAAAAACTGTTTCATAGATGTTGATTAGATTAGTTGTTGAAGTAGCTAATGTAGATTTACGAATTGTAGGAAAATAAAAATGGTTTGTTAATATTACTCAACAAACCGTTAATTGTAGCACCAATAATTCTTAAAATAGAAAAGTCTCAAAAACCTTTAGCTTCATCAGAAAACCTCGAATCCACCCAAGAAAAATCACCTGAATACATAATTCAGCGATAACTGTATGGCAGCGTTGTAGTTCTGTGCTCCTTGGAGTGCATTTAACCTATTTCGAAGCCCGATATAAAACCTTGGGGAAACCGAGAAATTGTCGTTCAATTTTAACCCTAATCCTACGGCCGCGCCATAATCCAATTGAAAATCCCCGGAAATGGAAGATCTTCTTTCCAAATTGGAATCCTGATTCAAGTCTTTATTTTTTATTACCTGATTGAGCAAAAAACCAAACTGTGGACCAAATTCTAGGTCTATACGGTCATTAAGGGCAAACTTTCCCAAAATAGGAATCATAAGATAATTTAACTGAACGTTGGTCCTGAAATCGTTTTCTTCCCCAACAGAACCATTGGTTTGAATGGCGGCCAAATCCGTACTATATTGAAATCCTTGGGAAGAATATAACAGCTCTGGTTGCAGCTTAAATTTCTCGGAGAAATCGATTTCCACAAATATGCCACCGTGACCGGAGAATCTAAACTTTAATCCATCCGTAAGGTCACCCACAATGGAAGAATAATTGAGTCCCCCCTTGACCCCAAAATGTGCCTCTTGTGCTTTTACCCCTAGGTTTGACAATAAAAAAAGGGCCATTATAATAATGACCCTCTTATATCTATGATAATATTTCATACGATTTCTACAAGTCGAACCCTAGGTTCACCCCTAATTTATTCGCTATTAATTTATTGATTCGTGTTTTGAGTTCCGGAATCCGAACCGTTGCCAATACATTGTTGGCAAAGGCATACATCAAAAGCGCACGGGCCTCTTTTTGTGGTATCCCACGTGTCTGTAGATAGAATAGTGCATCCTCATCTAACTGTCCAATGGTACAACCATGGGAACATTTTACGTCATCCGCAAAAATCTCCAATTGCGGTTTGGTATTGATAGTGGCCTTATCACTTACTAAAATATTGTTATTCTGTTGGAATGCATTGGTCTTCTGGGCTATTTTATCGACTATGATCTTACCGTTGAAAACCCCGGTGGAACTATCTCCATAAATCCCTTTGTAATCCTGATGGCTTTCGCAGTTGGGCTCTATATGGTGCACCAACGTATGATGGTCTACATGTTGCTTGTCCCCCAAAATTGTCACCCCCTTCATAGTTGAGTCAATATGTTCTCCGTTCTGGTAAAAGTTAAGGTTGTTACGGGTCAATTTTCCACCAAAAGAGAACGTATGTACCCTCACAACGCTCTTGTCCTTTTGATCGATATAGGTATTATCAATCAAAGAGGCCGTTGGGGCATCGTTCTGAATCTTATAGTAATCTACAATGGCATTTTTTGCGGCAAATATTTCGGTTACAGAATTGGTCAATACCTCATTGCTTGTTAAGCTTTGGTGTCTTTCAATAATCTGTACCTCCGCATTTTCTTCCACAATGACCAAGTTCCTAGGCTGCAACATCAAAGAGGCCTCGTTACCCGTAGCAAAATGTAAGATTTCGATAGGTTTCCTTGGCATTTTGTTCTTTGGGATGTAGATGTATGCCCCTTCCCTGCTAAATGCTGTATTCAACGTGGTCAAGGATTCATCCTTGGAGGCTACTTTGTTAAAGTATACATCGATTACGGGTTGATACATGGGTTTTGTCAGCGCCGCACTCATCAAACAGATATCCACACCGTCATGGGTCGTCTCGGAAAGATAGGAACTATAGATTCCGTCAATAAAAACGATTTTATAGGTATCTATCTCATGAAGAAAATACTTCTTCACATCCTTGTATTCCAAGGCATTCTCTTCCTTAGGGAAAATGCTAAAGTCTATTTTTTGTAGACCGTTCAGGGAAGTGTATTTCCAAGCCTCCTCCTTTTTGGTAGGAAATCCCTTTTTCTCAAAGTTCTTTATCGCTTCCATACGCACATCATGAACGGGATGCTCCACATCCACGTTGTTTTCGAACGCCATAAAGGAAGAAATCAATTTATCTTTTAAATCCATATTTTTAGTATTAAGTAGTTAGTAAAAAGTGGTTAGTTTTTGATACGTACCACTTTGTACCTGATACCTTGTACTTTTAACCAGAAACTGTTTCCTGCTTTAACCAATCATATCCTTTTTCCTCAAGCTCCAAGGCCAATTCCTTACCTCCGGACTTCACAATTTTACCATCGTGCAATACGTGTACGAAATCGGGAACAATATAATCCAACAATCTTTGATAGTGGGTAATTACGATTACGGCGTTATCCTTGCTCTTTAACTTATTGACCCCGTTAGCAACGATACGCAAGGCATCAATGTCCAGTCCGGAATCCGTCTCATCCAAAATGGCCACTTTAGGCTCTAACATGGCCATTTGAAAAATCTCGTTACGCTTCTTTTCCCCTCCTGAAAAACCTTCGTTCAAAGACCTTGATAGAAATTTGCGGTCTATTTCCAACAATTCCGATTTCTCACGAATCAACTTCAACATTTCGTTGGCGGGCATATCCTCTAACCCCTTGGCCTTTCTAGATTCATTGATGGCCGTTTTCATAAAATTGGTGACAGACACTCCTGGAATTTCTACAGGGTATTGAAAGGAAAGGAAAATACCTTTATGCGCCCTTTCTTCCGGAGCTACTTCCTCTAAATCCTCACCTTCCAACTCAATCGAGCCCTCGGTAACTTCAAATTCCTCCTTACCGGCAATGACCTCTGCCAAGGTACTCTTGCCAGAACCATTAGGTCCCATAATGGCATGTACCTCTCCTGCTTTTACTTCAAGGTTTATTCCCTTTAATATTTCCTTGTCTTCTACCTGTGCATGCAGGTTCTTTATTTTCAACATAATCTGTTACTTTAAATATTCAGGTGCCTTTGGCATTTTATTAAAATCTTCTTTTTGATGTTGTACATAGACCTTGGCGTCCATTTCCTTTACAAATATTTCAAAATCTTCCATGCTTGCCAAGGTTTCTTCTACATCATAATTAAAACTGGGAACTCTCTTATGTTCCCTATTTTCGTAAAGGTGATACAAGTCCCCTGTTAACAGTGTAGGTCCGTTTTCGGGTAAATCCAAAAACAGTACTTGATGCCCGGGCGTGTGTCCCGGCATGGATTTCATAATCACAGTTCCATCCCCAAACACATCATAATCCCCTTCTATTTTTTGAATCTTGTCCAATTCCTGAATTGCCTCATAAATTCCCTCTCCACTAATTTTAACTTCCTCACTGGTGATAAAATCATACTCCGGACCTTGAACCAACCAAGTAGCGTTTTTCATGGTGTTTGCATGCCCGCTATGATCAAAATGGGTGTGCGAAAGTGCGATGTAATCAATATCGTCAGGGGTCATTCCTATTTTTTTCAATTGATTTACCACGGAATCCTTCCTAGAAACAGTAAACGCTCCTGAAGGATCCGTATACTCGGGCTGACCTACCAACATTTGTGGTAAACCGGCATCCCACATTAAAGTCCCTTCGGGGTGAACAATTACGTAAAAAGGATCGGCAAATTCCTTGGTCTGACCTTGATACGTAGAGTCTTGGGAAAATAACTCCAAGTTATTGACCATTACCGTACCTCCATCAAACGTATAGAGTTTAATCTCTGGTGCCGGTGCTTCGGCAACCTCGGTTTTCTCTTCTTTCTTGGTTTCCTTACAGGAAAGAAATCCAATTAAAACCGCTGTAAACAAGAAAAATCTTTTCATAAATTTCTACTATAACTCATTAAAAAAGAACAAGGAATGACCCCTAGACTGCGCTCGAGGGGCATCCCGTAACCATTTAACCTACCGACCCCTCTAAACTAATTTCCAATAATTTTTGGGCCTCAACGGCAAATTCCATGGGCAACTTGTTCAATACCTCTTTGCTGAATCCGTTAACGATCAACGCGATGGCCTTTTCCGTATCGATACCACGTTGATTGCAATAGAAAATTTGGTCTTCCCCAATTTTACTAGTGGTAGCCTCATGCTCTATTTGAGCCGTTTTATTTTTTGCTTCGATATATGGAAACGTATGGGCCCCACATTCGTTGCCCATCAACAAGGAATCACATTGTGAAAAATTACGTGCATTGTCCGCACGACTATTAATCTGTACCAGACCCCTGTAACTATTCTGTGATTTACCTGCCGATATTCCTTTTGAAATGATGGTGCTCTTGGTGTTTTTACCCAAGTGAATCATTTTGGTTCCCGTATCCGCCTGTTGGTAATTATTGGTAACCGCAATGGAATAAAACTCGCCAATGGAGTTGTCCCCTTTTAGGATACAAGAAGGATATTTCCATGTTACGGCGGAACCTGTTTCCACCTGTGTCCAGGAAATTTTCGCATTCTTCTCGCAAATTCCACGCTTGGTTACAAAATTATAAACCCCACCCTTTCCATCCTTGCCTCCGGGAAACCAGTTCTGTACCGTGGAGTATTTTATTTCCGCGTTGTCCAGGGCAATAAGCTCAACCACGGCGGCATGCAATTGGTTCTCGTCCCTGGATGGCGCGGTACACCCTTCCAGATAACTTACATAACTCCCTTCATCGGCTATGACCAGGGTTCTTTCGAACTGACCGGTACCTGCTTGATTTATCCTAAAATAAGTGGATAGTTCCATAGGGCAGCGCACTCCTTTTGGGATATAGCAAAAACTACCATCGGAAAAAACGGCGGAATTCAAGGCCGCATAGAAGTTGTCCTTTTTGGGAACTACGGTGCCTATATATTTTTTGACCAATTCCGGATGCTCCTTAATTGCTTCGGAAATAGAACAAAAAATAATACCTTTCTCTGCCAAGGTCTTCTTAAAAGTAGTAGCTACCGAAACGGAATCCATCACGATATCCACGGCAACCCCTGCCAGTTTCTTTTGCTCATCTATAGAGATACCCAGTTTTTTGAACGTATCCAACAATTCTGGATCTACTTCATCCAAACTATCATACTTTGGTTTCTTGTTAGGTGCCGAGTAATAGGAAATAGCCTGAAAATTGGGCTTTTTATACCTAACGTTTGCCCATTCCGGCTCCTCCATTTCCTTCCAGGCTTTGAAAGCTTCCAAGCGCCATTGGGTCATCCAGTCAGGTTCATCCTTCTTTTTGGAAATCGCAATAATCACTTCCTCGTTTAGTCCTACAGGAAGGGTATCCGATTCTATGTCCGTATAGAAACCATACTCGTACTCCTTGGTTTCCAGTTCTTTTTTTAATTCCTCTTCAGTATATGCCATAACTAAAAGCCCCTAAATCCCCAAAGGGGACTTTGTTTTAATTGTTAAATTTCTTCTTCTCGTATAACAGATATTAACTATCTTTTTAAATTAACTCTACTAGAGTACCACCCAAAGCGTTCCCCCTTTGGGGGCTAGGGGGCTTACAGTGAAAAACTCTCCCCGCATCCACAAGTGCGCTGGGCGTTTGGATTGTTAAACACAAAACCTTTCCCATTAAGACCTCCGGAGTATTCCAAGGTGGTCCCCACTAAATATAAAAAACTCTTTTTGTCTACAATGATCCGTACGTCATTATCTTCAAAAACCTTGTCCGTTTCGTCCATTTTGTTATCGAAATTGAGTTCATAGGACAAACCGCTACAGCCTCCACTCTTTACGCCCACCCTGACATAATCCTTGGAAGCATCGAACCCTTCCTCTTCCATAAGGGTTCTCACCTTCTTTTTTGCCGTTTCCGATACTTGTATCATATCTTAAAATGGATTAATTATAAATAGTTCACAAATATACTTCATTGGTAGGTTTTAACAATAGAACCTAACATTATTATAACGTATTAAACTATAGGACTTCTCTATGTTGAAGAAAAGGGAATTTACCGGAGTTTAATGAGTACCAAATCGGATTTTCCTTTTGATCCCAGTCCTTGGAAATCAACACTTTGACTTTCTCCGATAAGCAGTACACTTCCATCCTCGCCTTCTACTACATCATAGCCAAAGTCTATTTGGGAACCACCAAAGGAACCTTGCCAAAGCAGGTTGCCTTTATCATCGGTTTTTAGCATCCAAATATCATTTTCGCCATTATTGGATGATACATCCTGATCTGAACTTTTAGAATTACCAACAACATAATAACCGCCATCTTTGCTCGATACAACAGCCTGTGCAGCGTCAAACCGACTGCCTCCAAAAGTGCGCTCCCAAATAAGGTTGCCGGAACCGTCCACTTTTACCAGCCAGAAGTCGGATTCCCCCTTACTAGCGGTAATGTCCCCATCGGTACTAAAGGTATTGCCAACAACCACGTAACCGCCGTCCAAGGTGTTGTCTATATCATAGGAGATCTCTATTCCCGTTCCGCCAAAAGAACGTTCCCATTCCATCGTCCCCGTGTTATCCAATTTCACAAGCCAAAAATCATAACTACCTCCCGGATTGCTGATATCAAAATCATTACTTTCCGAGAATCCGGCCATGACAAAACCCCCATCCTGCGATCTCACCACGGCATGTGACCTGTCATTGTTAGTGCCCCCAAAGTAACCCCGCCATTCAACATCCCCAAACGGGTCGATTTTGGTACCCCAAAATTCCCCCACACCATGTCGGGTGAGCGTGTTGCCTTTTTCCGTATATCCATCGGCCCGGGCCGAAGTAATATCCAAAAAACCGGTAAAGAAAAAACCCCCGTCCTCGGTCTGTAAAAGGTCGTAGGAATGATCATGACCGGAAAAACCATAGCTTTTTTCCCATTCGATCTCCCCGGTAGTATTGAGTTTCAACAACCAATTATCATGAAAACCCCGATTCAAAGAGGCATCACCATCGTCGCTCATTGCGTATCCTGTAAGGGCATAACCACCGTCCATGGTCTGGACCAAACTCTGTCCCCTATCGTCCTTGGAGCCGCCATAGGTCTTGCTCCACTGTGCATTTCCATCGGCATCCAGTTTCAATAGCCAATAATCATTGACCTCAACTGTTTTTCCCTGTAAATCACCATCAATACTGTTGGAAAATCCCAAAATGGCATAGCCCCCATCCGAAGTCTGGATAATGGCCTGACCAATATCCTCGCCCGATCCACCAAAAGTCTTGATCCATTCAACTTCGCCCAAAAAACCTTGTTCGTTACTTTCAAGGTTTTCCCCATTGGCATCCTTGGAACAGGACCAAAAGAAGATAAGTGCCCAAATGAAATGAAACCTGTACATTTTCTATTCCGATTTCTTAATCACAAAAAACCCGTCGCTTATATCGCTGACAACAATCTTTCCGCTTTCAAAAAACGGATAAACACTCCAAACGCCATCAAATTCGGTATTATCATTCTGCGGAAACGTATCAAAAAAACCTGTTTCAGCTATATTCTTACCTTCAATATCTGAAATATCCAATACCCTAATTCCTGCGGTATAATTGGCCAAATAGAACTCGTTCCCCAAAACATAACCATTATGATCTATAGCACTTGTTGGGCCCAAATAGGTATCATGTAACACAGGGCTGTCCAAATCCGTCATATCAAAAATCAAGGTCCTAGACCTAAAGCCGTAGTTTATCTCATCCAACTCATCGCCCAGGATAAAATAGCGCTGGTCTTCCGTAAACCATCCTTGATGGGTATAGCCAATATTGGGATACGGAAGCGTCGCAATCTCAACAGGATTTTCCTTGTTGGTAATATCTACCACAACGACTTGCGTCTCGTTGGCCCCAACAAAAATTTCTCTATCCGTATAATCCGTATCGGGACCGGTATAGGTCACTACTTGAGCATCATGGGTATAGCCATTAACACCCCAACCGCCAGCGGCCAATGGCATTGTGGGATTTGAAAGATCCAGGAAATGGACACCCCCATTGTAAATATCATCCCGATTGGTTCCAACGGGATAGGCAAACCCCGTAACCGCATTGATTACAATATTGTGGGCATTACCGATACCCGTAAACCTTCCGTCTTCCTCAAATTCATTTGAATTGCCCACAGCATCGCGCAATTTTGTAAGGTCGAACACCTGCACCCCATGAGCATTCGCCTCTGAAACAATGAACGCATAGTCCCCATACACTTTTATATCCCGCCAGGAACTGGCCGTTGTAGCAGTTGGCAGTTTTCCTAGATACATCAAGTTCTCGGTATCGGAAATATCAATAAAGGCGGTTCCGTTATCCAGGCCCATCAAGGCATATTCCTTTCCTGTGGAGGCATCCGTCCATCCCCAGATATCGTTGCCCGATTGTGCGTTCAGCTCTGTCATTGGAATGTGTCCCAATAAGTCATACCCATTACAGGGATAGTCTCCGGCAAACCCATTTTCACAGGGAACAAAGGAGGTCGTTTCTCCCGGCACTTCCGGGTTTTCAGATTCATTCAGGACATCAGTATCAATATTCCCATTATCCTTGGAACAGGAAACGAAAACGAATAAAAACAATAGAACGGCCCTTAATCCCATCTTGATAAATTTATCCTAATAGTAAAGATACGATATAAAATATCCTGTTTACTTTTGCAACATGCTAGAAGACAAGAATAAAGAAAGGACCTCCTTGGAGAAATTGGGCGAGTTTGGACTTATTGACCATCTGACCCAAAATTTCACCCTAAATCACTCCTCTACCCTAAAAGGCGTGGGCGATGATGCTGCGGTGCTGGACTTTAAAAATAAAAAAACGGTACTTTCTACGGATTTGCTGGTGGAAGGCGTACATTTTGACCTAAGCTACATGCCGTTAAAGCATTTGGGATACAAATCCGTCATGGTCAACCTCTCCGATATCTATGCCATGAACGCAAAGGCCACCCAAATCACGGTGTCCCTTGCCGTTTCCAACCGCTTTCCTTTAGAGGCCTTGGAAGAATTATATGCAGGCATCCATCTCGCTTGCAAAACCTATAATGTGGACATGATCGGGGGCGACACCACCTCTTCCAAAACGGGTATGTTAATAAGTGTCACCGCCATTGGCGAGGCCGAGGAAGACAAAATCACATATCGTTCAGGTGCCAAGGAAAATGATCTATTGGTGGTTTCAGGCGATCTGGGCGGAGCCTATATGGGACTGCAAGTACTGGAGCGCGAAAAAGAGGTTTTTAAGGTCAACCCGAACAATCAACCCGATTTGGAACCCTATTCCTACATCGTAGAGCGACAGTTAAAACCGGAAGCGCGCAAGGATATTGTAGAATTGCTTGAAAAACTGGAAGTCATTCCAACATCCATGATCGATATCAGTGACGGACTCTCTTCGGAAATATTGCATTTATGCAAAAGCAGTAAGGTGGGCTGTGCACTGTACGAAAATAAAATTCCGTTAGATCCAACGGTTATTTCTACCTGTGAGGAATTTAAGATGGACGGCACCATGATCGCCTTGAGCGGGGGTGAGGACTACGAATTGTTGTTCACGATAGATCAGGCCGATTTTCCAAAAATAAAGGGGAATCCAAACCTAACGGTGATTGGGCATATGACCGATACATCCGGTGGAGCAAACTTGGTAACTAGAGCAGAAACATTGATACCCCTTAAAGCGCAGGGCTGGAACTCCTTTCAGGAGGAATAAAAAATCCTGGAAAAAAGCGCGATTCTTTCCTTAACCGTTGTGGGGCATACGACAGGTAAGAATTAAAGATGCTTACTTAATTTCCAGGAATTCGTTGTTGGGTTACGCGTTACGGAATGACGAAAACCCGGTGTTTTTTAAAAGAAGTGCATTACGCTACTTGATGCTCGCTATGTCTGTACTGGTAAATACGTTCCAAGGTTCTATTGATGTCCTGCAGTTCTGGTGTTAATATGGATAGGTTGCCACTTACGTCTGTGGTAACCTCCTTTTTGCAATGGATACATTTATATTCCTTGATGTGGGACGTCACTTTTTTGGAAACGGCATAATGATGTCCAAAGATGGTGCAGAAAAGTTTTTTCATGCCTTAGGATTTTTTAGGTTCACATTTGGTTCGATTTGGGAATCGGTTAAATGTTGATTTTTTTTTGGTTTCTGTATTTCAATTATGAGAACGAAGCGTTTTCAATAATATTTGTTAAAGTATATCTTTTTAAGCACCTGAACCATAATTTGTTGTGATGTGGATAAAACTTGTGGTCAACGCTAAATTTTTATGGGTCTTGATTTTTTGAAATAGGTATTCCATCTTTTTCTTCTATCTTCCCATCATGATTTCAAGTGCTTTCAAGACTAAGGAAATATGGGTAACGGCCTTTGCCCTTTTCTCCCTGTTCTTTGGCGCCGGTAACTTAATATTGCCGCCCCAACTTGGTTTAAAATCGGGTGAACTTTGGTGGTTGGTTACCTTGGGGTTTTGTACCTCAGCCGTCCTGATTCCTATTCTGGGAATATTGGCCCACGCCAAACTGCAGGGAACAATCTTTGATTTTGGGAAAAAATTTTCTCCCACTTTTGCCCTGATCTATTCGTTACTCGTTTATGCTATTGCCATAGGGCTACCAGCACCCAGAACGGCCTCGGTAACCCATGAAATGGCCGTTGCCCCTTTTTTTGATAGCTCACCTTGGCTCACCAGCATGCTCTATTTTGTCTTAGTGTTCGTATTTGTCATGAACCGATCAAAAATTCTGGACCTCATTGGCAAACTGTTGACCCCGGCCATCTTTCTCATTTTAATAGGCATCATTGGGGTCATTACCTTTTCGCTGGATTATGATTTTGCCCACAGCACTATGGAAAATACCTTTACAGCCGGCATTTTGGAGGGCTATCAAACCTTTGATGCCATTGGGGCCGTTGTTGTGGGTGGTGTCATTATAGTCTCCATAAACATTAGGCACACAAAAAGAAGTTATGCAGAAAAAAAGACCTTGATCCGCAAAGCGGGATGGCTTGCCGGGTTGGCCCTTTTTCTAATCTATATGGGACTCATTCTTTCAGGGGCCTTGTCCCATTCGCTTTTTGATTTGGATATTTCCAGAACGGAACTCCTCTCCGGATTGGCGACCGAAGCCTTGGGCACCTATGGAAATTTATTCTTGAGTATGCTCGTTGCCCTGGCCTGTTTTACCACGGCCGTAGGCATTGTTACGGGTACCTCGGATTTTATACGATCACGATTTCAAGATTCCCAAAAAGCGTATACCATCACGGCTATCCTGGGCTGTGTTCTAGGGGTTGTCATGGGACAGTTTAATGTGGACTACATTATTGCCGTAGCCTTACCGGCTTTGATGATCATTTACCCCATTACCATTGTTTTGATATTATTGAACATAGTCCCGGAAAAATACGCCTCCCCAACAGTTTTTAAAGCGGTCGTGTGGACGACCATCATTTTTAGTATCCCTGATTTTTTAAATAGTATTCCATCCCTTGCGCCAACACCTGAGGCGTTTTCTTGGATTCCTTTACAGGATTATAGTTTGGGGTGGGTGTTGCCAGCTTTGGCGACTTTTATTGTAGGGAATCTAACATCTTCTAAAGATTAAAATAGTCCTCAATTTCATTCATCCATTTTGGTTTGCTTGTAACTATTAATTCTTTATACTCCTTAGATATTTTCTCCTTATTTTTTTCTATAAAATTCATAATTTTCTCTTTATTAGAAATCATGTCACTGGCGGCGCCATTAAAGGTGAGCATCGAATAGTCTCCTTTAATTTGACTGCATGAAGCATTCTTTGATACAGAAAAATTTATTAAATCTTTTTTCAATTCCTCATCTCCATGTAAATTAATGGTTTGTGATAAACATTTAAAAAAATCATTAGGGTCTATTGCTTCCTCAATTTCTAAAGGCATTCGTGCCTGATGTTCATTCTTAACCAATGTTACTTTCCCATCAATAATTTGTAATCTCCTGAATTTTAATTTATTCGATCTTGTTTCGGAAGAATGTTGTAATTCTGGCCCCATTAAATCAGTATCTGTAAGGCATAGAATTTTTCCTTTAACATCTAAAGCTTCAGATTTATGACTCATTGGGACATATAGAAAATCATACAACAATTTAACAACTCCGCAACCACCTACAGGTAAAATTTTTAAATTTTTTATTCTTAAATTTTTTGATAAATAATTGAAATCATCAGTCCCTTCCACAATAAGCCAATTTGTTGAATAGTGCTTTAAAGAACTAATTATTGAACTTGTCAAATCATAAAAGCTCTTTAGTTGAATATCATTTGGGTGGCTACCCCTATCTTCAAAATAATTTTGGAAATTAAATCTTCTGTGCTTGGGTGTATCTGTATCCAATTCTATTTGAATCAAGGTTCCCTTATTAAGTATCGGAAGAGAACCATACCAATGGGTTGTTAAAAGTACTTGACAATTTTTAGCCTCACTTATTTCCTCAATCCTAATAAATTGGTCATAACAATTGGATATATGCAATGAAGATTCAGGTTCATCTATTGCTAGAATTATCTCGCTGTCCCTATCTTTTGCTCCAGATATAAAGGAGTACGCAATATCAATTAAAGCTTTTTTTCTTTCTCCTGCACTTAAGTTTCTTATTGGTTTGTCATCCTTTTTCAGTGTTCTTTTTGATAAATAGGAATAAATTATTTGCTCTTTAATATCACTGGCAGTTAGATTTTGTTTTGCCTTGTATTGCATTTTAAAATCATAGCCCTTATAAATAGTTTTTATAGTTCTTTCAGTATCATTAATGTATCTTTTCAAATTTTCATTAATGATATCCAGCAAACTTATTTTTTTTGTTCGATTGGGTCCAGTAGCTCGGGTGATTCTTTTATCGGTTAGTGTTTTGTCAATTTCTGATGAAATTTTCTTATCTATTAAATTTTGCATTCCTTCTGTTTCTATCCGTAAAAAATCTTCAATAGAAGTTTCAATGGGAATGTATAGATAAGTATAAACCTTTCTTAGTCTTGAAATTAAAGCGTTATATTCTTTTGGTTTAAATGGTTGAAGACCAGCTTCTTTAAATTTCTTTTGAACTGAACCGGTAAAGGTGAAAAAATATTGATTGCCATTGTCAAACTCCTTACTAAGGACTAAAAGAATATGTGTGTCTCGGTATTTTAAAAGGTTATTTTTTCGAAAACTAAAATAATTTTTAATTGGTTTATAATTGGAATTAGAAGCTTTTTCCTCCCATAAAAAATCACTTAAAACCTCAATATATTTTTGATTTGATGGTGTGAAATTTTTTAATTTTTCTTTTTCAAATAGCAGTAAAGGTGCTACAAAAGCTTCTCCTTTTTTTGATCCAATATTAATGTTGAAAATTCTATTATTGAAAAATGTATCAACCGCTTCCAAAATTGAACTTTTTCCGCAACCATTGTTGCCAATTATTACGGAAAGTGTTTCAGGGTCTTCGGAATGAAAGGGAATAAATGAAAAACCCTTGTAAATTTTATAATGCCTTTGAAATAAACCTATTATCATTAGTACCAAAAATTTTCATTTTTTTCAAAAATTTCTTGAAAGTTTGTTAAGTTAATTAATTATAGGTGTAATTTATAAGAATATTCTTATTAGTAAATAATTAATGAGTTCAAGGCAACTATTTTTATTTAGTTTTTCGCTTTTTTGAATAGTAATAGAAAAAATAGGCTACCAGAATCAACACTACAAAAGGCAAATAGGTGCCAATGGCTACCCCAATTTCATAGGAACTGTCCGGTGCTTCCTGCATTTTCTTTTCAATTTCGGAAACATCCTGTAAAACCATAAATACACCCATAATCATATGTCAATTTCCAAACTGATGGGACAATGGTCGCTACCCATAATCTGGTCATGAATTTCCGCCGACTTCACTTTAGGCCACAGCGATTCGCTCACCAAAAAATAATCGATACGCCAACCTACATTCCTACTTCTGGCACCGCCACGCATACTCCAAAACGTATATTTGTCAAACGTATCTGGGTGCATTGCCCTAAAACTGTCCACTAGATTTAGGGTATTAAGCATGTTTTCAAACCCATCGATTTCCACTTGGGTAAAACCTGCCGTTTTGTTGTAATTTGATTTGGGATTGGCCAAATCGTTCTCCGTATGGGCTACGTTAAAATCTCCCGTAATGATCAATGGTTTCTTTTTGGACAAGTCGAGAAGATAATCCGTAAAGTCCTTATCCCATCCAGAGCGGTAGTCTAAACGTTTTAAACCATTACCGCTATTAGGCACATAGACATTGACCAAATAGAAGTCGGGGTACTCAGCATAGGAAATCCTGCCCTCCAAATCATGGTCCGCAATACCCATATTACTGCCAAAAGAGATCGGCTCTTGCTTTGAAAGGATCCCTGTTCCCGAATAACCTTTTTTCTCGGCGCTATTGGAATATAAATGGTAGTCCTCAATTCCGGATAAGGCCTCTACCACCTGGTCGTCCTGTGCCTTGGTCTCCTGAATACAAAAAACATCCGCATCAAAATTGGATACCACTTCTTCAAAGCCTTTTTTAACGGAGGCCCTTATACCATTTACGTTCCACGATACTAATTTCATAACACTATTGTTTTAATATAATTCCTTGATGATCTTAGGCATTCATCAAATCCTCAATTTCCTCTACTTCGATGGGAATATTACGCATAAGATTAAATGGTTCACCCTTCTCCCGAATCACCACATCGTCCTCCAAACGTATGCCCATCCTTTCATCGGGAATATAAATCCCCGGTTCTACAGTAAAGACCATGTTGGCCTTCATGGGTGTTTTTAGCTCCCCGTAGTCATGGGTATTCAACCCAATATGGTGACTGGTACCGTGCATAAAGTATTTCTTGTAGGCGGGCCACTCCGGATTTTCATTTTGAACATCGGCCTTGTCCAAAAGTCCGAGCCCCAATAATTCTGAGGTCATGAGTTTACCACATTCCTTATGGTATTCAGCCCACAGCGTTCCAGGTACCAACATTTTGGTCGCATCGTTCTTCACCCTTAGGACGGCGTTGTAGACTTCTCTTTGTCTTTTGGTGAATCGCCCGTTGACAGGAATGGTGCGGGTAAGGTCGCTGGAATAATTGGCATACTCGGCGGCTACATCCATCAATAGCATATCACCATCCTTACAGGGTTTGTTGTTTTCCAAATAATGCAGCACATTGGCATTATTCCCGGAAGCGATGATGGGCGGATAGGCGAATCCCTTGGAACGGTTCCGCACAAATTCGTGCAACAGTTCCGCCTCTACTTCATACTCCATGACGCCGGGCTTTACAAAGCCCAATAATCTTCTAAAACCTTTTTCGGTAATGTTACAGGCCATTTGCATGAGCTCCAGTTCCACCGGTTCCTTGACGCCTCTTATTTCTTGAAGTATCGGGTTGCTCTTGGTCACTTGATGGGCCGGAAATTTTTGTTGGCAGGCGAGAATAAATCGGTCTTCCCGGGTTTGGGTCTCTACCGCTTGCCTGTAATGCTCATTCGTATTGAAGTAAATGGTATCGGCCTCCGTCATCAAATCAAAGAATATTTTATCGAATTCCTTTAACCAATAAATGGTCTGTATCCCCGATACGTCGGTTGCTTGTTGCTTGGTCAACTTTGCACCTTCCCAAATGGCGATGTGCTCGTTGGTCTCACGTACGAACAGAATTTCCCGGTGTTTTTTGTCCATCGCATCCGGAAACAGCAACAAAATGGTTTCCTCTTGGTCGGCCCCGCTTAAATAGAAAATATCCCGGTGCTGTTCAAAGGGCATGACACTATCCGCACTTATAGGGTAAATGTCGTTGGAATTAAATACCGCAATACTTTTAGGGCGCATGCGGGCCATAAATTTCTCTCGGTTTTTTATAAATAGGGCGTTGGGAATTTGTTCGTATTTCATGAAGTCTATGATTTTGACATAAAATTAAGCATTAGCCACTGTTTTCTTAAGAAATGAACCACATATTTACCATAATTACACCCTTTTTAAAAGGCTATTTTAGACAACAATTGGCTAACTTGTACACCATACCAAAACAAACCAATTGTCATGAAAATCCGGTATTTATTGCTCGCATTACTTCTTTTAAACTTTGTTTCAATTTTTCCCCAAACCGATGCTGCTATTTTTGAGAACCTACGATTTCGTTTTATAGGACCAGAAGGCAACCGTACCATTGCCATGGCGGGGGTACCTAGAGATCCCATGACTACCTATATCGGTGCGGCATCGGGAGGATTGTGGAAAACTTCCGACGGCGGTATTAGCTGGGACCCCATTTTTGACGACCAAGATGTTTCTTCGATTGGCTCGGTGGCCATTACCCCAACAAATCCCGATATCGTTTGGGTGGGCACGGGTGAAACCTTTGTGATTAGGCCCGCCCATGCCATGGGCGATGGCATTTATAAATCCGAGGATGGTGGAAAAACATGGAAAAACATGGGCCTTGAGAAAACGGGGCGTATCGGTCGGGTCCTTGTGCATCCTACCAATCCAGACATTGTATATGCAGCTGCCCTTGGACATACCTACGGACCACAGCAGGAAAGGGGTGTATATAAAACTAAGGATGGTGGAAAGACCTGGAATCGAATCTTTTTTGTGGACGAGAACACAGGTGCAGCCGAACTGGCCATAGACCCAAAAAATCCAGACCGACTCCTAGTAGGTATGTGGTCCATACATATCAACACATGGGGCTTGAACAGCGGTGGTCCCGGAGGAGGTGTATACAGGACCTTGGATGGTGGGGATACTTGGGAGCCCTTGTCCAAAAATGGCCTGCCAGGAGGAAAAGAAAATCCCGTTGGTAAAACAGCCGTAGCCATTTCACATTTCAGCCCGAATATTGTGTATGCCCTTTTTGAAATAGAGAGTCCGGCTCTTTATCGCTCCGAAGACTTTGGGGAAACGTGGACACTGCAGACAAGAAACCACGATATTGCCGAACGTGCACCCTACTACACCCGGATGGCGGTTTCGACTTCTGACCCTAATGAACTCTATTTTGCCAGTGTTAAATTCAGCATTTCCAAGGATGGCGGCAAAACCATTGAAAGCGGTTACAGTGCCGGAGGCGATAACCATGATATCTGGGTGGACCCCACCAATGCGGACCGTCTCATGGTGGCCCATGATGGGGGTGCCAGTATCAGCATGAATCATGGAAAAACCTTTCAGCGGATCGTGCTTCCAATAGCTCAAATGTACCATGTAGCCGTTGATGATAAGATTCCATACAATGTCTATGGAAACCGTCAGGATGGCTATTCCTATATGGGGCCAAGTAACAGCAAACAGGGCTATATCCCTTTGGGCCTTTGGAAAGGTGTGGGCGGATGCGAAAGTGGCTTTGCACAGCCCGATCCTTTTGACAATGACATTGTTTGGTCCGGTTGTTATGATGGTGGATTACAACGTTATAATGTTAAAACAGGGCACGCCCGTGATGTACGGGTCTGGCCAGAGGCCGGGTACGGTTGGGAACCGGGAAAATTGAAATACCGTTGGCATTGGAATTTTCCCTTGGCCTTCTCTCCCCATACAAAACATAGGGTCTATGTGGGTAGCCAATATGTGCATAAAAGTGATGACGGCGGACAAAGTTGGCAAGTGATCAGTCCGGACCTTACCTTGAACGACAAAAGCCATCAACAAAATTCTGGGGGCATCGCCGTTGACAACCTCATGACCTTTGATGGGTCGGTTTTGTTCAGCATTGTGGAGTCAACATTGGAACCTGGCCTTATTTGGACCGGTAGCAATGACGGACAGGTACAGCTCACCAAAGATGGAGGAACCACTTGGACCAATGTAACCTCCAATATTCCTGACCTTCCCAAATGGGGCACCATTGCCAACATAGAAGCATCCCGATATAAAAAGGGAAGTGCCTACATCACGGTAGACTTGCATCAAATGGGGGACTTTGACCCTTATGTTTACAAAACAGAGGATTATGGGCAGACCTGGAAGTTAATAAGCGATACAGTGCCGAAATCTGTCCACAGCTTTGCCCATGTTATCAAGGAAGACCCCAAAAGGGAAGGAATGCTCTACTTGGGAGTTGATAACGGACTTTATATAAGCCATGATGATGGTGAACATTGGATGCGTTTGCGCAACAACCTACCACCTGCACCCGTGTATTGGTTGGAAATCCAAGAACGGTTTGATGATCTTGTGGTGGGCACGTATGGAAGAGGCTATTATATCATGGACAATATTTCCCCTTTACGGGAATACGATATGGATGCAAAGGATAAGGAGGCCCATCTTTTCAGTCTAAGACCGGTATATCGTTTCCAAGATGTTCAAAGCATCAAAACCGATGGTCCTAGCTTAAATTCCGGTACTAACCCTGCCTATGGTGCGGAAATCAATTACTTCTTAAAGGATAGTACCGATCAAAAAATCGAAATACAGATTTTGACCATGGAAGATGAAGTTGTCCGCACCTTGGAAGGAAAAAACAAACCAGGCGTCAATAGGGTCATGTGGAACCTACGCTATGAACCCACATATAAACCAAAACTTCAGACCTCCCCACCAGGAAGGCCATGGGTCCAGCTCAATGGTGAAGGATGGCGCCCCTTGGTCACTTGGGACCTTGATTTAATGCGTGGACAATACGGTCCCAAAGTAGTACCCGATAACTATAAGGTAAAACTGGTTATTGGCAACAAAGAATACATTAGGGAACTGGAGGTTTTAAAAGACCCGAGTACTGAAGGTAATCTCGAAGACATTCAAAAACAAGTAGCCTTTTCCTTGGAACTTCGCGATGCGATGAACTTGGCCGTAACCATGATCAATGATATTGAAGCGATACGGGCAGAGCTCAATGATATCATCCCAAAGTTAAGCCGCTCAGCGGACCGAAAAAAAGCCGAGGAACTACGCGCCATGGCCATTGCCATAGCTGGCAGCCTTTATGACATCCATCTGACAGGGGCCCGTGAAGATGCCTTTAGATCTCCCATAAAGCTTTATGGTAGGCTGAGTGCTTTGGCCAGTGACATCGGTGGGTTTGGTGCAGATTTTAAACCTACGGACCAACAACAGGAAGTGTATGCCATTTTTAATGAACGTCTTAAAGAGGTAGATGCCAAGTTTAAGAAATTCATAACCGTGGAAGTGGAGCAATTGAATTCCCGATTGAAACAAAGCGAACTACAAATACAACATACCCAAAAGATAAAATCATAAATTAAATTCAACTAGCAGACCTATGAAAAAACAACTCTTTATTGTTTTAACAGCCATTTTAGCCGTCTCTTGCGGCGAAACGAAAAAAGCAGAAACACAGGCAGAACTATTTGCCCGCATAGATTCCGAAATCAAGCAAAACGCAAAAGGCTACAGTACGTTAAAGGAAGCTTCCGAAACTATTGGTCACCGACTTACAGGTTCCGAAAACGGTGCCAAGGCAGAGGAATACACCTATAATAAGTTCAAGGAATATGGTTTTGAGGATGTGGAATATCAATCTTTTGAAGTAGAGGCTTGGTCCAGGGGAACCGTATCCGTCACTATAAATGAAGAACCTGTCAAGGCGGTGACGCTAGGACATTCACCCGTGGAAGCCATGGTATCGGGAGAAATCGTGGACATGGGCAACGGCCTAGAAGTAGATTATGCGGCAAAACCCGATGCCGTAAAGGACAAAATTGCCTTGGTGTATATTAGTATTTTGGAAGGAAGTCCGGAGGGATTGAGCAATCTGCACCGAAGTGAAAAAACTGCCTTAGCAATTAAATACGGTGCCAAGGGAATTATCATCATCAACCAAGTGGACAATGGGGTGCTATTAACTGGAACCGCCTCCGTAACCGGGGAACTGATTCCCATTCCGGCCGTTTGTATCGGCAAGGAAGATGGTATGGCCTTAAAAGAAACGCTGAAAGAAGGAACCGCGTCCGCCACAATTGAAATGACGAATAACAGCGACATGATCAGTGCCAGGAACGTGGTAGCTACCCTCCCGGGAAGTGAGTTACCCAATGAAATCATCGTCATTGGCGGCCATTTGGATTCGTGGGATTTGGCTACAGGTGCCATAGACAATGGCATTGGGTCCTTTGCTGTATTGGATATTGCTCGTGCGTTTAAGGCCAATAACCTTCAGCCAAAAAGAACGGTAAAATTCGTCATGTTTATGGGCGAAGAGCAGGGCCTTTTCGGTTCCAGACACATGGTGGCAGAAGCCCTGAAAGAAGGCACTATGGAACAAATAAAGTATATGATGAACTTGGACATGGCGGGCAATCCTATTGGTATGAATGCTGGCGGAAAGTTGGATAACGAAGCTTTTTTCACCGATTTAGGAGCTGCTATTCAACAACAGGACAGCATCTATAAAAATGAATTTTCAAACCGGTCTGGGCTGCATAGTGACCACCAGCCTTTTATGTTGGAAGGGGTACCCATTTTATCGGTTCATAGCAATTTGGACCGTTCCATCTATGGCTGCTATCATTCCGATTGCGACGATTTTGAATTGGTAAATGAGGAGCACATGACCAATACCTCCCGTTTCGGAACCATGATGTTATACGGCCTAGCCGATGCCGCAACGCTGCCGGCCACCAAAATGGACAGTGAGACCACCAAGGAGTTTATGATAAAAAACGACCTCAAGGAAAAACTGATTATTGGTGGGGATTGGAAATGGGAGGAGTAGCTTAGAATAAGCCAAAGTTCAATTTTCAAATTCAAATTCAATTCATCTGACCGCAGGGTATGAATGAAAAATATAAGATGACTTTTTGGATACACATCGGAATGATTGATGTGGATGTTACATGTGACCTATAAGACAAATAAATATAATCACATGAAAAAGGAGAACAAAAAACAAATCACCTAAGCATGAAAAATCGACAACTTCTTATAGTTGCAATTTTGGTAATGAGCCTTTTCTCCTGCAAAGACGATGCTGCCACCACCAGTGAAATGACGAGTGCCGATGATACAAAACCCAACATCGTTATCATTTATATGGATGATTTGGGCTTTGGTGAGCTCGGTGCCTACGGGGCTACGGAATTAAAAACCCCAAATATGGATGCATTGGCAAATGGCGGACTACGATTTACCAATGGCTATGCTACTTCGGCTACCTGTACGCCCAGTAGATATGCCTTGTTGACTGGTGTGTATCCTTGGAGAAATAAAAACGCCAAAATTCTTCCAGGTTCTGCCTCGTTGATTATTGACACAGCTCAAAATACTATTCCCAAACTATTGAAATCAAAAGGCTATGCTACGGGGATTATTGGAAAATGGCATTTGGGCTTGGGAGCAGGTGAAATCGATTGGAATACAAGAATTAGCCCCGGACCTAATGAAGTCGGTTTTGACTACAGTAATATTTTGGCCGCCACCCAAGATCGCGTCCCCACGGTGTATATAAAAAATGGTGAAGTGGTAAATCTCGACCCGAAAGACCCTATTGAAGTCAGTTATGAAAAGAATTTTGAGGGTGAACCTACAGGGTTGGACAATCCCGAAATGCTTAAAATGAAATGGCATCACGGACATAACAATAGTATTGTCAATGGTATTCCAAGAATAGGCTTTATGAAGGGCGGGCAAGCCGCGAAATGGGTCGATGAGGACATGGCCGATTATTTTTTGGCGGATGCCCAAGCCTACGTCAAACAAAATAAAGACCGACCTTTTTTCCTGTACTATGCCTTACAGCAGCCCCACGTCCCAAGAACACCACATCCAAGGTTCGTTGGAAAATCCGGAATGGGCCCAAGAGGAGATGTGATTTTGGAAGCGGATTGGGTCATCGGTGAATTTATGAAAACCCTTGAGATCGAAGGGTTGTTGAAAAATACCCTGATTGTTTTTTCAAGTGATAACGGTCCGGTGGTAAACGACGGCTATTATGATGATGCTGTAGAAAAATTGGGAGACCATAAACCTGCAGGTCCTTTAAGGGGCGGAAAATACAGTTTGTTCGAAGCCGGTACGCGTGTACCCTTTATTACCTATTGGAAAGGAGCAATCAATCCCGGTGTTTCCGAAGCGATGGTTTCCCAGTTGGATCTGTTTTCTTCCTTGGCCGCTTTGGCAGATAGTGATGCCACCACAAACGATAGTAAAAATATGTTGGATGTATTCTTGGGGAAAAGCAAGGACGGTCGCGAAGCCTTGGTCATTGAGGCGACCTCCAGAACGGCATTTCGAAAAGGGGAATGGGCATTGATTCCACCCTATAACGGAGCCGCCAGGAACGATTTGGTGAATATCGAATTGGGAAATGATACCGTATATCAATTGTACAATCTGAAGGAAGATATGGGCCAAAAAGAAAATCTGGCCCTTAGCCATCCGGATAAATTACAGGAAATGATACGGGAATACCACGCTATCGTTGAAGACCAACAAACCGAAAGCCCAGCACTTCGGTTAGAGTAAAAAAGATGATTAAAATCTATATGAACTATCAAAAAATACCGCAGGCCTTAGCCTTTATTATTTTTCTGTTATTTTCCTTCCTGGCGAATTCCCAAACTTCAGGAAAAGAAAGTGAACGTTATTTTGAAGTTATCAGACCCAAGTTTGATGGCCATCTGGCCTATAACACCACCGATTTTGTAGCCCAATATTGGAGGGTTCCAGGAAACACGGGATTTAACCAAAGTGTTGATTGGATTGCTACCGAACTGAAAAAAGCCGGCTACGTTTTGGAATCCGAAGCCCAGTCTACGGACCGACTCACCTATCGCATTGAATCCAGACCCATGGAAAGACCCACTTGGGAACCTGTTTCGGCACAATTGGATGTCGTGGGAGAAAGAAACCCGCTTTTGGTTTCTACAAAAAATAGGAACATGACCTACCTGAATTCCGTCTCCACACCCGTTGGCGGAATAACCTCAGAAGTCATTGCAATTAACTCCGATGATGATCTTGCTTCAATGGACCTAAAAAATAAAGTGGTCTTTATAGAGTCGGGCATCAGAAGTTTCTACAAACAACTTTTGGAAAACGGAGTTTTGGGTATCCTGTCCTATGATAATCCGGATTATCTACAACCCGAAAAAAATGTGACCTCAATACAGTTTAGAAGCCTACCCCCACAAACCGAAACCAAATTTTGGGGCATCGCCCTGTCCTTTGAAGCCAAGGAAAGACTTAAGGAAGCCTTAAAAAAGGGAAAAACAAGGGTCAAGGTCGATATCCAAACAAAAATATATGATGCAGACGAGCTTACGATAATTGCTAACATCAAAGGAAATGAAAAACCTTCCGAAAGATTAGTGTTCAGCGCCCATATCCAAGAACCTGGTGCCAATGATAACGCCAGCGGCGTTGGTGCCCAATTGGAAATGGCCGTTGTGGCGGCGCAACTACTTAAAGAGCAAAGTATTGACTTTAATCGGACCATGACTTTTCTCTGGGGTGATGAAATATCCTCCACCCATAGGTATATTCAAGAAAATAAAACAAGGGTTGAAGGCATAAAATGGGGCATCAGCCTAGACATGGTAGGCGAAAATACGGATATCACAGGAGGCTCCTTCTTAATAGAAAAAATGCCAGACCCCAGTGCAATATGGACGCGTGGTGATGACAAACACACGGAATGGGGAGGGGAGGTCCTTTCTCTAGAGGACATGAAACCCCATTACCTGAATGATTTTATCATCCACAATTTTAAAAAGCAAGGGGAATATGCAAATTGGGAGGTGAACACCAATCCCTTTGAAGGGGGAAGCGACCATACCCCGTTCCTCAACGCCAACATTCCAGGACTATTATTATGGCATTTTACGGATCAATTCTATCATACCGATAATGACAGAATTGACAAAGTCTCCCAAGAGACTTTAAAGAATGTGGGCACGGGGGCATTGGCCAGTGGACTTTATCTGGTCAATGCCAATACCAACACGGCGAATGAGGTGCTGGATATCGTTGAAAAAGCGGCATTGGAACGTTTGAAATCGGAATTCGAGCTGAGCAAGAAGGGTAAGCATCCCACGGAAGAAAAACCAATACTAACCGCATGGGAAGATTGGTACCTAAAAGCATTACAATCGGTATACGATTTAGAACCCGTACCTACAGAGGAATTAATGGAAAGAATTACAACTGCCCAACAAAAAGTGAAAGAAAAGACCAGGAACTATTTGGCAAAACTTGACGTACGTTAATCCAAATCAATGGCGAACTTCTTAAGATCTTTGGCGCTCATCTTCAAAATATTAACGTCCATAGTAATGGGTGTTAAAGGCTCGTCCAAACTATCAGTTTGCACATGGACCATGGCATCCACTACCTGCATGCCCTTGATTACCTCGCCATAAACCGTATAGTCACCATCCAAGCGATGTTCACCTTGCTTGTTCTGTACAATATAGAATTGGCAGCGTGCCGATAGTTTTTCCGGGTTTCCGTCCCTACCCGCACCAAAGGCACCGTACGTATGTGTCAATTTCTCATTGAATTCCGGGGCTAACAGATATTCAGGGTCATTGAAGCCCTCTGGCGTATCCGGGCAACCTGCCTGTGCCACAAAATTGGGAATGACCCTATTGAATGTAAGACTGTCCCAGTACCCGGCGTTCGCCAATTGAATAAAGCTTTTTTTGTGATTAGGAGTCTCGTCATGCAGCCATACCAAAATTTCACCTTGCGGGGTTATAATTTGGCCTACTTCATACTTTTTCAGGGACGAACATGCCGAAACAACAAGGTATAAAACAAAAACCAGGATACTTTTTTTCATTGGAGAAAATTTCAAACCTAAAACTACAAAAAAGGAGCCGACCTTCAATTACCCGATACTGTCCGTTTTGTGTTCATAAATAGACCCAGCTGGGAAGCTTAGAGTTTTTTTTGCCGCACCCCTAACTTATTGTTACCTTCCACCGTATATTTTCATTTTTTTATTATGAGACTTTTTTACATTATCACCTTGTTTTCTATAGGTCTAGGTTTTTCACAGGTACAACCCACCAAACCTGAGGAGGTGGCCCTTGATTTATCCGCCAAGACAACACTAGAGGAACAATCGATTTTTAAACATATTCCCTTAAAAAATATTGGCCCAACTGTCATGAGCGGAAGGGTGGCCGATCTAGAAGTCAATCCAGACGATCCCACAGAATTTTATGTGGGTTATGCCTCCGGTGGCGTGTGGCATACCAGAAACAATGGAACCACCTTCACCCCAATTATGGATAATGCGCCTAGCATCAATGTAGGGGATATAGGTATCCACTGGCCTTCCAGAACTATTTGGGTGGGTACGGGAGAGAACATTTCCTCTAGGTCATCCTATTCAGGCATTGGTTTATTAAAAACCACGGATAATGGAAAATCGTGGGAAAATATGGGCCTTGCCGATGCACACCATTTTGGGCGAATTCTTGTGCACCCCAATAACCCCAACGAAGTTGTGGTGGGAATTACCGGCCACCTCTATTCCCCCAACGAAGAACGAGGTATGTACAAAACTACCGATGGCGGAAAGACGTGGCAAAAGACCCTTTATATCAACAATACAACGGGAATCATTGATGTGGCCCACGCGCCGAACAATTTCTCCATACAGTATGCGGCTGCTTGGGAAAAGGATAGAAAGGCCTGGGATTTTGTGGGGAGCGGAAATGCATCGGGCATTTATAAAAGTACGGACGGCGGTAGTTCTTGGAAAAAGATAGCTGGTTGGGGAAGCGGGTTTCCAACGGGAGAAGGCGTTGGTCGGATAGGGTTCGCCGTATTCGATGAACAAACGGTATATGCCGTGCATGACAATCAGTTTCGGCGCCCAAAAACTACAAAAGAAGAAGATAAAACCTCTGGCCTTACAAGAAAGGACTTTACGAATATGACCGTATCCGAGTTTCAAGAACTGAAAAATACCGAATTAGATTCCTTTCTAAAAAAGAACCGTTTTCCCAAAAAATATACGGCCAAAACCATTAAGGAAATGGTTCTAAAAAAAGAGATACAACCCTCCGATGTGGCCCGATATCTTGGAGAAGGGGATTCTGATGAACCGGACATGCCAGTTATTGGTGCCGAGGTATATCGCAGCGATGACGGAGGCCAATCTTGGACAAAACAGAACGAAGATTACATTGATAACCTGTTTTATAGTTATGGTTATGTATTTGCCCAAGTGCGAGTGAATGCCAGTAATAAGGACAAAATCTATCTTCTTGGCGTTCCCATTATCAAATCCGATGATGCGGGGAAAACTTATACCTCCATCCAAAGGGAAAATGTACATGTGGACCATCATTCCCTTTGGGTGAATCCAAAACGGCCAGGGCATCTTATCAACGGTAATGATGGTGGTTTAAATATTTCCTATGATGATGGGGCAAATTGGACAAAGCAAAATTCCGAATCCGTAGGAACTTTTTTTGCCGTAAACATTGATTATCAAGAACCCTACAACGTTTACGGTGGTCTCCAGGACAACGGGGTCTGGATGGGTCCAAATAATGCCAAGATGGACTTTGAATGGCAGCAGACAGGCCATCACCCATGGAAGGGAATTGCTGGTGGGGACGGAATGCAGATACAAATAGATCGTAGAAACCCACAAATCGTTTATACCGGCTCACAATTTGGGTACTATTCGCGATTGGACCTTGGAAAAGACACTCGCACCTTTATTAGGCCAACCCATCAATTGGGGGAATCACCTTATCGGTTCAATTGGGAGTCCCCAATTCTATTATCGTCACATAATCAGGACATCCTGTATTTTGGAACCAACAAATTTATGCGGTCCATGGACCAAGGCGATACATGGGAAGCTATCTCCCCAGACCTCACTTCAGGTGGAAAAAAAGGAAACGTACCCTATGGAACAATTACTACCATATCAGAATCTCCTTTTCAATTTGGACTACTTTACGCGGGTACCGATGATGGACACATACAAGTATCCAAAAATGGAGGTAGTACTTGGGAGGATATCGGAGAGAACATCAACCTAGCATCCGTTACTGGTGGCATCAGTACAAATGTGGGACAACCTTTTTGGGTAGCACATGTAGTGGCTTCCCGGCATACAAAGGAACGGGTATACGCTGCGCTGAGTGGTTACCGCTACGACGACTTTACAACGTATATATTCATGAGCAATGATTATGGAAAGTCTTGGCGGTCCATTGCTGCCAACATACCGGATTCCCCTGTAAATGTGATTATTGAGGATACCGAAAATGAAAATTTACTTTTTGTGGGTACCGATAATGGCCTGTACGCCTCATTGAACCAAGGGAATACTTGGGAGGCTTTTCAAAACGGCATGCCCAATGTAGCCGTACATGATCTTGTGATACAGCCCGAAGCAAAAGAATTGATAGTGGCCACGCATGGTAGGGGAATCTACAAAGCAGATATCACACCTTTGCAGTCCATGACCCCGTTTATTCTAAATCAAAAAATACATGTATTTCCCCTAGAAAACATAGAATATTCAAGCCGATGGGGCAATGCACGAAGCGAATGGCAAAAACCCAATACACCCGGACTTGATATTGTATGCTATGCTTCAACACCTGGTATGATTAAAGCTAAAGTCTTTTCGGAAGATGGGATTGTTGTAAGCCAAACCGAAACAAACGCCGACAAAGGAATTAATATCCTCTCTTTTGATGTGGCCTTTTCCAAAGAGGGAAAAAACAATTATTTACAAAAACATAAAACTAAGCTGGAAGAGGCTAAAGATGGTAAAACCTATTTACCTAAAGGTACGTATGGGGTAGAAATTTCAGGCAATGGAAAAACAGAAAAAAGTACCTTTAAAATTGAATAAAAAATAGTGCGTACAAAATGGAACTAACCCTAGGAATACCTGCTTTATTGTTTCCAGCCATTTCATTGACCATGCTTGCCTACAATGCCCGATACCTGGCCATTGCCGCCCTAATACGCCAGCTCCACCAAAAATTTGAGGAAACAGGATCAAAATCTGTAGGGCTACAGGTAAAGAAGCTTCAAAAGCGGCTCACCATTATTAAAAACATGCAGGCTACCGCTATTTTCAGCTTTTTGCTTGCCGTCATTACTATGTCCCTGATTTACGTACAGCTCACTTTTTGGGCCAATCTCATCTTTGGGATAAGTTTATTGGCACTTATGATTTCCTTGATACTTTCCTTTATCGAGGTGCAACTTTCTACCAAAGCCTTAGAGATTCAACTTAAGAACATGGAAAACTGAGCGGATTATTTTGTATACCATATTGACCTGAGTTTTTAACAGTGTTTTACCCGAAAAAGATAAATAACTCCTATATTTATAAGGAGTTAGCCAACAGTATCACCATATGAAACGCGTAAAGGATATACCTTACTTCAAAAACATACGAGAGGTAAGGGAATTTGAATTTGGGGTTTTTTATTATTTCGATGGTCTGGTTATATCCGAAATAAATGAAGGAGTTGTTTTTGACTGGAATATGGCCAAGAGGGCGGTAGCGGCCGCCAAAGAAATTTTCGGGGAAGAAAAACCTATTGCCTATATATCCAATCGTATCAACAGCTATACGGTGGTTCCCACGGAATGGTTAAAATTTTACAAGAACAGACATCAGTTGTCCTATTACAGTGTGGTGGGTTCCACACAAGGTAGTTTTGCGAGCATCGTTTTGGAGAAAATGTTCTTCAAGGAATCACTACGGCAATTCAATGATTTGGAAGCCGCCGTTGCGTGGAGTTTGGACCGAATCAAAGAGAAAAAGGAGACTTTGTCCTAAAATCCAATAAAAAAGGCCTTTAGAATGTAAAGGCCTTATCAGTTCACTTTGTTATTTTTTATTTAATAATCAGTGTCTTACCCTCATAACCGTCCACGGATTCGAACAAGAGGTAATTCACACCCGATGGAAACTCCGATACGGAAAACTGATTTACGGCGGGATGATTCGCTGGGTAATTTACCGTTTTCAATAACTGGTTACCGGGCCCATAAAGACTTACCACCACAGCTTTACCCATATATCCCGAAAGGTCTATGTTGAAAGTATCCGTAGCCGGCATAGGGTACAACTTTATGGAACTGGTATTTGGAGCTATTACCTTGACAAGAACCGTGGCGTGATAGCCACCGTCCTCGGTAACAACGGATACATCCATCTCACCTACAGTATTGGCCGTCACCAATCCTGAATCGGGATCAACAGAAACAATGGTTGGGTCATTCGAGAACCAACGTACATTTTTGTTCGTGGCGTTATCCGGTTCAACTATGGCATTCAACAGAAATGTTTCCCCAACGTTCAAGGTCAGTACTTTAGGTGATACTAGCACATTGTAAACGGAAATGTTTGGAGCGGGACCCCCAATAACCTTTATCAAGGCACTGGCCTTATACCCACCGTCGTTCGTGGTTACGGTAACATCGATCTCACCCGCCCCATTCGCCGTTACAAGACCTGTTGTGGCATCAATGGTGGCAATACTAGGGTCGTTGGAAATCCAACTGACGCTTTGGTCCGTTGCATTGGCAGGTTCAGTAATCGCATTCAATAGAAAGGTTTCCCCAACCTGAAGGTTCACTTGGCTGGGTGATGTCAATACATTATAAACCGCTATAGGATTTTGCGGTGTACCGGCCACTCTTATTAGGGCACTTGCCCTAAAACCACCATCATTGGTGGTCACGGTTACATCTATTTCACCAGGACCTACCGCGGTTACCAGACCTGTTGTGGCATCAATGGATGCAATACTAGGGTCGTTTGAAATCCAACTAACCCCTTGGTCCGTCGCATTGGCCGGTTCCGTAATAGCGTTCAATTGAAAAGTTTCGCCAACCTGAAGGTTTACAACATTAGGTGATGTCAGCACATTGTACACTGGAATGTTAATTGTTACCTCTCCAAAGACTTCTACCTCTGCCAAGGAAAGAATTTTATTGTTTCCTGGTAAATATACCATTAGGTATCTACCACTAGTGTTAACGCTGGTAAAGAATTGCGAGGGGTCAGCAGTGGCCGTTCCCACTTCGATATAGTCCGCTGGATTGTTGCTCGGGGTGTTTCCAACCAAGATTTTGGCACCATTCAGTCGTTCGTAGCAGCAATCGGTTCGATTGTACATATTGATTTTGTTGATGGTATATTCCCTACCCAAGTCTACCCTCCACCATGGATTGTTGGACGTGGCCGTATGCGTTACGGAACCATTGGAATAGAGGCCGCTTCTGTTTCCGTCAACGGCCTTTGCAGCATCCCCTCCAAAATCGTTACTTGACTGTACTGCTGGTTTGTTCAAGGCCAGATTCACCTCATTAGGTCCGGTGTTCGAACCCAATTGGCGTATCCAAGCTTCCAATAGGGCAACGCCATTCGCATCAATTTTGTTCTTGGCAATGGGAGGCATGGCAATGCCTTCCTGTAGGCTATTGGCGCGCAGGTAAATTATGGACTTCTCTGGAGAACCTTGTCTCAAGATGGCTTCATCGGGAATCCCCAAGGAATTAAAAATTCCCGCATCCAAAAGACCTGTTTGTTCCAGGTTCAGCAACATTCGCATATCAAAATCCGCCCGAACATCGGAACCGGCCTGGTGGCAATACGCACAATTAAGGTCTAGATAAGAACGAGCCTTTTCATCCAAGGACGCGTTTGCATCGGTCAAAGCTTTATATGTTAAAAGGGAATTTGTATTGGCATCGGTAATTGTTTGGTCCAATATGCCCAAATGGCTTAAGGTAACCAATTGATTTGCCGTTCTACCCGTTCTGGGATATCTTAATTCCTTGTTGAGGTATCTCGTACGTGTACCAATGGTACCTCCGGTGCTAGGGTTATGACAGGTAACGCAGTCGCTTCTGCTAGGGTAAGTCCAAACTTGGGCTTCGGTCGTTCCATTTGCCCTTATTATGTTCAAGGTTTCATCCAAACCGGATGTCAATAGCACTGCATCGGTCTGGGCCTCGTTCCATTTATAGGTAACATAATAAAACTGACCGTTGGCCGCCTTGACTGAAAATCTTGTCTCCAGACGTTTTGTAACCGATGGGTTATTTTCATCCAAAGGCATTTCAAAATGCTTTATCAGTACAGATCCAATTGGAAAATCCCAATTTCCGTTTTCGGAATAATTGATCTGCTCCTCTTGCGTATTGTGGGTACCATCGTTAGGGATTCCCAACCATCGCTTTTTGAGGGCGCCATCGGACCAAAATGACTCGATCAATTCATAGGGGAAGATACCTTGTGACGGTGTTAGCGTGGATAGATCGGTGAACGCGCCCGTTGCGCTTAAGGTTTGTGGTAAGGTCTCTTCAAATGATTTTTTGGTCGAAAGTTTAAAAAGTGTGGACACGCCCTGTTTAAGAATGTAGAGTTCCCCTTGTTTATCCTCTCCAAAAGATATGATGTTGGTGGAACTGAAATTCCCCAACTGTTCGTAGGCACCGTTGGAAGTATCCACGGCCCAGATTTCCTCGCCAACGCCATAATCGGCACATATATATTTACCTTTTAGTTCTGGAATTTCCTCGCCCCTATACACAAACCCTCCAATAACGGCATTGGCCTGTGATCTTGGAAAGGCGACCAAGGGTTCTTCATGCGGCATGTTCTCGTAAAGACCCGATACGCAAAAAGTGCTTCTAAAAAGACCCTCATAAAGTGGCCAGCCATAATTTTTTCCTTTTTTGACCACATTGATTTCCTCGTGGCGGCCTCCACCTATTTCGCCAATATATAAATCCCCAGTAGCCCTATCCTTTGTCATTCTATGTGGGTTTCTATGACCCATGGAGTAATACTCCTCAAAGCGTGTACCGTTTGGACTTAGAAAAGGGTTGTCATTGGGTATCCAATATCCAACCCCGGTGATTTCATCTGAAAATCCATGGTCTTGGGGCATGGTCCTAATGGGCGCATGACTTCGGGCAGGATTCCTATCTACGTCCAAACGGAGTACGCCCCCATCCAAGTTATTGATAATGTCCTGCGACTTTTTAAAGGCAGTTTGATCACCCGTGGTAAGGTATAAATAGCCATCGTCCCCAAAAAGAAGTCCGCCCCCTCTGTGAGTGGTTCCATACATTCTAAGTTTCAACATAACCTGTTCCGAACTTTCGTTCACGGTCATGGTCGTGGGATTCATGGTATATCTGGAAAGAATCAAAAAATTACCCCAATACTCCTGGCTGTTACAGCTTTGGGTGGTGTACATATTTGGATAATTATTTCCGTTCCGGTCTTTTGTGGTATAATAGGTATAGAAGTAATTGTTCCCTGCGGTACCAAATTTCGGGTGAAAGGTGAAACCCAGAAAGCCTCCGTCCCAGACAACACCTACCTTATTGCTCAAATCCAGTAACATGTTCTTTTGGGACACGTCAGGATCTTTGTCAAACCAAAATATCTTTCCGTCCCTTTGCCCAACCACGATTTTGGCCGATGTTGGCAATTCATTGAAGGTCAAAGGCGAGTCAAAAGTTAAGTTGGTGTACACAGGTGCATATGGCAATCCATTTGAATTGGGCACTGCCGCTGGAAAATTAAAGTTCAAATAACGGCCCAAAGGTTCAGGGGCGTCTAGCCCAGATCCGATAAATAATGGTGCTGCACTTAACAATAAAAGGGCCAAGGCAGCAAGTAAGGTAATTTTTCTTTTGGTTGATAGTAAATATATTTTCATATAGGGCTGGGCTGGTTTAACGCATTAAATAAACTAAAGTGGTCCGACAACGGTATTGTTTTTCGATTAAACGATGGTATTTTAGACCAATCAAAGTTCTTGTTGGCAATTCTTACAACTAGGAATGGTTTCCCCCATAGTCCTGATAATCAGGTTTTTCAGATTTTGATAACGGTCTCTTCTTGAAATTTCGAGGAATGGGAGGTATAATCCTACAAGACTACGGAAGTGTACATATACTAGATTCGATCATAAACCGTTATAAAAAACCTTTGATCTGTTTAAGTATTGACCCTGTTTAAACCGTGTTTTTTAGTTTGTAATTAAACAGTCTATAAAACATTCTTAAAATGGGTCTAAATAAGCGCACTTAGACTCTTGAAAACTTGTTAATAACTGCCCCGTGCAGTAAATTTGTGCAAATTAAAAAAGCAACTAATGAGCGGATTTTTTAAATCTTCAATCGGCAGAAAATATGCGATGGCGCTTTCGGCCCTTTTCCTAATGGTTTTTCTACTGCAGCATTTTGCCATCAATATTTTATCTGTTTTTAGTCCGGATGCCTTTAACGAGGCCTCCCATTTTATGGGTACTTTTTGGGCTGTACAGTTTGTACTTCAGCCCATACTCATTTTTGGTGTGATTTTTCATTTTGTCATGGGATTCATTCTTGAAATCAAAAACAACAAGGCTCGGCAAAAAAGCTATGTCAAAAATAATGGGAAGGCCAATTCCACTTGGATGAGCAGAAACATGTTGTTGAGCGGTGCGGTAGTTTTGGCGTTCTTAGTGCTACACTTTATCGATTTTTGGATTCCTGAAATCAATGTCAAATATATTCAAGGAGACATGTCCGGTCTGTTAAGCGATGGGGAGGGCTTTAGATATTACGAAGAGTTGGTCCATAAGTTTGAGAACCCTTTGCGCGTTGGCGCTTATGTCTTGGCCTTTGTTTTGCTCAGTCTGCATTTGCTTCACGGATTTAGTTCGGCATTTCAATCCGTTGGTGCGAACAATATTTACAAGAAAAGTATGAAAGGTTTGGCTCAGGTGTACGCTATAGGTCTTCCCGTAGGATTTATTTTCATTGCACTTTACCATCATTTCAACCATTAAAAAATAGCTACTATGGCATTAGATTCAAAAATACCGGAAGGCCCGCTGGCCGATAAATGGACCAATCATAAAAATAAAATCAATCTTGTAAACCCTGCGAACAAACGTAATATCGATGTTATCGTTGTGGGTACAGGCTTGGCGGGAGGATCCGCCGCGGCAACTTTGGCGGAATTGGGATACAACGTAAAGGCATTTTGCTTTCAAGATTCACCACGTAGGGCACATTCCATTGCCGCACAAGGTGGGATCAACGCCGCGAAAAACTATCAGGGCGATGGCGACTCAACCTACCGACTGTTTTACGACACGGTTAAAGGTGGGGACTACCGTTCGCGAGAAGCAAACGTGTACCGTTTGGCAGAGGTATCTACCAATATTATTGACCAATGTGTGGCTCAAGGAGTCCCATTTGCAAGGGAGTATGGCGGATTGTTGGATAACCGTTCTTTTGGGGGCGTTTTGGTATCGCGTACTTTTTATGCTGCTGGCCAAACAGGACAACAGTTGCTGTTAGGTGCTTATTCTGCCATGAACCGACAGATAGGACGTGGTAAGATTAAAATGTACAATCGGCATGAAATGTTGGATGTGGTCATCGTCGATGGCAAAGCAAGAGGGATTATTGCCCGTGATTTGGTATCTGGTAAGATAGAAAGGCATTCTGCCCATGCCGTGGTTTTGGGAACAGGTGGCTATGGGAATGTATTCTATTTGTCCACCAACGCCATGGGGAGTAACGTAACCGCTGCATGGAAAGCACATAAACGGGGGGCGTTTTTTGCGAATCCCTGCTATACGCAGATACATCCAACCTGTATTCCGGTTTCAGGGGACCATCAATCCAAGCTTACCTTGATGTCAGAATCCTTACGAAATGACGGTAGGATTTGGGTGCCCAAGAAATTGGAGGATGCCGAAGCTATACGAGCTGGGAAACTTAAACCAACCAAGATTGCTGAAGAAGACCGAGACTACTATCTGGAAAGGCGTTACCCGGCTTTCGGTAATTTGGTGCCTAGGGATGTAGCATCTAGGGCGGCCAAAGAGCGTTGTGATGCCGGATATGGTGTAAATGCCACCGGAGAAGCCGTATACTTGGATTTTGCCGATGCATTCATGCGATATGGTAGGGAACAGGCTTTGGTAAAAGGATTGGACGTAAACGATGATGTCCTAGTGAAAAAATTGGGTCAGGAAGTGGTCAGGACCAAGTATGGAAACTTGTTCCAGATGTATGAAAAAATCGTAGATGAAAATCCGTACGAGACCCCTATGATGATTTATCCTGCCGTGCATTATACCATGGGAGGCGTTTGGGTGGATTACAATCTGATGACCACCATCCCGGGTTGCTATGCAATTGGGGAGGCAAATTTCTCCGATCACGGCGCCAATAGATTGGGTGCATCCGCACTCATGCAAGGGTTGGCAGATGGCTACTTTGTACTGCCTTATACCATTGGCGATTATTTGGCCGATGATATCCGTACAGGACCTATCCCAACAGATACCAAGGAATTTGACGAAGCAGAGAAATCCGTACGTGACAATATCAACCATTTGATTAACAACAAAGGGAAGCACCCCGTAGATTATTTCCATAAACGTCTTGGTAAGATTATGTGGAACAAATGTGGTATGTCCCGAAATGCAGAAGATTTAAAATCGGCCATTGATGAAATCGCGGAATTGAGAGCTGAATTCTGGAAAGATGTAATGATTCCAGGATCTGCGGATGAATACAATGAGGAATTAGCCAAGGCCGGTCGTGTTGCTGATTTCTTGGAATTGGGCGAATTGTTCGCAAAAGATGCCCTACAACGTGAGGAATCTGCAGGTGGTCACTTTAGGGAGGAATATCAAACCCCCGAAGGTGAAGCCAAAAGAAGGAAGGAATTCCAGTATGTTTCTGCTTGGGAGTATAAAGGGGAACCAAAAGATGCCGTTTTACATAAGGAGGAATTGGTTTACGAGAATATTGAAGTTAAGGAAAGAAGTTATAAATAAAGGAAAGCTATGAATTTAACATTGAAAATTTGGCGTCAAAAAAACGCTAATGATAAAGGGAAAATGGTTGATTACAAAATCAACGACGTTTCCCCTGATATGTCCTTTTTGGAAATGCTGGATGTGTTAAACAGCGGGCTTATCTTAAAGGGAGAGGAACCCGTAGCTTTTGACCACGATTGTAGGGAAGGTATCTGTGGGTCATGTTCCTTATATATTAACGGCGAGGCGCACGGACCTGATAGAGGCGTTACGACGTGTCAATTGCACATGCGTAAGTTTAAGGATGGGGACACCATTTATATAGAACCGTTTAGGGCCACTGCCTTTCCTGTAATAAAGGATTTGATCGTTGATAGGAGTGCCTTTGACCGTATTCAAAACGCAGGCGGATTTATTTCGGTAAATACCTCCGGCAATACAATAGACGCGAATACAATACCTATAAATAAACACGATGCGGACGATGCGTTTAGCGCGGCCACATGCATTGGCTGTGGAGCTTGTGTAGCGAGTTGTAAAAATTCTTCGGCGATGTTGTTCGTTGGGGCCAAAGTATCCCAATACGCCCTCTTACCACAAGGTAGGGTCGAAGCCGTTGATCGTGTAAAGAATATGGTCGCACAAATGGATTTGGAAGGTTTTGGAAATTGCACCAATACGGGCGCATGTGAAGTAGAATGTCCTAAAGGAATTTCCTTGGAGAATATTGCGCGCATGAACAGGGAATACCTTTTTGCCAATATCAAGGACTAGTTACCACATCATAAAATTTAATTAAATCCTGTTTCAAATGAAATGGGATTTTTTATTTTTAAGGAATGCCCAAAAACTATTCCGAAGAACGTATTAAAGTCCCCAGATTTAACGAAGAATCAGGATTCTACACCACACCCCAACGTTCCAAGATAATGAGCAAGATTCGGGGAAAGAACACCAAACCTGAAATGGTATTTAGAAAGGCTTTGTATGCCTCAGGATATAGATATCGGGTTGATTATAAAAAATTGATAGGAAAGCCAGATATCGTCCTCAACAAATACAAAACGGTCATCTTTATCGATGGAGAATACTGGCACGGCAAAAACTGGAAGGAACGGAAACCCAAAATTAAGACCAACCGTGCGTTTTGGATTGCCAAAATTGAAAGGAACATGCAGCGCGATGAAGAAGTTAACAGAGAGCTAGAGCGTTTGGGATACACTATTTTCAGATTCTGGGAAATCGAAGTAAAAAAAGAACTGGAAAAATGCCTGCAATTGGTTGTGAAACATTTGGAAAACGTGGACAATTAATACTACAACCAGTTGCATTAAGATAAGCTTAACCTTTAAACACCCTTATTTAATAAGGCCTTAACGCATGTTTAGGTTTAGTTTCCCTAAATTAAATGGTGAAATAAAGTTTAACCTAAAAATTAGAATATAATGAAGAGGATTGCAATTTTAGCAACACACGGATTTGAAGAAAGTGAATTAAAGTCACCAAAGGAAGCCATGGAAAAGGAAGGTTTTCAAGTGGACATCATAAGCCCCGAAAACGGGAAAATAAAAAGTTGGGCCAATGGCAACTGGTCAAATAGCTATAATGTGGATAGAAATCTTTCTGATGTAAAAGCGGAAGATTATAATGCCTTAATGCTACCTGGTGGTGTAATAAACCCAGATACTTTGAGAAGGAACGAAGATGCCCTGGTTTTTGTTAGGGATTTCTTTAGCATGAAAAAGCCGGTGGCAGCTATATGCCATGCTCCTCAGATTTTAATAAGTGCCGATGTAGTAAAAGGAAGAACCCTTACATCCTTTAGCTCCATCAAAGATGATCTTATCAATGCAGGAGCTAGATGGGTGGATAAAGAAGTTGTTGTGGATGATGGCTTTGTGACCAGTAGAAATCCTAACGACCTACCTGCCTTTAACTCTAAGTTAATTGAGGAAATCAAGGAAGGGAAACATAAAGAGCAACATGCTTAATTTATTAGTTTAGTTGTTTAGAAAGGCCCGGGTTTCGACTCGGGCTTTTTTAGTTTATTTTTATGACTATGAACAAGGAAAAAAAACTTAAATCCAAATTGCCCTATGTAAAAACCACCATTTTTACCACCGTAGGGAATTTGGCCCGAAAACATAACGCTATTGACCTGTCCCAAGGGTTTCCAAATTTTGAAGCGGATGCCAAACTAATTTCCTTGGTGAACCAAGCTATGGAACAGGGTCATAACCAATATGCCCCAATGCAGGGCTATTATGGCTTAAGAGAAATTATTTCAGAAAAAATTCAAACACTCCACGGTCATCAGTATCATCCACAAACTGAAATAACAATTACCGTAGGTGCTACGCAAGCCATTTACACGGCCATAACGGCATTTGTACATCCAGGCGATGAGGTAATCGTGTTAAAACCTGCTTATGACTGTTATGAGCCTGCCATTAAGGTCAACGGGGGAATACCTATATTTCTACAATTGAATGTCCCAGATTATAAAATTGATTGGGAAGCCTTCAAAGCCAAAATCACCAAAAAAACCAAAATGGTGATTATCAATACGCCGCACAACCCAAGCGGAAAAATATTTTCCGAAAATGACATGCTACAGTTACAGGAAATTCTTAAAGGCACGAATATTTTGGTATTGAGTGATGAAGTATACGAACATATAGTTTTTGATGGAAAGGAGCATCAAAGCGCTTCTAGGTATACTGATCTGGCAGAACGAAGTTTTGTATGTGCCTCCTTTGGCAAGACCTTTCATGTTACCGGTTGGAAAATAGGCTATTGCGCGGCTCCTAAAGCCCTAATGAAGGAATTTAGAAAAGTGCATCAATTTGCCGTTTTCTGTGTGGACCATCCGGTTCAACGTGCATTGACGGAATACTTAAAAAACCCCGAACATTATCTTGGACTTAATGATTTTTATCAAAGGAAGCGAGACCTATTTCTTGAAGGCCTTGCCGATAGCAAATTTAAGTTCATCCCCACGCAAGGCACCTATTTCCAACTGTTGGATTATACCCAAATTACCCAAGAATCGGACGAAGAGTTTGCCAAAAAACTTATACTGGAACATAAACTGGCGAGTATCCCCATATCTTCTTTTAATGTCAACAACAGGGATGATAAAGTACTCCGATTTTGCTTCGCGAAAAAGCAAGAAACGCTAGAGAATGCTGTGGAAATTTTGTCCTCGCTTTAGTCCAGTGCCTCATTCAATTTGGACATAAATTCCCCGATTTTATTTGGTTCCAACCATCGGGTGACTACGACCATTTCGTTTTCAGGGTCTATGACGATAAAATTCCCGCCAAATCCTGCGGCGTAGTAAATGTTCTCCGATAATCCGTCCCAGTGCCTGTCACCTTTTTTATTCAACCACCACATGTAGCCATAATTGACATTTGGAGTAGAGGGTGAAATGGCTTGCCGAATCCAATCTTCACTTATGAGTTGTTCATTATTCCATTTACCATTGTTTAGAAATAACAGTCCAAAGCGGGCCATATCCTCTGTATTGATAAATAGACCTGCACCGGAATGACCTCCCCCGGTTACGGATTTCATATTGATCCCATCGATTTCCGTCCATGCGTGATCATATCCGTACCACCGCCAAGTAGTACTCGCACCAATAGGGTCCATAATGTTTTGCTTTAATACCTGTGGCAATGGTGCTCTCCAGACATGGGTCAATGCATAGGCCAGCACATTGACACGAACATCATTATACTCCATGAACGTACCGGGCTCCTTGGGCTGTTCAAATTTCCAATCGTCTATGCCGCCTTCACTGGGCGGACGATCGGCCCAATCCTTACCTCCCCATAATTCACCGGACCAAGCGGAATTTTGTTGCAATAAATGTTCCCACGTAATTTTCGAATTGTGTTCCCCATCGAAGGTACCATCCCATATATAATCACCTGTCTTGTCCTGTGTGGAAGAAATAAAACCACGGTCCAATGCCAGTCCTGCGGTAGTACTCAGAAGACTTTTGGTAACACTAAACGTCATATCCACACGTTTTACATCTCCCCATTGGGCCACGATATATCCATTTTTAAGTATCATGCCCGCAGGTCCGCCCCGTTTTTTGGTAGGACCTAGGATTTTATGAAAAGGTTCCTTTTCAAATCCTTTCAAGATGGCAATTCTAAGGTCTCTTGAACCCGAGTATTCGTTCGCTTGGGCGAAATCCACCGCAGCCTGAAGTTTATCCGTATTGATTTTATATTCTTGTGGCTTTTTTTGTTCCCAACTGGCATTGGGTTTGGGAAAGTAGTATTCCTGGCCACTCAACGCACAGGAAAACAAAAGAAAAAAAAAGATGTTCTTGTAACTTTTCATACTCATAGTTTTATCTGGTTATAACATCATATCGCATTAAATAATCGGTTTGCTTATCATTTCCAATGAAGTAGGGATGTGTCCCAAATTTGTAAAATCCATGTCGTTCATAAAAGACTATGGCGCGCGGGTTTTTCTCCCAAACACCCAACCATAGAAATGATTTTCCAACATTACCAGCCCTATCCTTTATCCAATCCAAAATTCGCTTTCCCAATTGCTTTCCCTGAAAGGCCTTGAGTACATAGATTCGTTCCAGTTCCATGGAGTCCTTCTGTTTTATATCGGTTTGGGCATCACCTTCGTTCAATTTAAAATAGGCCGCCAAAACACCCTCAAAATACACAAAATAAAAAGTCATTTTTGGGTTTTCCAGTTCTCGGCACAATTGCTCTTTGGAAAATGCCTGTTCCAAATACGAGTTGAAATCGGCTGGATCGTTTTGATTGCGAAACGCATCGGAAAAAGTGGTTCTGGATATGGACATCAATTGCTCCACATCGCAAGGTTTGCACGGCACAAATTCAAGTTTCGGGATATTTGACATCTTTAGTCCGTCAAGGTTTCCTCAAAGAGTTTAAAGATGCGCTTGTACTCATCGGTCCAACTGCTCGGTTCCACAAATCCATGACGTTCTACGGGATACACCGCCATTTCCCAATTCTCCTTACCCAACTCTATTAACCGTTGAGATAATCGGACCATATCCTGAAAATGCACATTATCATCGACCATTCCATGTAAAATCAGCAACTTTCCTTCCAAACCTTTGGCAAAATAGATAGGAGAACTTCTTTTATAGGCCAAGCTATCCTCCACCGGCGTATTTAAAATATGTGCGGTATACGGATGATTGTATGCCGCCCAGTCCCCTACGGAGCGAATGGCCGCACCGGCACTAAAGGTATCGGGTGCGTTGAACATGCCCATTAAGGTTATAAATCCACCGTAGGATCCACCATAGATACCTATTTTGTCTGTGTCAACACCATAATTATCTACTAAGTATTTGGCGCCATCTACCTGATCTGAAAGGTCCTTACCGCCCATATGACGGTAGATTCCCGTACGCCAGTCCCTGCCGTAACCCGCACTTCCCCGGTAATCAATATCCAAGACGGTATATCCATTATCCACTAATAGATTGTGAAACATATATTCCCTGTAATAGGAGCTCCACCACTTATGTGCATTTTGTAAATACCCTGCGCCATGCACGAAAATTACGGCTGCATTATTTTTTACTTTCGCATCTGGGGTATAGAGCCTAGCATGAACATTGGCCCCATCAGCTGCCGGAAAAGTAATGATTTCAGGGTCTTTCCATGAGTATGCATTAAAGGCTTCCGTATTGGATTCGGTGATTTTCACTGGGTCGCCGCTTTTTCCATACACCGGATTTTTCTGTACATAAAGTTCTGTTGGCTTGTTCGAATACGAATAAAGGATGGCCATTTGTTTTTCATCCGGCGAAAGCCTTACGTCGTTTCTTCCCTCCCACTGGGTCAATTTTTGCAATTTGCCTCCTTTTAACGGTATCGTATAAAATTGACGATTCCCTGGATGATCTTTGTTCGCCGTAAAATACCAGCGTTTTTTATCCTTGGAAATAAAGGGATCGTAAATCTCAAATTCCCCTGAGGTAAGGGCCCTTTTATTCCCTCCATCCATATCCATGGTATACAGGTGGGCATAGCCCGTTTTTTCCGATTTGTACCAAATACTCTTCCCGTCTGGCATCCAACCAAGGTCACCCCCATTGAACCAACCCGTAATTCCAGGCCCCGCAATCCAAGCATCATCATGTTGACGGTCCAGTTGGGTTATAATTCCGGTTGCCGCATCCAACAGCACCAGCCATCTGTCTTTATAATTGCTGGCCTGAAGGTCCAAAATGGCCTTTTCTCCATCAGGATGCCATGTGGGATTACCTATTCTACCGATGGGATTTTTGTTTTCATAGGTTTTATCGGGATAATCCTTCATAAATTCCGGAACATCGTTTAGTCCTTCCAAGCTATCCAGCACAACCGGATAGTTTGTACGCCTTTTTGTGTCGTACACGAACATTTCATATGTTGGAAGTTCGTCGCCCACTTTTGTTCGGGTAGTTTGCTCTTCAGTATACCCTGATTCCGTTACAAAATGGGGAACCATGGTGTTTTTGTTTTTTGGGGTATCCATCAACACATAGGTCACATAGCGCCCGTTTGGCGAAACCGTTTGGTTGATGACCTGTTTATTCCCGGTCGCTATGGGCAGGGGTTCAAGGGCGTCCAATTTCTTGGAGATTCGCTCACCCAACTCCCTTTTTTCCTTTCTTTCTCGTAATACGCCAAAAAGTTCCAATTGATCTTCGTACAGCCATTCATCCTTAGTGCTCCTCTTTGGGTCTTCTTTCAGCTTCTCTACAAAGTCGGTAAGCTGTTCCAAAACCCCGATTTCCATATCCCACGAAAAAAGATTTGATCCATTAACAAATGCCACTTTTTTACCATTGTCCGTGAAATGGGGGTTGGATTCCCTTTCCTTGGTTTTGGTGATGGCCATGGATTTGCCTGTAGCATTGTCCAGGAGAAAAATATCCCCGTTTTTGGTATAAACAGATTTGTTTTGCGTGGGATGGTCCACCTTTTGCGTTGCGGGAAGATTTTCCGCTTCAAGAAAATCGACTTTTTCAATATCCTTGGTTATAAATCTATAGCTATAGAGCGAATCACTAAATGCCATATCCGGATTCCAATCAAAATAAATGGCGGATTGGTCCGTTGCCCAAAAAACATTGGAAGGACGATGGCCTATAAAATCATTGCCGTTCATGATATCCGCTATTTTCAATTCCGATAGGTTACTTTCTTGTGCCAGAATAGAAAGAAAGCTAAAAAAACAAAAAACAATAGTTAAACAGTATCTGTTCATAGAATTGAAAATTTTTACAATGAATACCAAAGACTAGAATGGAGCTTAAAAATAGGGATATTTATAAGTAATTCTAGGTTGGTTGGAAAATAATAAGGAGCAAATTTCTTTGCTCCTTATTCTTGTTTCTTCTAGAATCAAAATAGCTTACTTATAAGCTTGAAAAATACTTGGGTGAGAATTGCCACGTCCTATTTTGATTTTTACATAGAACTTATTGAGGTCCATCTATAATTGAAAGCATAAGTAGGTTAATATGGGTATTTGTTAATTTTATTTTTTCAAGGTTGCCTAATAGCGAAAGGTTTTCCAGTTATATGATTCAGATATATCTTTCCATCCGCTTCGACCATAATGACTTTGACCTCTGGAAAATCTGTACCGGGATATGAAATAGAGTACTTTTCTCCATCAAAAGTCCACTTAAAATCGGTATAAAATGTAATTTCTCCATTTTCATAGCCTTGAAACCTTCCAAGGTATACATCATTAAAAATCCATTCTTCCTCATCCACCACCAATTTATTGCTATTTGTAGCAGATTTGACTTTATTCTTCCATATTCCAATCACAGGATCATTGTTGTTCTCAATTTTAGAACATGAAACCACCATTAAGAATGGTATTAGATAATTCCATAAAGATTTCATAGTAGGTTAAGTTTTAGAGTTATTTGGGATTCTCTTTAAACTTCATACCAATATTATGTAATAATTTTCTTACAATTTTATTTTTGTGGCAAAAATATAATGACTTGTTGTGAAATAAGTTAAATCTAGCATATGTTAATTTAAGGGTTAAGAGAATTGCCCATTGGGTAAACCTCCTTTGATGAAATATAAATTTTAATGCAAAAAAAAAGAGCAACCTGGGGGAGTTGCTCTTTTTTTCTTTTGTTGCGACTTAAAGCATAAACAGCTTTTTCGTCAATCGTACAAAACCACTCAAAAAATCGTTATGGTATACTTGCACTTTTTCTTCTCTAGGAATGTAATTCTGGGTATCCATTATAGGTCAAGTTTTGTTTTTACTTTGGGTTATTCACATCAGTGACGTAAAGATAGGCCCAAAGACTAGTTAAAACCGAATTAATGTTGTGAAGATGTCCTAGAATGTTGTGAATAAAACAACATACCCTAATTCACCGATGAAATGCAATCCCTTATGCTTCAATCGACCTTCATTTCCGGAATTTCCCCAGATACGATCAGCGTGCCTTCTGTAGCCTGCCTTATGTCTTCTACGGATACCCCAGGCGCACGCTCCAATAAGATAAAGCCTTCAGGTCCCACCTCCAACACCGCCAGGTTCGTAACTATTTTTTTTACACACTTTACACCGGTGAGTGGTAACGTACACCTCTTTAATAATTTGGATTCCCCAGCCCTATTGGTATGCATCATAGCAACGATAATATCCTCTGCAGATGATACCAAATCCATGGCCCCGCCCATGCCTTTGACCATCTTACCAGGAATTTTCCAATTGGCGATATCACCGTTGTCCGCAACTTCCATAGCGCCCAAAATGGTAAGGTCCACATGTTTTCCCCGGATCATGGAAAAGCTGGTGGCCGAATCAAAAAAAGAGGCCCCGGGCAATGTGGTTATGGTCTGTTTGCCCGCATTTATAACATCGGCATCCTCCTCGCCATCAAAAGGAAAGGGACCCATGCCCAATACACCATTTTCGCTTTGAAACTCCACGCTAATATCGTCCCGAACAAAGTTTGCCACCAATGTAGGTATACCGATACCTAGGTTAACATAATATCCATCCTTAACTTCCTGAGCTATACGCTTTGCTATTCCGTTTTTATCAAGCATCTTTTAACCTCTTTTTCTTACGGTTCGTTGTTCAATACGTTTTTCGTATCCTTTTCCCTGAAATATTCGTTGTACAAAAATTCCGGGGACATGGATTTGATTGGGGTCCAGAGATCCGGCAGGTAACAATTCCTCCACCTCAGCCACAGTTATTTTGGCCGCTCCACACATACACGGGTTAAAATTCCGTGCGGTTCCCTTAAAAATAAGGTTTCCGGCCTCATCGCCCTTCCACGCCTTCACAAAGGAATAATCTGCCTTAAAAGCCTCCTCTAGCACATACATTTTACCATTGAACTCTCTAGTTTCCTTACCTTCAGCCACCTCGGTTCCATATCCTGCAGGGGTAAAAAAAGCTGGAAAACCCCCTTGGGCCGCCCTACATTTTTCTGCCAAGGTTCCTTGGGGTGTCAGTTCCACTTCCAATTCCCCGCTGAGCATTTGCCTTTCAAACTCATCATTTTCACCCACATAGGACGAAATCATTTTTCTTATCTGCCGTTTTTGAAGCAAAAGCCCCAAACCAAAATCATCCACCCCGGCGTTATTGGAAATACAGGTAATGTCCTTTATGCCCAATCGCACCAGCTCATCTATGGCTTTTTCTGGGATTCCGCATAAGCCGAATCCTCCAAGCATAAAGGTCATTCCATCCTTTACCCCAGCAAGGGCTTCTCTCACATTTGATACAGTTTTTCTAATCATAATAAACTTTCAATGACATATTACTAAAATAAGGCATTTAAATCGAAAAAAATAAAAAAGCCCCGGTCATCCCCGAAGCTTTAAAAAGATTTTATTGCCAGCTATTTTATTTAAAAATCCAAATCGTCCAAGTCGTCCTCGATTTGTAAGTCTTGTTGTTGGTCTTCTACGAACTTGGTACAGTCCGTAACTATTGTCATATCTTCCGGTTTTTCAAAATCCTCTTTGGATACGCCTAACTCCTCGTTCCCGTAATTCTTTTTCATATATAATCCCCAAATGGGCAGTGCCATGGAGGCCCCTTGTCCATATAGAATGTTCTTAAAATGAATCGATCGTTCTTCGCCACCTACCCAAACCCCCGTGACCAAATTAGGCACCATGCCCATAAACCAGCCATCACTATTGTTTTGGGTAGTTCCGGTTTTACCAGCAATGGGATTGGTCAATTCATAAGGATACCCTGTCATAATTTCCTTATATACCGTATTGTTTTTATTGTAGTTATGCCTTAATCTAGTACCTGACCCCCCTTGGGTCACACCTTTCATTAAATCGATCATGGCATAGGACACTTCCTTGCTCAAGACATCTTTTGTTTCAGGAACATATTCGTATAGTACCGTTCCGTTTTTATCCTCTATCCGGGTCACCATAACCGGTTTTACATAAACCCCTTGATTGGCGAAAGCACCATAAGCTCCTACCATATCATAAATATTGGCATCCAAAGTGCCCAACGCTATAGAGGGTACTTCGGGAACATCTCCGGACATACCCAAATTTTTGGCTATGGCCACTACGGATTTGGGGCCTACTTTGTCAATCAATTGTGCGGTTACCGTATTGACCGAATTGGCCAAGGCATTTTTCAGTGTCATTTCCTTACCTGTATACTTTAAGTCTGAATTCCTAGGGCACCATGCCTCCATATTTCCATGTTTGCCTGCCTCAATGCAATATTGTGTGTCCGGCAACTTTTCACAGGGGGAAAGTCGTAACTGGTCAATGGCCGCTGCATAGACAAAAGGCTTAAATGTAGAACCTACCTGTCTTGCTCCCTGAATAACATTATCATATTGAAAATGCTTGTAATTAATTCCGCCTACCCAGGCCTTTACATGGCCCGTTTGGGGTTCCATGGACATCATGGCGGCCCGTAAAAAGGTCTTGTAATACCGAATGGAATCCATTGGGGTCATAATTGTATCCTTCTCACGGGTATCGCTTTTCCAATCAAAGACCGTCATTTCGGTTTTTTTGGAAAAGGAGTTCCGTATCTCCTCTTCTGATTTTCCAGCGGCTTTCATCCCCCTCCAACGATCCGAATTTTTCATGGCTCTTTCCATAATGCCTTCCGTTTCTTCCGGGGTTAGGTCCAAGAAGGGAGTTGTTGGGTTACGCTCCGGTGTATTTTGATTAAAGAACTCCGTCTGCAAATTAGCCATATGTTCGTATACCGCTTCTTCCGCATTGGCCTGCATTTTGGAATCTATAGTGGTATATATTTTTAAGCCGTCCAAATAGATGTTCCATTTATCCCGCTCTCCAGGTAAGGCAGGTTTGGGATTTTTATCGATCCAATCTTTCATGAAACGCTGCAAATACATCCTAAAGTACGTGGCCAACCCCTCCCTATGGTTCTCTGGATTAAAGTTGATATCCATTTTCAAAGCCTGTAGGGAGTCCTTTTCCTGCTCGGTAATGTAATCGTATTTGGCCATTTGCGCCAAAACCACGTCTCTCCTGGTTTTCACCATTTCCTCCCTACGTAAAGGATTGAAGAGGGAGGAGTTTTTGAACATTCCAACCAACATGGCAGATTCCTCGATTTTCAAATCCTTTGGCTCCTTGCCAAAATAAATCCGGGCCGCAGAGCGAATACCATCCGCATTGTTTCCAAAATCATAAATATTGAAATACATACTGATGATTTCTTCCTTGGTATAGCTGCGCTCCAACCTTGTGGCAAGAACCCACTCTTTGATTTTTTGCTGTAAGGTTTCCAGCTTATTTCTAGATCTTACGCCCACAAATAATTGCCGTGCCAATTGCTGACTGATCGTACTGGCGCCACCCCTTGTGCCCAAAAAGAAAAAGGCCCGTACCGTTCCCCTAAAGTCAATTCCGGAGTGGTCCTGAAAACGGGCATCCTCCGTTGCGACCAGAGCGTTTACCAAATTCTCCGGTAAATCTTCATATTTTACATCGGTACGGTTATCGTCCAAATAAAATTTTCCCAATAGTTCCCCATCCGAGGAAATGATTTGGGAAGCTAGATTGGTTTGTGGATTTTCCAAATATTCGTACGGCGGAAGTTCTCCAAAAAAACCCCATGACGCAGATAGAAAAATCAACGCAATGAAGGCAATGCCCGATGCAAACAAAATCCAAAACCATTTGATGTATTTGGAAAAGCCAGGATCGCTTTTCTTTTTTACCGCTTTTGCCATGAGCCTAGGGGTTACTTTTTTTTATTTCAATACCTACATCGGTTACACCTTCCAATGAAATCACTCCTTGAACAGTACCGTTTTTTCGCATCGCATGCGAGACTTCTAATGTATATACGCCCGAAACGGGAAAAACGATGTTTTCCTTATACCATAATTTATTTTCCTTTAAACTACCGGTCCCTTTTCCCAACCAAGTGCCATCCGGCAAGGCCATAGTGTATTCCAAAGTATCCTGTAGTACTTCTCCCTCTGGGGTACTAAGGGATGTTATCAAAAACAAGTTGCTGTAGGGAAAAGTATCGTCATTGCGTACATTAATGAACATATTATATTCCTGTACCGTATCCATTTTTGTGAAGCTGAACTCAAGAATATCATCCTTGTTCCAAACAGCCCCCTTTAGGCTCTTATATTCAGAGGTGACCCCAGTTGTATTACACGAGGCGAGAAGAAATATTGCTAACATCAAAAAAAGATAGCTACGCATTTTTATTGCTCCTATTTCGTTTTCTGTTATTATTCGTATTATTCTTTTTCCTATTGCGGTTTCTATTGCCCTTGGATTTCTTCTTTGGCCTATCAAACCTGGTAAGGCTATCTTGCCCAACCACATTTTCAAAAACTACTTTATCCTCCGTAATATTGTCCACTGCATAAATTTCCAAACTTGGAACCTTCTCTTTTTTCTTGTTCTTCTCCAAGATTTCGTTCACCTGATCCTTGGATAGTACGTGCCAATTGGCAGGTTCGTCTTTATATGAGAACCAAAGCAATTCCTTGAAAATATCCGTTTTTTGGCAAAAGGCAAGTCCTTTTTCCGTATTAAGTTTGGTGTCTTGGGGTGGAAAGTCCTTTAGGGCGTCCAGGTATACATCCAACTCGTAATTTAGACAACACTTCAATTTACCACATTGCCCTGCCAATTTTTGGGGGTTTAACGAAAGTTGCTGATAACGGGCCGCGGAAGTACTTACAGACCTAAAATCGGTCAGCCAGGTAGAACAACACAATTCCCTGCCACAGGACCCAATACCCCCTAGGCGCTGGGCCTCCTGTCGGTAGCCTATCTGTCGCATTTCTATACGAATGCCAAAAGCTTTGGCCATATCCTTTATAAGCTGTCGAAAATCTACCCGGTCCTCTGCTGTGTAGTAAAATGTAGCCTTGGAACCATCGCCCTGGAATTCCACATCGGAAATCTTCATTTGCAAATTCAAGATAATGGCGATTTCCCGAGATCGTTTTTTAATTTCCTCTTCCCTGTCCCTACATTTTTGCCAGATATCAATATCTTTTTGAGTGGCCTTTCTATAAACTTTGGGAAGTTCCTCCTTTGCCGGATCTATTTTCTTGCGCTTCATTTGAACGCGTACTAGTTCCCCGGTGAGCGTGACCATGCCAATGTCATGGCCGGACTGTGCCTGGGTAGCCACGATATCCCCAATGGAAAGGGAAAGGCTTTCCGTATTTTTAAAAAATTCCTTTCTACTGTTCTTAAAGCGCACCTCAACATATTCAAATGGCCGCTCGCCATTAGGAAGCGACATATTTGAAAGCCAGTCAAAAACAGTTAATTTATTGCAACCATCTGTACCGCAAGTACCGTTATTCTTGCATCCCTTTGGTTGTCCATCCTTACCGGTAGAACAACTACTACAACCCATATTTTATATATTGATTTGGTTAAATCCTATGGGACCCACCAAACTAGGTTCATAAAAAATCTTCTTGTAAAGATAATCAAAATCTGAGCGAAAAAAAGTGCTCTTTTTTTGCATTATGGATGGAATACATAATCAAGAGTAAATCATTGAGGTTACCTTTTGAACTTTAGTACTTCCGATCTACCCTTTTTAAAAATTTTATTGCTCACTACCATACCTTTTCTTAGGGCTTTTTGTTCCTCATAGGGCAAGGCGTGGATTTCCATGCAGTGATTAGAACAGCAATCGTTCATTTTTTCGGCACACTTTTTACATTGTATGAACAATAGGTGACAGGCCTCATTGGCGCAATTTACATGGTCATCACAGGGTTCCCCACATTGATGGCATTGGGAAATGATATCACTGCTAATCCGTTCGCCCCTTCTATGGTCGAAAACGAAATTCTTGCCCAAAAACTTATTCTCCAACCTTTGCTTCTCAACTTGCCTGGCATATTCTATTATACCTCCTTCCAGTTGATAGACTTGCTTAAACCCCTTATGCTTGTAATAAGCACTGGCCTTTTCACAACGGATACCCCCCGTACAGTACATGACCAATTTCTTGTCCTCTTTATGGTCCTGAAGGTCTTTTTCAATAATATCCAAGGAATCCCTAAACGTATCCACATCTGGGGTAATGGCATTCTTAAAATGTCCTATTTCACTTTCGTAATGGTTTCTCATATCCACCAACACCGTATCCGGGTCCTCGATCAACTCGTTGAATTTCTGGGCATTTACATGAACCCCTTTGTTGGTGACATCAAAAGTGGCATCGTTTAGTCCATCAGCCAAAATTTTATGCCTAACCTTGACCTTCAATTTCAGAAAGGACATATTATCCTGTTCTATTGCAATGTTCAATCGTACATTCTCCAAAAAGGAAATACTGTCTAGAAAGTCCTTAAACCTCTGAAAGTTTTCCGCAGGAACGGATAATTGGGCATTGATTCCCTCGTGGGCCACATAAATACGGCCCAAAACATCTAGGTCGTTCCAATGAATGAACAAATGATTCCTAAAAATACCGGGATTGCCAATGTGTGCATATTTATAGAAAGAAATGGTCAAGCGGTCTTGACCGGCCTCTTCAATGAGGGCAGCTCTTTCCTTTGCACTTAAGGTATTGTACAGTTGCATGCTATACTAATATTTTAAGTTAACAAATTTTGAGCGGCAAAGATATAAAATCCAGTAGGAACGGCTATTAATTGCCGGTAACAAAAAAGTCCCGATTTAAATCGGGACTTTTGTTTGGCCATTCCTGCTTTTCCTCTTCACAGCATTTGTTGAGTTAGTTTATTAGGAAATGACCTTTAATACCTGTAACACTAAAAACTGCTTACAAAACCATGTTTTGTTCTCACGCTTTTCAACTAGATAGAAAATGTCCAAAATGGTTGCGTAATAAATGTGGATATTCTTTTTTCCGAAAAGAAACACTAATTTAGCATTCCTAAAAAATACGTGATGAGTTCCGATAAAGAAGCCAAATTAAAAGCCCTAAAACTAACCCTGGATAAGCTGGACAAGACCTATGGAAAAGGTGCCGTAATGAAGATGGGGGACAGTGTTGTTGAAGATGTAGAGGTGATTCCTTCAGGATCCCTAGGACTTGACATAGCCTTGGGCGTTGGCGGTTACCCAAGAGGTAGGGTCATTGAAATATATGGACCGGAGTCTTCTGGTAAGACCACGCTCACGTTACATGCAATTGCGGAGGCACAGAAAAAAGGGGGGATAGCGGCTTTCATTGATGCGGAACATGCATTTGACCGTTTTTATGCCCAAAAATTGGGGGTCGACATTGATAACCTAATCATTTCCCAACCGGACAACGGGGAGCAGGCTTTGGAAATAACGGATAACTTGATTCGTTCCGGGGCAATTGACATTGTAATCATCGATTCTGTTGCCGCACTGACTCCAAAGAGTGAAATCGAAGGTGAAATGGGTGATTCCAAAATGGGACTTCACGCAAGGTTAATGTCTCAAGCACTTAGAAAACTAACAAGCTCCATAAGCAAAACGCACTGTACCGTTATATTCATTAATCAATTACGTGAAAAGATCGGGGTGATGTTCGGTAACCCAGAAACCACTACTGGCGGAAACGCACTAAAATTTTATGCCTCCGTTCGATTGGATATTAGACGTTCTACCCAAATCAAAGATACAGATGGTAACATCCAAGGTAACAAGACACGAGTAAAAGTGGTCAAAAACAAGGTTGCACCTCCATTTAGAACTACCGAGTTTGATATTATGTACGGAGAAGGCATTTCCAAAGTTGGAGAAATCATTGACCTTGGGGTAGAATACGAAATCATAAAGAAAAGCGGTTCCTGGTTCAGTTATGGAGATACCAAACTAGGTCAAGGAAGGGATGCCGTCAAATCCCTTTTATTGGACAATCCTGAATTATTGGATGAATTGGACGGTAAAATACGCGATGCCCTTAACGCCGTTAATAATTAAACTTCTTTAAATCCAGGTCCTTTAAAAGTACTTAAAGGATTGTACATTTTGATTTTTCACTCCAGCGGATAAGGCTGGGTTACTATCTTTTAAAAGTACTCCTCTCCACTAAAAATCAAGGGGAAAACGCAACCTTTAGAATAAATTTTCATCTTTCTTGTAAAAGAAATTGTAACGATGATGAAAAAATATACCCTAGTGGTCGCGTTGTTCGCATTACTATTAGGTGGTTGTTCCCTAGATGATGACGAACCCAACTTCAATTTTAAGGCATTACGTATTGAGAGTGCGGAATTACCGGAATCCTTTATTTTGAACGAAACGTACCAAATAAACGTAACCTATTCCTTGCCAGATGGATGTACGCAATATGAAGGATTTGATGTGACCAAAGAAGACACGACTATAAGAAATGTGGTTGCTATAGGTGTTGCAATGACAGATTTGGTATCTTGTACCAAGGCGATAACCCAAGAAGAGGCTTCCTTTAACTTCATTGTTAAATATGACCAACCCTATACCTTTAGATTCTATCAAGGAGATAATAGTGCTGGTGAGCCCGAGTTTTTTGAGGTTGTCGTTCCTGTAAACTAGATGTAAAAAACATAACCAACATATTTGTTGCTGGAAGAACTGGTACATAGATGTAAAAAAGGCGAGCGAAAGGCCCAAGAGCTATTGTATAAACAGTATGCGGGTGTTCTCTATGGCATTTGTTTGAAATATTCCAGGAACAAGACAGAAGCGGAGGATAACCTACACGATAGTTTTATGACCATTTTTGAAAAAATAGGCCAATACAAGTCAACGGGTTCCTTTGAAGGATGGATAAAGCGTATTACCATAAACACGGTATTGCAGAAATATAGACGAGAGGAATATTTAAGCGTGGTGAACGAGAACATGCCCGAAGAAGTGACCTTGGAATCCAATTTCGCAGATATAGGGCTTCAATCCTTATTGGGATATATACAGGAATTGCCAAATAAATACAGGACAACATTCAACCTATATGTCTTGGACGGTTATAGCCATAAGGAAATCAGTCAGATGCTGGGGACTTCGATAGGTACGTCCAAATCCAATTTGGCAAGGGCAAGAATGTTACTTAAGGATAAAATTGAGAGTAAACTATCACAATCCATCATTGGTTTGGTGATTATAATTGGAAATTGTTTTTGATTCCATTGGGAATACGTAGAAATATGAGTTTTGAATAATGAGCAAGAAGCATTTAGATAAATTTTTTCAAGAAAAATTCAAAGGTTTTGAAGAGACACCTGATGATAAGGTATGGGTTGCCATAGCATCATCATTGGACAGAAAAAAGAAGAAAAGAATTTTGCCACTATGGTGGCGACTTGCCGGAGTAGCTGCAGTAGTGGTCTTTAGCTTTCTACTGTTAAATCCTTTTGACACTGGTAATTACCCAAATGTCAATAGCGTTACGGATACGGAGCAAAAGGAAAGTGATGACAAGTTGTTGAAAGAGACCATACGTGCCAAAGATGCTGTTTCAAGTGCGCCCAAGGATGTAAATCCTTCAGAAATCGACACCAATACCAACTCCCAACCGGAAGGATCCATCGTGAAAACGGATAATTCTCGCAGCACACCTGCTACCAATGGTGGAATTCGCAATGCTGCTAAAAATGAAACCGAGAATATTTCAAACCAATCCAAAATTGCCGACACTGAACCAGGTAAAAAATTCAACAAATCGGAAAACTTACTATCAGGGAACAAAACAACCGGTGAACTAAAAGGAAAGAATCAGGTGGCCGACCCTTCCATGGATAATCCCTTGGTAAAACCGAATACCGAAGCAATCGCTTTCAAGGAAGAAACAGAAAATAACCAAAGTACGGTCTCCGAAGGTAAAAAATCCTTGTACGACGAGATTCAGGACCAGGAAGAAGAAGAAATTGCTGCTTCCAAAACTTCGAAGAATAAATGGTCTGCTGGGCCAAGTATTGCACCGGTATATTTTGATGCTTTGGGAACGGGTTCTCCTGTAAGCCCCATGTTTAGTGCCAACGCCAAATCCGGTAATGTCAATATGAGTTATGGACTTTCTGTAGCCTATGAGATTAACCCAAGGCTATCCATACGGTCCGGGGTACACAAGGTGGATTATGGGTATGATACCAATGATGTTTACTTTACCTCCTCCATATCGGCCTTGAGCCAAAATCGCATTTCCAATATCAACTACGCCCAAACTGCGGAAAATTTGGTGGTATCCTCCAGTAATGCCGCATTGAACTTGGATAGTAAATCCTTTGATGTATCGGCAAGAACCGCCAACAGGTCTGGGGTCATGGCACAACAGTTGGGATACCTGGAAGTACCTGTAGAGTTAAGTTATGCCCTGGTCAATAATAAATTCGGGGTACATGTGATTGGCGGTGTAAGTTCACTGTTCCTTGTGGAGAACCAAGTAGATCTAACTTCTGGTAGCCTGACCACCCAAATAGGGGAGGCTAACAATGTCAACGACTTGAACTTCAGTGCCAACTTTGGAATAGGACTGGGGTATCAATTTTCACAAAAATTAAAACTGAACATTGAGCCTCTATTCAAGTATCAGTTAAATACCTTTTCGAATGTTGATGGCACCTTTAACCCTTATACCATTGGTGTTTATAGTGGAATTAGCTTTAAGTTTTAAAGAAAGTTTATTCCATCGAGGAAACTAAATCTTGGTAGATAATATCCCTAACCTCTTCACGAAGGGTGCTCTTGTCCTCTTCGGATAAAATACCTGTTTCAAAGAACTCGTGAACCCTTGCCCTAACCATACCTGGTCCCCCACTGAAAAATGTAAATGAAAAGCGTTTTTTATTATCAAAGAAGGTAATGGGTACTAAAGGTATTTTATGGGCAATGGCCATTTTAAAGGCTCCATCCTTAAAGGTGTCCAATACAATGCTTTCGTCATCGGGTACGCCGCCTTCAGGAAAAATACAGATGCTTAGACCTTGGTTCAATCTTCTTTGGGCCCTTCTATATACTCCTGTTCTACTTTGGGTGCTGTCCCGGTCTACCATAATGCACACTCGTTTATAAAAAAAACCAAACACCGGAATTTTTACCAATTCCTTTTTACCTACGAATACAAAGGGATTCTTGCTCACACACAGCATTAACATAATGTCCAACATACTGGTATGGTTCGCGACGAGCATATAGCTTTTGCCAAACTTCAATTGTTGGTCATAGGAAACCTTTGGGGGACACCCCATACCGTACAAAATGGGCCTGGCCCATAGGTTTCTGGCCATCCAAAAGAATTTGGGGTACCATTCCTCCCTAGACGCGAACAAAAGCAAAAACGGGAAAAATAGAAAGATAGGAACCGCCACAAGTACGTAAAACCAGATTCGGTATAGCGTTTGACCTATTCGTACCAGTAGAACCATGCATCAAAAATAGCGATTCTACCTTTGTTTTTTCCTATTTGTTTTACCTTTGTCGACTTATAGAAATTACCCAATGGCAAGAATTTTAACAGGTATCCAAAGTACCGGCACGCCCCATTTAGGAAATATCCTGGGGGCCATTATACCGGCCATAGAAATGGCAAGTGACCCAAAGAACGAATCGTTTTTGTTTATTGCGGATATGCATTCGCTTACCCAAATTAAGAATGCGGAAGTATTACGTGAAAACACCTATGCCATAGCAGCTGCTTGGTTATCTTTTGGTCTGGATATCAACAAAACAGTTTTTTATCGTCAGAGCGACGTTCCCCAAGTGACCGAACTTTCTTGGTATCTAAGCTGTTTTTTTCCATATCAGCGACTAACGCTAGCGCATTCTTTTAAGGACAAGGCTGATAGACTGGAGGACGTAAATGCCGGTTTGTTTACCTATCCAATGCTCATGGCCGCGGATATTTTGCTATACGATGCCCATATTGTTCCGGTTGGAAAGGACCAATTGCAACATATTGAAATGACGCGGGACGTTGCCCACAGATTTCATGCCCAATTGGGGGATACCTTTGTGGTTCCCGAAGGAAAAGTCCAGGAAGAGACCATGTATGTGCCGGGGACCGATGGTGCCAAAATGAGTAAAAGCCGGGGAAATCTTATTAATTTGTTTCAGCCCGATAAAAAACTGCGCAAACAGATAATGGGTATCCAAACCGATAGTACCCCCATGGAAGAACCCAAAGATCCTACTAGGGATAATGTGTTCGCACTTTATAAAATTATGGCTTCCCAGCCACAAATTGAAGAGATGACCGCGAACTATTTGGGAGGCAATTACGGATATGGGCACGCCAAACAGGCATTGTACGAACTGCTTTTAAACAAGTTTGAGGAACCACGCGAGAAGTTCGAATATTATATGAACCACTTGGATGAAGTGGACGAGGCTTTGTCCATAGGTGCGGAAAAGGCCAAAATAGTAGCTGATGGCGTTTTGGCCAGGGTACGGGAAAAGTTGGGGTATTGAACCTCACCTAGCTCCTCCGTTACTTTGACTGCGCTCAGCACAGACAGAGGGAAATTTGTTCCTTCCTTTTTGTATTTGAGCCTCCTGAATTTTCAAAAGGTAAAAGCACCAAATTCAAGTAAACCGACTAGCTGGTCGGTTTTGTGTTTTATGAAGCATTCAATTTTTCGGAAAGAAACGATAAGGCCACATTCTTTATCGGCGAATTGTAAAAATGTCAATCCTGTTATTTCGGGTCCAAATAAACACAAACCAATCGGTCTGTAAAAATCCTAGACCGCTTCGAACAATTTACCCGGCAAGGGCCGTATAACGCCTTTCATTTCCATAGTGAGCAACGTTGCCGAGGTCTTAAAAATGGGCAATTGGCAATCAAAAGCGATACTGTCCAACAATTGTTTTCCCTCCTGTTGTAGATAGCTATAAATTTTTTGCTCTATTTCGTCCAGATCAACGAACAATTGCTTTTGAACCGCTTTGACCGGGGATTCCTGGAGGTCCCAGTTCAAAAGATAGATTAAATCTCCCGCTGAGGTCAACATATGGGCCTTTTGCTGCTTGATAAGGTTATTGCAACCAACGCTGTATTTATCCGTACTTCTTCCCGGTAGGGCAAACACGTCGCGGTTATAGCTGTTAGCGATATCGGCTGTGACCAAGCTTCCGCCTTTTTCGGCAGATTCGACCACAACCGTCGCTTCGCTCATCCCAGCGATAATCCGATTTCGCTTTAGGAAATTCTCCCGTTCCGGACTACTGGTGCTCCAGAATTCCGTAAAGAATCCGCCATTATGCAGGACATCGGCTTGATATTTCTTGTGCACTTTAGGATATATCTGGTTCAGTCCGTGGGCCAGACAGCCAATGGTCTGCAAACCTTGATTGATTGCCTCCCGTTGAATGCAGATGTCCACACCGTAGGCGAACCCGCTTACGATTACAGGATTTAGCGGCACCAAATCTGCAATGAACTGTTCGCAAAAGGCGGTTCCATAGCTGGTAATGTTCCGCGTCCCCACCACACTGATGATTTTTCGGCCTTCCAAATCTATATTTCCCTTGTTAAACAGCAGAACAGGGCTATCGATACAGTTCCGCAAATACCTTGGGTATTCCGCATCTTCAAAGTAGGAAACCTCAATTTCATTATCCAGGATAAACTGGTATTCCTTTTCGGCATCGGCAAGAAATGTGGCATCGTACAAATGTTTTAGGGTGTAGGTGCCAATACCATCGATTTTTAATAGTTGATTCTGTTTCTGCTTAAAAATTTCCTGTGGACTTCCACAGTATGCGATCAATCTTTTGGCAATCACATCACCAATATTGGGTATATTTTGCAATCGTAGTATTGCAATCAACTCATCCGCAGTATGTTGTATGAAGCTCATTTTTATTCGCCAGGGATTACAAATATAATGTTAATAAAAAGTTATGCCACCCATTTTATGAACCCCTATTTTTTTTGATATTTGCCAACAATGGTAGTAGAACACTATATAAGCGAATTACTGTATCGATACAATTGTGTGGTGGTGCCTAACTTTGGTGCTTTTCTTACACAGCGGACTTCCGCACGTATAAACGATATAACCAATACCTTTTTTGCTCCCACAAAATCCATTTCGTTCAACGAACAGTTGATATCCAATGACGGTTTGTTGGTTTCCTATATCGCTGAGGCGGAGAAGGCCTCTTTTGAGGATATTCTTTTTAGAATCGAAACCTTGACCAAGCAATGGAAAGAAAGATTGAACGCTGGCGAAAAGCTAAGTCTCAAGAATATTGGCCTACTTTGGAACAATTCTGAAAACAAGGTCCAATTTCAACCCTATTACGAGGTAAATTATCTAACCTCCTCTTTTGGGCTTTCATCCTTTAAGTCGATTCCGGTTGCCAGGGAGGTACTAAAAGAGGAAGTCGAGGCCCTTGAAGAAAAAATCCCGTTTATCATTAGCCCGGAAAAAAGGGAGCAGGCCAACTTTAGGCCTTATCTCAAATATGCCGCAATTTTGTTGTTGGCCATTTCGGCTGGGTTCACCGGGTATCAGGTATTTAACAACGGATTTCAATCCCAGCAGGTGGTTAGGGAAGATGCGAAAAAGGAAATTGAAAGACAGATTCAGGAAGCTACTTTTTTCAACACCGCTCCTTTGGAACTTCCCACAGTGAATGTAGATGCGGTTTCCACGACCAAAGCCAAAATCAATAATGCGGCCAAACACCATATTGTAGCCGGAGCCTTTCGGGTGAAAGCCAATGCCGACAGGAAAATCGAATCCTTGCAAAATAAGGGTTATAAGGCAGCCTATTATGGTACCAATGCCTACGGACTTCATATGGTTACGTATGACCGATTTACAGACCCCAAGGAAGCCCTATCCGAATTAAGAAGGATTAAACGCTCCGAGTCCAAGGACGCCTGGCTTCTTTCCGAAAAATAACCGAACACTTTTCCCTTTTAAAAAATCCAAGGCTCGTATCTTTGCCGAAAATTTTCGTCTATGACACCGAAAACGCCTTCAGAATCGAGAACGACCATGACGGACATGGTATTGCCCAGTGAGACCAATGCGCTTCAAAACCTTTTTGGGGGCGAGCTACTCGCTAGGATGGACCGCGCGGCAAGTATCGCCGCAGGTAGACATAGCAGACGAATTACCGTAACGGCATCTGTGAACCATGTGGCTTTTAATCTTGCCGTACCCCTGGGAAGTGTGGTTACCGTCGAAGCCGCCGTTTCCCGAGCTTATACGACCTCTATGGAAGTCTATATCGATGTATGGATCGAAGATCGCTACAATGGGAAAAGAACCAAGGCCAACGAGGCCATATATACTTTTGTGGCCGTGGACGAGACCGGTAAGCCTACCGAAGTACCACCCTTACAACCAGAAACGGACTTGGAAAAGCAACGTTTTGCAGGTGCCCTGCGTAGGAAGCAATTGAGCTTGGTATTGGCGGGTAAAATGAAGCCCAACGATGCCACGGAGCTTAAGGCCTTGTTTATGGAAGGATAGAAAGATACGTTACCAAAAGAAAAATCATTTAATCCTGTAATTGCGGAATATAGCGTTTCCTTCTTGCTATATGTTTCACTTTTTAAAAACCAGTGCATGATTTGGTCTATCGACCCTTAATAAGCTCAGAGTATATTCTTTCCAATTGTTTCCAACTATCTTCTTGCATCCATTTAAAAGCCAACCAAGAGCACTTAATTACAAATTTTCGCAATTTGGTTCGCTTTTTTAGAGACCTTAAAATATTCTCCACGAGCCATTCTTCTTGGAAGCCGGCCCATTCCCCAGCAACGCTTGTGAGGTTTTTTTGTAGCACGGGGAAAATCTCATACTTGTTTATTTCCTTTACTTCTTCAATAGAATACGGACTTTCCATTATAATACGGGCAATATGTCTGTAATCCATCCCTTCCAATTCCGTATCAAGATAGAATTCCGATAAGGCTATCCAAACGGGTTTCCGTGCCTCTATGTTTATGGTTTGGGACATTAGATTGTTCACAATTGTATATAATCATCAATTATATATCAAAACAAATATCTAAAAATCAAAATGGTCCGGATGCGGACCGCTGCGCTCATCCCTGTCCATACCATCTAAATAGGCCATATCCTCCTTAGAAAGTTCAAAGTCAAAAATATCCGCATTGGAGGCGATGCGGTTTTTATGTACCGATTTTGGAATGGTGACAACCCCTTTCTGTAGGTTCCATCGCAGGATGATTTGGGCAGCCGATTTGTTGTACTTTTCTGTCAATTCCTTATAAAAATCCAATTGGAATAGTTTTCCTTGCATAAATGGTGACCAAGCTTCATACTGAATGGTATTTTCACTGCAAAAATCCAAAAGGTCCTGCTGCACCAAATACGGGTGAAACTCCATTTGATTCACCATAGGTACAATATTGCAGTCAGTTAATAAGTCATCCAAGTGATGCCGTAAAAAGTTACTGACCCCAATCGCCCTAACCTTTTCAGTTTCGTATAAATACTCCAAAGCCCTCCAAGTATCCTTGTATTTCCCCTGAACGGGCCAGTGCACCAGAAAAAGGTCGAGATAATCCACCTGCAGGCGGTTGACGCTATCCTCGAAAGATTGCAAGGTAGTGTTATAGCCCTGTTCACTGTTCCAAACCTTCGATACCAAAAAAATGTCCTCACGGGCTACGGGACTTTCCTTAATTCCCCGGCCTACTCCTTCTTCATTCTTATACACCGATGCCGTATCAATATGTCTATATCCCAATTCCAAGGCATCCTTTACGGAATCTATCACCTCTTGGTCGTTATCGGCTTGGTAGGTTCCCAAACCTAAATAAGGCATAAAAACCCCGTTTCGCAATTTAAACCCTCCTGAAATGTCCGTAATTTTCATATGTTTAATTTGTTGATTGTTCCCTTCGGCTCCGCTCAGGGCAGGAGTTGTTGGTAATGTAAAGGTTATTTTTCATTTTTCATTTTTCATTTTTCATTTTTCATTTTTCACTAACAATTAACCACTCACAATCGATACACCCATTCCTCTGGATTCAATCTATCCGTATCTTGGTACAGATAAAATTTTAGTCGGGTTTGGCCATTGGACCGATTGGTATAAATTGTTCCCAATTCATCCTTGATCTTCACTTTATCTCCCTTTTTTACATAGAGTTCCGCTAAATTATAGTAGGTACTAATAAAATTACCGTGTTTCACCTGAACTCCTTTGTTACCCCCCGGCACCGCCAAAATGGCGATGACCTCGCCTTCAAAAATGGCCCGTGCCTTGGACCCCGGATCTGTGGCAATGATGACCCCGTTGCTTTGGTGCTTTATTCCGGGGTACACGGCATCATTATATATACCAAAACCCTGACTTTTAATGCCCTTCTCCACGGGCCAAATCAATTTTCCTTTATTCGCCGAAAAATTGTTGGCCACTATGGTCGCCTCAGGGGTCAATACAAATTTACTGGTACTGGTCGTGGTTTTACCCGCTTCTTTATTAGAAGCGGCAATAGCGGACCGTATGAGATTCTCTATCTGTTGGTCTATTTTGCGTGCCTCCCGCTTCTTTTCGTCAATAGCCTTGGCATATTTACTTTCGTTTTGCCGGATGGTTCCCAATAGCGCCTTCTGCTCCTGTATCTCCGCAAACAATTGGTCTTTGGCCTTGGTGTTCTGGGCCAATAACACCTCTTTCACCTTACGTTCTTCGTTAAGATCCATGTTCAAACGCGTCAACTCCTCCGTTTTGGCTAAAATCTGCGCTCCCTGCTCCTTTCTGTAGTCTGTGTACTGCTTCATGTATTGAAGCCTTTTGAAGGCCTGATAAAAGCTCTCTGAGGATAAGAGGAACATCAATCGGTTCTGCTTTGATTTGTTCTGATAGGATTTTTGGATCATTTTGGCATATTCATCCTTGATCTCCTGAAGTTCACCTTTAAGCTTACTGATATTTCGGATATTGGTGTTTATCTGCCTGTTCAACAGATTTGCTTGCTGATTGGTAACCCTAATAAGTTGTTGACGGACCGTAATTTTTTTGTCAAGGGCCTCCATCTGATCTAGCACCGTGCCCCTTTCCTTTTTTTCGGACAACAACAATCGGTTAATTTCCCGGATTTCATTTTGAAGCTGTTCCCTCTTTTCCTCCAAGGCCTTTTGCTCACTAGTTTGCGACCATGCACGTGGAGCTCCCAACAGAAAAAGAAGAAAAAAGATATAGCTATATTGCCTTGCTTCTATCATGTTACTCCAATACGATTTCTTTAAAACCTTTCGGTATATTATATGGAAAGTTCACCGACCTATTCAGCTCTATGTTTCTGTATTCCAACAGAATCCTGTTCTCGTTGTTTTCTTCTATAGCCAGAATAGAAACTTCATTGGGTATGGCTTCCTTACCTACAAGTTGGTAGTTTTCATATTTGATTTCCAACAAGCGCTTTTTCTGAGGCTGCGACAATTGCTGTAGGTCCATCTTAAAGTTCTTAGGCTCTATTTGGAAGAGGGTTTTGTAAAGCACACCGGCCGTTTTTGGGGTCAATCGATAGTTCTCCTTACCTATTGAAAGGTCATATTTATCATTTCTTAAGTCAAAAAGGGCTTGCCCTAACAACATGTTCTGAAGGATGGAGTAATCCACCTCGGTTCCCAAAAGCTTGCTCAAATAGGAGAAATCCCCGTCAAAATATTCATTGTCCATTTTGTTGTAAAACGAAACCCTATCCGGAGTGATATACGCTTTTACGATTCCCAAAGGAGCGCTGATCCAAATACCCCTGTCCTTTTCCATCCGTAGACTTACGGATACGCTTTGTTCATCCTCCCCATCGGAATAATCGATTTTGACCCTTCCCGTAAGGGTCCTGAATTCCAACTTATTTTGGTAGTGGGCCTTCACAACCGCTTTTGCCGAAAGCCTATCGTCCATGGAACCATCGGAAATTACCTTGGCACTTTTACAGGAAAAGACAAAAAGCGCGAAACTACATACCGTAGCCATTCTTAAATATGTTCGTAAACTCAATTGCATCATTAAAAGCCGGGTTTCACCTTGTTCAAATATTCGTTTGCCTTTTCCGTATTCCCCATGGCACCGTACACCTCTGAAAGCTCCTTATAGATTTTATTCTCCAATACCGGGTCGTCAATAAGATAATCCAAGGCCGTCTCCAAGGCTTCCTTTGCCTCCTTGGGAGTGTTGCCCATTTTAAGGGCGACTCCATTCGCATAGTACAAAAAAGGCTGTAGGGGATACTTTTCAAGAGCCTCCTCGGTTAGGATTAGAAGTGATTCTCCCTCACCGGTGTTGTCCAATAAATTCTGTATTCTATCCTGATACCCGCTCAAATCATCGGCATCAATGCTCTTGTTTTCAGATATGCCAACCTTGTTCGTTATATTCCGTTGCTTTGCAATGGAATCGTTTATTTTGGATTGAAGGTAATCGGTTTTTGCCGTTTTCTCCAATTCCATCAATATGTTCTTCGCCTCTTGATAGTTTCCTAGTTCGTAATAAATAGTTGCCAGGTTCGATTTTAATTCCCGATTATTCCATGGAATCTGGTTCTTAATGGTGCTAACCGTTATGTTTTGGGCCTGCAAGGTTTCTGCCAAGGTGTTTGCATACCAGTAGTTTTCTGGGTCCTCCAAAACGGCTTCCTGCGCATATTCCTGGGCATTGATATACTGCTTGTCCAACAAATAGGATTTGGCAAGTTCAAAGGAAACCACCTCCTTTTCGGGTTCCAAGTTCTTGCACTTTAAAAAAGCATTTATGGCCTTATCGTAATTTTGGATACCCTGTTGTTTTAGGCCTTCAAAAAAACTTTCCTGAAACTCATCGGAAAAATCCTCAAAAGATACCTCCGCACTCTCTTCCTCGGTGATGGGACCTTCTTCTTGAGACAAAACAATCCCCGGGGCAATAGTTGCTCCTAAAACAAATAGTAGCATTGGGACTGATTTTTTCAAACGTTTAAATTTTAGTAATTAATTGATAATAAATGAATTATAAAATTAAGAATCCCGATGGCTATCGGGACAACCACTCGCTGAACTCGTTCTCTCATTATCCCGATAGTTATCGGGATTAAACATTCCCTTCTATGAAGAAATTTTTAAAATTTTTTAATGCTCGTTTCATTCGTAGCTCTATTTTACTCCTGTACTGCCAAAACCCCCGGCTCCTCTAAGGGTTTCAGAAAGTTCTTCAACCGGTTCCCATTCTGCACGTTCATGCTTGGCTATCACCATCTGGGCAATACGTTCCCCGTTTTCAATGGTAAATTCTGTGTTAGAAAGGTTTACCAGAATTACGCCTACCTCTCCCCTATAATCCGCATCAATCGTGCCAGGAGCATTTAAGACCGTAATTCCCTTTTTAGCCGCCAAGCCGCTTCTAGGACGCACCTGAGCCTCGTAGCCAATGGGCAGCTCCATAAAAAGCCCTGTTTTTATAATGGCCCTTTCCAATGGTCTAAGGGTAATAGGCTGGTCAATATTGGCCCGAAGGTCCATTCCGGCCGAGGCCTCCGTTTCATAGTGGGGCAATTCGTGATTCGATTTATTAATGATCCTAATCTTCATTTCTACCTACTTATATTTTCATTTAACAAATACCTTCTTCAAATTATCGATTTCCAATTTATAGACCAATCCTAAGAAAATCAGTAATAATGGAATCCCCACAAATAAATTTCTTTCAAAGATATAGAAGGAAATGATGGAAAACAGTATGGATATTCCTAAGTAAAATATAATTTTTCTAAAATTATAAGGGATGGGATAGTACATCCGACCAAAATAGAAGGATAATAACATCATGGTACCATAGGCCACCAAGGTGGCAATGGCAGAGGCCACATAACTGAAATATTGTATCAAGACTACATTAATAATAATGGTGAGAACGGCCCCTATCATTGAAATGTAGGCACCAAACTTTGTCCTATCGGTTACCTTGTACCACACTGAAAGATTGTGGTAGATTCCTAAGAAAAAACTGGCCAAAATTATAATGGGAACGACCGACATGGCGTCCCAATAGGAACTATCCAAGACGAACAATTGCTTTAATACATCGGCAAAAACCACTACGGCCAAAAGAATGATACTCCCAAGCACGACAAAGTAGTTGGTAATCTGGGCATAAGCCTTTTGTGGGTTTTTGGTATCGGAATGGCTAAAGAAAAAAGGTTCTATGCCCATTCTAAAAGCAGTGGCGAACAAGGTCATGAACAAAGCCAATTTATAACATGCCGCATATTTGCCCATCTCACTTTTGGCGATATCAGGCGGGAGTAATTCGGACAACAAATACTTGTCGAAAACTTCATTTATGGTAAAAGCGATACCAGCTATCATTACCGGCATGGCATAGGCAATCATCCTCTTCCATAAATCCATATCGAAGACATAGGGTCTTCTCAAGTAGATTTTCAGCATCAACAAAAGGGTGGCCGCACTGGCGATAACATTGGATATCAATATGTACGAAATCTCAAAATCCGGAACAAACAACTTGTTGAACACTCCTTCCCCACTTTCTGCCGCCAATGATGGGAGAAGTATCAGAAAAAATAGATTTAAACCCAAGTTTAAAGCCACGTTTATAGTTTTTACAATAGCATACCGCATAGGTTTCTCATTTGCGCGTAACCAGGCAAAAGGAACAATGACCAGTGCGTCCAAAACCAGTATACTCAGGACAAAATTCATATACCTAGGCTCAATGTTCAGTGCCGTTGCCAAGGCGGATTTAAACAAAAGACCTATCAGCAGAAAAATAAACGAGGACACCCCCAGGGAAAGTAAGGAAGTGCTTACTACCTTTTTTTTGTTCTCCGAGTCCTTATAAAACCTAAAAAAAGCCGTTTCCATACCATAGGCCAAGAAAATATTGAAGATGGCAAACCAAGTAAAAATAAGGGTCACTTCTCCATACGTTCCCGGTGACATGACCGAGGTATAAATGGGTACCAAAAGGAAGGACAACATCCGCGGGAGCACGGTTGCCAAGCCATAAATCGCCGTTTGTTTAAAAAGTTTTTTAAGCGGATTCAAGCAACTTAGATTGAAGTGTTAAATGTACCTATTTACCTTCGTTATACAAAGTTGGATTTCCCCCCAATCAACACATTTGTTCAATCCTCAACTTGAACCGGGGCCTGCTCATCAGAGAGTTCCAGTCGTTTCATGGCAATAAATGCCATTAAAAACGCCAACAACAAGAAAAAGGCGGCTAATGTATAGGGCGCACCAGGATAGTAGATACCTCCGCCGGGACGTATAAAAAAGTAGAATACCGGCGAGAAAACCAACTGACCCAAAATTGCGGTAATGCTCACAAGACCTGTGATGGAACCTTGGAGGTTTCCCTGTTCCTTTTCGGAAACTTGGTTGGAAATGATTCCCTGTACCGTTGGACCGGCAACCCCACCTAGGGCATAGGGAATCAAAAAGGCATATAACATCCATGGTTCCGAAGCCAGGGAAAATAAGAACATGCCAACGGTCCAAAGTAAAAAACCGACCGTGACCACAAATCGCTTTCCAAACTTCTTGACCAAGACACCTACCAATACTCCTTGAACGATGGCCACTAATAGCCCTACTACCATTAACGACACCCCTATCTCCTTAGGGCTCCAATTATAACGCTCAATTCCGTAGTAAGACCATGTGGAGGGTAGGGCCTGACCGGCCAAATTCGCCAGAAAAAAAGCAAAAATAAGTAGAAGCACCCCCTTGTATTTCCGGAGGGCTAACAAGGACACCCCTGGAATCATTTTTGTAAGGTTGATAGCCCTTCTATATTCCGGTGTTAAAGATTCAGGCACGAAAAACAATCCGAACAGGAAATTCGCAAAGGTCAGTCCCGCGGCGATGTAAAAGGGTAGGCGGATGTCGATTTCCCCGAAAAAACCGCCCACGCCCGGACCAATGATAAAACCCAGACCAAAAGCGGCACCGATCAATCCAAAGTTCTTTGCCTTGTTTTCCTTGGTACTGACATCGGCAATATAGGCCGATGCCACCGTAAAACTAGCACCGGTAATACCGGCCAAAAATCTTCCCAAGAACAACCAGATAATACTTGGTGCCCAGGCATGGATCAGGTAATCGATACTTAAACCCAGCAATGCCAGTAAAAGAATAGGGCGCCTTCCAAACTTATCCGAAATCTCCCCTAAAACGGGTGAGAACAAAAATTGCATCCCTGCGAATGCCGTAGTCAACCACATTCCGTAGATGACGGCCATGGCCGTCCCCTCACCGGTCAGTTCCATAATTAGGTCGGGGATAATGGGCAGAATGATGCCAATTCCTATGACATCGACCAAAATGGTGACGAAAATAAAAAGTAAGGCCGATTTTCTTGATTTCATAGAAGGAACAAAAGTCGGAAAAATTAGTCTTCATTTTATTAAAAAAACCCCTACGTTTCCGAAGGGGTTTTAAATATACTTGATATGTCTAATTAGTTGTTCAAAGCCTCGGCTCCTCCTACAATCTCTAGGATTTCATTGGTAATGGCCGCTTGTCTTGCTTTGTTATACGTCAATTTCAATTGATCCCGCAATTCCTTAGCGTTGTCCGTTGCTTTGTGCATGGCCGTCATTCGTGCCCCATGCTCACTGGCAAAGGAATCCCTTATCGCCTTGTATAACTGTGTTTTGAGCGATTTAGGAATCAATTGCTCCACGATTTCGGCTTTGGAAGGCTCGAACATATAGTCGGAATTACTTCCTTCCTCACCTTCCGCAGGAATAATCGGTAAGAATTGTTCCGTCATGACCAACTGGGTAGCCGCATTTTTGAATTTGTTATATACGATATCAATACGATCATATTCCCCTTTGGCAAACTTCTCCATCAAAGCTTCTGCGATTTCAGCAACATTGTCAAAGGTGAGATCATCGAAAACTCCGCTTTGATTTGAAATGACATTAGATCGTTTCTTAAGGTAATCATTTGCCTTTTTCCCAATGGCCATGAAATCGACCTGCTTACCTCCATAAACGTTTTCCAAAAGATGGGTACTTTGCTTTAGGATGTTTGTATTGAACGCACCACAAAGACCACGATTTGAAGTAATGGCAACCACCAAAACCTTATTAACGGTTCTGTTGCTTGCATATACACTACCAGAATCACCTTCCAAGCTTGCGCTAAGATTCTGCAGAAGCTCAGTAAGCTTATCCGCATAGGGTCTCATGGCGGTAATCGCATCCTGGGCCTTTTTCAACTTTGCCGCAGATACCATTTTCATGGCACTGGTAATCTGCATAGTTGAAGAAACCGATGTAATCCTGTTACGTATTTCCTTTAAATTGGCCATTCCTTAAAGTTCTAAATTCTGAATTAAGAGTTATGAGTTTTTGACTATTGCAACCAAAATTCGTATTTACTCACCCTTCAGCATTCTTAATTTACTTCTTATATTTCGCTGAAAGCTCTTTACATACCGTTGCAAGCGTATCCGTAACCTCATCGGTCAGTTTACCTGCTTTTAAGGTATCCAATACGTCCCTATGCTTGGCGTTCAAGAACTCCAAATAGTCACGCTCAAACTCCTTTACCTTATCAACGGGAACATCGCGTAGCAAGTTCTTGGAACCGGCGTAGATGATAGCGATCTGATCTTCAACGGTAAAAGGGTCGTTCTGGGCTTGCTTCAATATCTCAACGTTCCTACGTCCTTTTTCGATTACGTTCAAGGTAGCCGCATCCAAATCGGAACCGAACTTGGCAAACGCCTCCAATTCACGGAACTGGGCTTGGTCCAACTTCAACGTACCAGCTACCTTTTTCATGGATTTGATCTGTGCGTTACCACCCACACGGGATACGGATATACCTACGTTGATTGCCGGTCTAACCCCTTGGTTGAACAAATCTTGCTCCAAGAATATCTGACCATCCGTAATAGAAATTACGTTCGTTGGAATATAGGCGGATACGTCACCTGCCTGTGTTTCGATAATAGGTAAAGCGGTCAAGGATCCGCCTCCCTTTACCATCGGTTTCAATACCTCCGGTAAATCGTTCATGTTCTTTGCGATACTATCGTCATTGATAATCTTCGCGGCACGCTCTAACAATCTGGAGTGTAGGTAGAAAACGTCCCCTGGATACGCCTCACGTCCCGGTGGTCTTCTCAACAACAAGGAAACCTCACGATACGCAACGGCTTGCTTGGACAAATCATCATAGATAATCAAAGCAGGACGACCGGTATCCCTAAAATATTCACCGATGGATGCCCCGGCAAATGGAGCATATACCTGCATTGGAGCAGGGTCTGATGCATTGGCAGCAACAATCGTAGTATACGACATGGCACCTTTATCTTCCAATGTTTGAGCAATCGCAGCAACGGTAGAGGCTTTTTGACCTACGGCGACATAGATACAATAGACTGGTTCTCCCGCATCGTAAAATTCCTTCTGGTTCAAAATAGTATCGATACAAACTGTAGTCTTACCAGTCTGACGGTCGCCAATAACCAACTCACGCTGACCCCTACCCACTGGAATCATGGCGTCGATGGCCTTGATACCGGATTGCATCGGCTCGGTTACAGGCTCTCTATAGATAACGCCTGGTGCCTTACGTTCCAAGGGCATTTCATAGGTTTCACCAGTTATAGGTCCTTTGCCATCGATCGGGTTACCCAAGGTATCCACAACGCGGCCCACAATGCCTTCCCCAACTTTAATGGAGGCGATACGTTGTGTTCTCTTAACCGTGGCTCCTTCACCTACTGCTTTGGATGGTCCCAACAATACAACACCTACATTGTCCTCTTCCAAGTTCAAGACGATGCCTTCCAAGCCGCCTTCAAATTCTACTAGCTCACCGTATTGGGCATTTGCCAAACCGTAGACCCTGGCAATACCATCACCTACTTGCAATACAGTTCCTACTTCGTCCAAAGTAGCGGTTGCATCAAATCCTGATAATTGTTTCTTTAAAATTGCCGATACTTCTGCGGCTTTTACTCCTGCCATTTTTGTTCCTGTTTAAGATAATCCCTTTGACTTAGCTCAGGGTAAATTTCAATTATGAAATTTAATTATAGACTGTTTGTAAATTCTCTTCTTAAATTGTTCAATTTATTGGATACACTTGCATCATACTGCAAATCCCCTACCCTCAAGATAAAACCACCAATAATGCTTTCATCGATTTTGTTCTCAATGGTCACCTCATTACCTGTAATGGAGGTAACCTTCTTTAACACTTGCTTTTCCAAGGAATCCGTCATGGGAACGGCCGTGGTTACATAAGCCACACCCTTTCCTTTTAAATCCTCATTAAGAATAATGTATTTTAGGGCCACTTCATTTAAAATTGAAATACGCTTATTGTCTATCAACATTGTCATCAACCCTTCAGAAATGGCATGTCCGTCTTTAAAAACGGCTTTAAGTACATCCTTCTTTGCCGATCCAGAAATTACTGGATTTGAAAGCATATCCCTAAGATCCTTACTTTCGGATATGGTACCAACTACATTGCGCATGTCCTTTTCAACAGCATCGGTCGCTTTATTATCTATGGCCAAACCCAAAATAGCCTTGGCGTATCGTATTGCCGCTCTGGAATTACTCATCGTTTAGTTCAATTTGATATCGCCTAGCATTTTTTCAACTAGCTTCAATTGTTTATCCTTTCCGGACAATTCCTCCTTGATAACTTTTTCGGCAATGGAAACAGATAGCTCCGCAACCTGACTCTTTATTTCCGCAACGGCGGCCTTCTTTTCACTCTCTATCGTAGCCTGTGCCTGCTTGATCATTTTATCACCCTCTATCTTCGCCTGCTCCTTGGAATCCGCGATCATTTTATCCTTAATTTCACGGGCCTCCTTCAACATAGCCTCACGCTCAGCACGGGCCTCCTGTAACATTCTGTCATTATCTGCTTGCAGGTTTTGCATCTCCGCCTTGGCTCTTTCTGCAGCGGCCAATGCTTCTTGGATACCGGTTTCCCTTTCATTTAAGGAATTTAGAATAGGTTTCCATGCAAATTTCACCAATAGGAATATTAGCCCTAACAATAAAATGGTCTGTACTATAAATAGACCTGGCGAAAAATCGTTTATTAATGTTTCCATTTATTTTTGAATTTTAATACGAATCAATGATTAAAAAAACACTTCCTGCAACCAACCGTTGCAGGAAAATGCTTTCTTGGCTTAACGTTCTTATTTTCCTAAGAACAAGGCACCGAATGCCAAACCTTCCAAAAGTGCAGCGATGATGATCATCGCAGTTTGGATTTTACCGGTCGCTTCTGGTTGACGGGCAATACCTTCCATTGCCTTACCACCAATCTGACCAAGTCCAATACCTGCTCCAATTACGATCAAACCTGCTCCAATTAAATTGTACATAGTAAACTGATTTATATATTAAATTAAAAACACTCTTAAATAAAATCTGCCCTCACATCTTCTTCGTCCGGAATTTCATGACCTTCGGCATCGTGATGGTGTTCATGGTCATGTTCGGCCACCGCCATCCCAATGAACAATGCTGAAAGCATCGTAAAAATATAGGCCTGTAAAAAGGCGACCAATACCTCGATAAGGGTTATGAAAAACGACAGTATCAATGAAAGTCCGGTAGCTCCCGCCACTCCCAAACTATCCTTAAGGGTAAACATGATGGCAATCAAGCTCATTACCACAATGTGCCCGGCAGAAATGTTGGCGAACAATCGGACTAACAATGAAAATGGTTTGATCAAAAAAGCACCTGCCAATTCGATAATGGCCAGAACCGGTCTAATCAACACAGGAACCCCAGGCATCCACAACATGTGCATCCAATAGTCCTTGTTTCCGCTAAACGTGTAAATAATCAATGTAAGTATGGCCAAAGCGGCAGTAACGGCCAACTGTCCCGTAACATTGAATCCGAAAGGTGTAAGTCCTAATAGGTTCAGTATCCATATAAAAAAGAATACGGTCAAAAGATACCCTGTAAATTGTCTGTATTTTTTCTCGCCGATATTCGGTTTGGCGATTTCGTCCCTAACATAAATGACCAAAGGTTCCAATACACGGCCAAAACCTGTGGGTACGCTTTTGTTTTTATACTGTCTGGCCAAAGAGGAGAAGGCCCACAACATGAACAATCCAACCAATAGAATTCCAACAACACTTTTTGTTATGGAAAAATCCAACACCTTGTGTGCATTGGTCGCGTGATGGCTCTCATCCAGGTTTACCGATGTGGCACCAGCTTCCAACTCGTAAATTTTACTGTGCAGTTTTACAAATTTGGAACCGTTTTTTTCCACGATTACCTCGCCATTGTCATCGTGATGAAATTCAGAGGACATAAAAGTAGCCAAACCATTACTGGACCAAACGATTACGGGAAGAGGGAAACCCACATGTTTTCTTTCGCCTTCAGCGTTTGTATAGGAGAACAAATGGAAGTCGTGGGAGTCCTTGATGTGGTGATTTATATATTCAGATACTTCCTCTTTCGTGTCAACAGCACCTTCATCTTGACCTTCGGAGAACGCAAAACTTTGGAGTGAACTTACTATTGCCGTAAACAATACCAGATTTCTTATCACTTTGGAAACTTCCTTCATTATTTCTTTATCAAAAATTATGCTTCTGAAAATTTGCGCAAAAGTAGTCAATCTAGATGTAATACAAAGAATTTTAAAGGCTTAAAATTCGACCTTATTTTTTGCGCATGATTTTTGAAACAAAAATGACTTCCAAAGTCAAGAATATAAAAATAGGAAGTAGCATCATAGCCCTGTAAAAATGGGGAAGTGGTTGATCTCCCATGAGTTGCGGAAAGAACATAGTGGTAAAAACCACAATCTTGAAAACTAACATCCCGATATACAAAAAACCCAATTGTTCAAAGACTTTTTGATTTTTTGAAAGGATTTGAAAGGCAATTACCAACAGTAAAGAGAAGAAAAAATGGAATATATAGGACTGTTCCAACAACTGTAAAAAGTCAGTTTCCAGGTCCATCAAAAACGTTTGGCCCAAAAAAGAAATCGTGCCCACTATTGTGAACACGATCGCATATAAAAGTATCTTTTTGAACAATTCTACCTATTTGTTTAAGGTTTGTTTAAGGACATCACCTTTTTAATGACCAGATATATGGACAAAAATACGGCAAGTAATGTAATGGTGTCCTCTAAAAAGGTTTTTTGAAATTTTTCATCCAGCCAAGCGCCCAATAAATTCCCCAAATATATAGTTGCACCCATTTGTATAGCAATCCCAGAAAGACTTGCTGCGGTGCGCAATAAATTGGAATCGTTACGAGGCTTTTGCTGGCTCATTTTTAGTGTTCATGGAAGGTTTAAAACCTCCAGAATTGCTAGCACCGGCTTTTCCACCGCCCATGGTACAGGATGCATTGAATGTAGCCCCAGGTTCAACCGCCAATTTGGAAACGGATACCGTTCCTTCTATGACTGCGGAAGACTTTAGGGATAGCAGGTCGGATACCAAAAGTTCCCCGTTAAAACTGCCTTCTATATCGGCATTTACGCACTCCACCTTGCCATGGATATAGCCATCCTTTCCAATGACCACCTTACCGGATGTCTTCACATTGCCGTCCAGCTTACCGTCAATCCGGAAATCCGCTTCGGAGATAATATCCCCTTTTATTTTCGTATTCTTTTCAATTCTGTTTGGTTGTCCTCCTATTTCGCTCATAGTTCTAGGTTTTTGTTTGTCTGAAAACATTGTTCAAGGTTTTGGGGTTAAAGTAGTATTTCTGTATGCTTCTAAGTTCTTGTGTACCTGTATTATTTTATAGTTGTCCGATAAAATTACGAAATTCTCATCAGCCACCCGGTAATCCTTATTGTTTTTTAAAAGTTCCGAATAGCCTAATGCAAAATCCTTGGATTTAAAGCCGTGGACCACCACAAATTGGTCTTCCAGATTATAGATGTCCTTGGATACGATGTTCTTATATTTTAAATCCACGATGGACTTTTCCAAAAGCTCCATCAATTTTAACGCCTTTTCATTATTACTCCTCTTGAATGGAAAGACCACTTTCCAGTTCGATGTTCCCGTGGAGCCCGTTTCAGGAGAAAATTCCGTTGGTTCTAATTTAGGTAGTTGCTCTGCGACCATCTGTTCCGCCTTTTTGCCTTCGGGACTGTTTGGATAGGTAAGTGCCACATAATTGAGGGCTTCCTTGAACTCCTCAAATCCCTGCAATCTACCAATGGCATTGGCCTTCAGCATTTCGAACTTGGGCACTATGGGGTCGCCGGTAAACCGATTTATATTTTCCTCTGAACCGGTAATGACCTGTAAAAACTCCTGGTCCTGAAATTTCTTGAAAAGGAGTTGGTATCTTTTTTCGGGACTGTCACTATCATCGGCAAGGACGGCCTGTGGGTTCAACAGGATTTCCGCGTAGCGGGAATCCCCATGGTTGGCAATGATATCAGCCTTCATGGAGGCCATCAACGGACTGTTTTCCGCCTCGTAAATTTTATACAGATTGTATTTGGAGGGAAGGATCAAACGCTCTTCCGGATTGGACGCCAGCACACTTTCAAGCTTTTCTGCCGCCAAAAGGTTTTCATTGAACTTTTCCTTATAGATTAGCCCTAACTGATAATTGGCAAAATTTCGTTCCGTTTTAAGGCTATCTATTACGGTTTCCTCCTTGGGAACCCCGTCCATATAAAAGTCCAACGAGAATTTTTCATCCTCCGTAACCGCAGCATCTGGGTCAACGTTTGCCGCTATAACCTCACCCGTAGCTTCCGAAATATTGGAAACCGCTTTGTTTGACCAGCGCCAGTCATCGGCCAGTTCCCTATTGCCCCATCGGTTCTTAAAATCGTTCTGTCCGTATCCCAGGCTGGTAATATTGTAAAAGTAGAATTTACCTTGGTTTTCCTTGCCTCCCTTGGATTTGGCGAAGGCCGCAAAACCGTCAGTCAACTTGTCCCGTTCCTTTTTCTGCGCCGCTTCCTGGGCCGCTTGTAAATCGGCTATATGCTTTTCAAAATAAGCGATCCGGTCGTCTATGGGCATTTCGTAAATGGTTATGACACTATCCGTGAACTGAACAATATCCTCATATTTTATCACGTCCTCAAGGTTGTCCAATTTCTTTTTGATGGTACGGTACTTTTTGGTGTTTTCATCCAAATTCACAAGCACACTATCATAATAGGCCCCGGCATTTTTGTACTGATTTTCGTCGAAATTATATTCTGCCAAATTCTCATAGTTGAGAGCGTTCAGTTTTGGCTCGTTCTGCGTAGCCCGGAGCGATTTGTTGAAATAGGACAACGCCAGACTATCCGAACCCTGTTCCAAATGGAATTCGGCAATTTGCCTATAAATTTTGTCCAGGAAGGGCCTGTTTTCCCTGTTTTCCTCCAATTCCGTCAGGTACTCCAGCATTTCCTCCTGATTTTCTGTGGTGATGGCCGTATTCCTTATTTTTTGGATTTCGGCATTGATCATATACACCCTGGGCGATTTTCTATTGAGGTCGATCACCTTATCAAAAGCGTAATTGGCACTGTCCTTAAAGCCCAACTGATTGTACAATTGCCCGATGATGTAATAATACCGGCCTTTCTCTGGATTCTTTTTGGTGTAGTAGGATGCGACTTTCAATTGCTGAATGGCAGTATCCGGCGCGTTCAGGTTGATGTAGGCCTGCGCCAACATGGCCCGAGCATCTGCATATTCCTGATCCTTTAAGGTCTCAAACTTCATCAACCGCTTTAGGTTCTTGATGGCCAGCTCCTCGTTTTCCAACCGGATATTTACCTTCTCCCTCCAAATACTGGCTTCGTTGAGCTTATTGCTTTCCGTGTATTTGTTGAGGATATAATTGAAGGACTCCAAAGCAGGGATATAGCGCTCATCAAAATAGCGGGCCTTGCCCAACAACAAAAAGGCTTCATCGGTCTGCGGATTGCGTTCCTCGTCCTTAATGTCCATACTGTGCTTCTGGATGGCCTTGGTCGCCTTTTCCTCGGCAATAATGAAGTTGGGGTTGTTGTCCTCTGAATCCAGCTTAACCTCTCCCGATACCTCCAAACGCTCTATGGGCAGTATTTCCCAATAATCGTCCTTGTAGGAATCGTTCAACGTGGCCCTACCCTCTTCAAAAGCGATATTACCGTTGTACAAGGTATTGTACTTGGTGTTTAAGGCGTGCCAGTTTCGATTGATAAAGGCATCCTTTTTCGTGGAACAGGCATTGAAGAGTACGGTTCCTAGAATAAGCGATAAAAAAAGTTTGTTTCTGTAGTTCAAAATAGACGGTCTACGTATGTATGCATAACTGAAAAACATCCATATTATTATACGCTTCATCGACAAAAGACCCCTTTGTTTTGGAGATTATGGACCGATATCAATTTCAAGGGCCGATAATTTACATACTATCCGGTTTGTTTCCTTGGTTTTTATGCCGATTTTAAAAGGAAAATAGGCCCTTTGCCGATGCTTTTTGGAACAATATCGATATCTGTTCCAAGGATAGAAAATGGATTAAAACAAAAAACCGACTGAAGCGTCGGTTTTACTCTTTAAACTTGACAGGTTTAGATTATCCCGCAAAAAACGCCTCCAATTCCCTTAAGGTTTCTGTAGAGGTTTTGATGTCCTTGACCACTTGGCCTTTCTTCCGCAATTAATAAAGTGCGTTTAACAAATCTCTTGAAAGATTGTCCAATACTATTGAATTTCCCCTATCCTCAAAAAAGGAAAGATTAGAAAGCAATACAATGGCTTTCTTGTTTACTACATCCATCATCAAATTAGAAATATAACCACCTGTGGCTCCATTATGACAATGCCAAAAATTCTTGCCCTCCTCATTAATATGCCATGAAAGACCGATTTGTTGATTATCTTTTACGCTAAAGGTAGGTTCTTGAGCTAATTTAAGTTCTTCATTTGATGGCTCGAAGTTTGCAAGCACAAAGGTTGCCAAATCTTCGGTTGTGGATATAATCGCACCGGCCCCAGCATAGGCATCAAAATTCCATATACCAAAATCTCCAGTTGGAAGCACTAAATCGATATTCAGATTTTTATGATCCGTAAAACTGTGATTCATCCCATATCTATCAAAAATAAATCGTTTCAATAATGAAGTATAATTTTCCTGATATACTTTTTCCATAGCATTTGCCAAAAGAGCCGCCCCAATATTGGAGTATTCAAAATCTTTGGTTTCGGATAACTTCATGTCTTCCTTTAAATATTCTTGTAAATCATTTGAATCAAAATCCTTATATGGGTCAAAAGGTCTTAGTATGGTATGTAAATTAGAATGCAGTTTGGGTAGTCCAGAAGTGTGGTTTGCTAGAGATTTGAATGTAATAATTTGATTTTTATTGAATTGAAAATCATAAAATTCATTTATTTCATCTTCCAGCTCAATTCTACCATCTACAACTGCGTTCGCCAAAAGCGTGGATGTAAAAACTTTTGTGATAGAGCCAATTTCAAAAGCCTTAGTATTATTCTCGGCAGTAAAAATACTGTCATTTCTGCGTTCCACTCCGTAAAATTGAACGCTATCCGAAGAAATAAGTGCTAATGAAAACTGCGTCTTATTGGGTGCATTTTTTGCGGCTTCATACATTTTAGTCTTTACATCCTTTGGAACTAAAGAATCACTTTTTATTTGAGCATTTACAGCTTCCGGTATAATCTCTTCTTCATAAGAAAAATAGAACCAAGTACCTAATCCAACTATCACCAATGTAATAGCAGTCAAAATACCAAAAACAATTAATAGTGCTCTTTTCATGTGCTTATCTTAATTAATTTTCAAGGGTCACATAGCAAACATATGATCATTCCGTTGTTTTTTGAAAATCTGTCATGGATGCTTCATCCAGCAAAAAACGCTTCCAATTCCCTTAAGGTTTCGGTAGAGGTTTGGATGTCTTTGACCACTTGGCCTTTGTTCAACACCACAATGCGCTCACAAACCTCAGTTACGTGGATCAAATCATGGCTGGACACCAAGACCGTAACGTCCTCCTTGGCCGCCAAGTCCTTGATGATGCCCTTCAAACGGATCTGCGTAGTTGGATCCAAATTGGCAAAAGGTTCATCCAATATCACCACCTTTGGATTTCCAATAAAGGAGGCGACAATGCCCGCCTTTTTTTGGTTACCCTTGGAAAGATCTCGTAAGTATTTCTTCTGCCCCAAAATCTCCCCATGGAAAAAGTCGGAAAAATGCGCCAAAAGTGCATCCACATCGGCTTTGTTCTGTCCGCGTAAATCACCAATAAAATAGAAGTACTCTTCCGGTGTCAAATAGCCTATCAAAAACGTTTCGTCAATAAAGGAAGCAGTGATGGGTTTCCATTCTTCGCTGGTATTCACCTGAATGCCATTGTTTTCAATATGACCGGAACTCGGCTGGATCAAATCCAACAACAAACTAAAAAAGGTGGTTTTACCGGCTCCGTTGTTTCCCACCAAACCAAAGCTTTGCCCGGTTGGAATTTCCAAAGATTCTATATTCAAAACGGTCTGACTTCCGTATTTCTTGCTTAAATTTTGTACTGTTATCATGGGTTTTTTTGTTTCAAGTTTCAGGTTTCACATCCAACGTCTAGCGTCTAGCGTCTAGCGTCTAGTGTCTAGTGTCTAGTGTCTAGTGTCTAGTGTCTAGTGTCTAGTGTCTAGTGTCTAGTGTCTAGTGTCTAAAATACTAGCTGTTTTTTTCCTTAAATCCGGCAATCATGCCATATTTCTTTTTCCGATACTGCTCCGTGACCGTGTTCATCAAAGTATTCTTTAAGACCAATCCAATAAGCCCTAAAACACACAGGACGATTACCCCTGCCATTACCGAAAAGAGGTAATAGAAAAGACTGAATATGAGTATAGGAACGATAAGCACGGGAATCATGATCAAAAACTGATTGGCACTAGTGCCCTGCATGTTCCCGAACGGACTCTGATCCAGTTCGATTCTTTTTTTATTGAACGATCCAAAAAATAAAATGACGGGGATATTTACTCCCAAATTATACATGGCGCACCCAAAGTTGATGGCCAAGGTCTCCCACCCAAAATAGACATAAGGTATGGTAAGCAGGAACATAAAAATCACACTGACCGAAATCAACAATGCCTTTGACTCCAAGTACTTTCGCAGCGGAATATTTTGGGACATCATCATACTATAGTAACTACTGTCCCATGCGGGTATAAACTGTCCGAAGTTACTTAGGAAAATACCGGTCATAAATACACCCAAAAAGGCTTTCATGGGCATCATGTTGGCATAAATTTCCTGAGTGTAGAAAATAAGCCCATAAAATACGAACAGCAAGGATATCCAAACCTGGGATTTTGTTCGTTTGTTCCGCCAAATCATTTTAAGATCCAATTGCAAAAAGGTACCCAGATCACCAAAGCGTTTCGTCCAAGCCAAATCGCTGGTATTGGCTTGCGCCTTTTTGGCCTTGAGCTTGGCATCCAAATAAATCTTGTCGTTTAAATAGTTGAAGTTGATATAGTACATGACGACCATTAGGGCCAACGGTACCAGAACGGTTATTGGATAGGCATACAAGGCGTGGAAAATAGGGCCAAACACCTCCTTCACAGAAAAAATCCCGAAATAATCCAAGGCATAAGAAACAACTAGGATAGCGGCCAGGATACTCAAAGCAACATTGCTTTTATTGATCAGCAGGTTCAGGTAATTAATGGCCAGGACAATGGCCATCATGGAAATCAGCCAAAGCAACACATTGAGTGCCGCATAACCTTGGACCAAGAGCACAATACATAATGGGATAAAGAAAAAAAGTGCCAATAGGTTATATACGGATGCCGCAGACCGACCCAAAATATAATGGGCAATGGAACTTTTTTTGACCGGAGTTGTCAAAAACGGTTTAATGTCCATTACCGGTAACTTCTGCATAAAATACCGCAAGAATAACTCGATCAATACCCAATAAATTAGGTACTGGCTCAAGGTCCACATAGGACTTTGGTCCGGTACGGCCTTTCGTAAGATGAAATAGATACCGGCACCCATGGCGGCTAGTACTACGAGCATGTACACCCCAAAGAAACCCATGATTATTTTTACCGCTAGGCTCTTACCAAAGTTGGCAGACCTAAAAAAGGATTTCCATTGCAGGGAAGCAAATCGTTTAAACATAAGGGTTGGATGTTGTTGTTTGGTCCATAAGTAAACCAAAAATGGAAAATGTTACAAAAACTAAGAAATTTTATATTCTGGATAGGTTTCTGCCAATATTTCATCTGCTTTTGATGGAATGACATATCCACAAATTTTGAGCAAAAGCCCCATACTTACAATTAATAAAGACAATGCCGATTGAAAATACAGGTTATCCATAAAGTTGTTGGTCCATGTTAGATTCCAAAAATTCATTGGGATTAAAAATAAACTCGAAAGCAAACCTTGTTCGTATATTATCTCTTGGAGCATCCATTTACGCCAAGTACCTTCCATGCGTTTTTTCAATTTAAACGTTCTAAATAGTATTACAAAGGAAAAGCCTATAAATACTCCCGAAATAATACCTTTTTTTAATTCACCCGGAGGAAGCATTTTGAGCATAGTAAATATGCCTATAACAAAGGTCAGGGTCGCTATTATCTTGGGAAGAGACCACCACTCCTTAAAATGACGCCAGATAATACCTCTGTATCTTTTTGACATGGCCTTTCTGCGCTGTTTTACAACTTCCTGAAAGCCAAAAACTCCAAACTTTTTGAACTCAAGGTTTTTAGCTTCTTCAAAAGTAAGACCGGGTTTCTCTTCCCATTGCTTTTCAATACCGTTGGCTAAATGATCTACCAATTCCAGTTGTAAATCATAGTATTCCACAGAATGGGCTCTAGTAAATTTAAATAGCTCTTCAATTTGGTTTTGGGTAAGTTTCATAAGTCTCATTTTATTGAATACTCCATTTCGGATTAACCAGTTGCTGCATACTTCGTATAAAATCTTCCAATTCGGCCAATCTGTTAACCGTTTCCTTTTCACCTTGCTCTGTTAGTTTATAGTATTTTCGAAGCCTATTATCCACTTTAGCCACTTCCACATCCAGGAGGCCTTCGGCTTCCAACTTATGCAAGGCTGGATATAAGGCCCCCTCAGTGATATTCAATTCCCCTTTGGTGAGTTCCTTCACCTTCTGTGTAATTTCATAGCCATACATCTTTCCTTTCTCCTCCAACAACTTTAGAATAATAGTGTTCAGACTTCCTTTATATAATTTTGAATTCCCCATAATGCCGTATTAAATCAATTTACTGGTCCCAATATACATAATTTTCTTATGCATAAGATTTTTAGGTATATTTTTCGTCAAGGCCATAGCCTACTTGATTTATTTTGCCTTCTAAAACAGGTCGCTTTCTCAAAATTTTTACCAAAAAAGGTTCCCTCCAGGAGTAGGGAGGGGTGTTCCGCTGTCGCGGAACGGGGAGGGTAGGAATTGGACATGTTAACCAAATAAAAGTTAAGTGTACGATACTTTTTCCGTCGCCGAAAAAGTATCCAAAAAGGCTAGGCTGATTTTGGGATACTTGAAATCCAAGCAGTCCTTGGCCCGCATCCCCCAGGCCGTTTCCGATTGCATCGGAATAGGTTGCAGGGCGATTTCCTTTGCCCCCACTCCAAGGCCTTCCGGATTTACCACGCATCCCAAAAATAGGCCGGTTTATTCTCAAAACATCCATTTATGTAACCTCATCTTTATTAACGCCAAATAAGCTCCGCTCCCTGGTCAGGGAGGGGTGTTTCGCGATAGCGGAACGGGGAGGGTCGAGATAGGATGTGTCCTTCAAATTAAAATATTTCTCCAAGCAGGTTTCCCATCCATCATTATTGATTTTTTCACTTTCCCATTTTATATCGCATCCTCTTTCCTTAATTTTGCATTTTATTTCTAGATTGGATAATTATGGCAGATTTTTATGCATTGACCGTTAAAAATATTAAAAAACTAACCCCTAATTCCGTGGCCGTCACTTTTGAGATTCCCAAGGATTTGGTTCAAACCTTCTTATTCACTGCCGGACAATACATTACCATAAAAAAGGAAATAAAGGGCAAGGAATTGCGTAGGGCCTACTCCATAAGTACTTCCCCCAAAAAAGACCATATCACCATCGGTATTAAAAAAGTGGATAATGGCGGTTTTTCCCATTATGCCAATACCAAACTACAAGTTGGCGATACGTTGGAAGTCATGCCGCCGGAAGGTAGGTTTTCCTATAAACCCTCCGGAAATCCGCAAAATGTTGCTGCCTTTGCAGCGGGTAGCGGTATTACCCCAATTATGAGCATCGCAAAAACCGTTTTAGAAGGGAATCCAAAGAACAATTTCGTATTGGTCTATGGCAACAAGTCTTATGAAGAGACTATGTTTTATACGGATTTGGTAAAACTGCAGCTGGATTATTCCAATCGGTTTTTTGTGTATTTTATCAATAGCCAAACACGGGAAGACAAAGCACTGTTTGGACGCATTGATACCTCTACGGTGAACTACGCTCTAAAAAACAAGCATGCCAATTTGGATTTTGACGGTTATTACCTCTGCGGGCCCCAAGAAATGATCGAGAACGTAAAGGATACCCTGTTGGACAATGACGTCCCAAAAGAGAAAATCCACTTTGAGCTATTCACGGCAACGGAAATAAAGGAGGAACTACCCAGTCTGCCCGATGGCCAAACTGCGCTTACGGTAACTTTGGATGATGAAGAGTTTCAGCTGACTATGGACAAAAAAACGACCGTGTTGGACGCCGTTCTCAAGGAAAATATTGATGCTCCATACTCTTGCCAAGGCGGCGTCTGTAGTAGTTGTATCGCTAGAATTACAGAAGGAAAAGCGGAAATGGCCGTAAACCAAATCCTAACGGACGGGGAAATTGCTGAAGGTTTCATCCTAACCTGCCAGGCCCATCCCATAACACCTACCCTTAAAGTGGATTATGACGACGTTTAGTACGCTTGTACTTTACTATTTTCCTGGCGCATTGTCCCTTAATAGCAAATGCATTCCCAAATTATTGTATTGGGCTAATTTGATGTAGTCCTTGTGTTACATTTGGTCAAATCCTACCTTTAAATATGGCCTGGGAAATTATTACCGTATTTCTTATCATCGGCGCAGTTGTAATCCTGTTTGCGTTTGAGGTTTTTCCTATGGATAAAATCTCATTTTTAATCATAGGAATTCTCTTGCTCTCTGGCCTAGTTAGCCCGGAAGAGGCGGTAAGCGGGTTTTCCAACAAAGCCGTGATAACGATACTTTGCCTTATGATATTGGCCATTGGACTAGAGGATAATGGAGTAATTTCGTGGTTGGCAGAAGGATTGAAAATCTTAAAAAGTTGGCCGGGCGTTCTTGCCTTGATTGCCATCATGATTTTATCCGGAGGTATCTCGGCGTTCATCAGCTCGACTGCCGTCGTTATCGTTTTTATCAAAATCGTCGCAAAGCTCAAAGAAAAATATGGTATGCTGCCGGGAAAGCTACTGCTGCCCATTTCCTTTGCAGGAATTCTGGGTGGAAGCTGCACGCTTATGGGGACTTCTACGAATTTGATCGTGAACAATATAGCCCTCCGTTACACAGGCGAAAAACTTGGTTTTTTTGAATTTTCCCTTTTGGGTTTGACCTTCCTTGGTGTTTCCATGTTCATCATCGTTCTGTTCTACAAATTTTTACCCAAAGGCGACGGGGACAAACTATCGGATACCTACAATCTAAACCGATATCTGCTCACCCTAAAGGTAAACAAAGACTCCCCTTTGGTAGACAAGGAACTACAGGATACCTTCATGTTCAAGGAATCCGAAATTACCGTTTTAAGGGTGACCCGAAATAATCTGGAGAAGAATATGCTCAGCCCTGGATTGAAAATAAAGGCAAACGACATTATTCTGTTGCATTGCAGCTTGGAAAATCTTCAAAAAATGAGAGGGGAAGGGTATTTTGACCTTGATATCGATGAAAATACTGCAGATTTTACCTCCGAAGAAACATCCATCAAGAGATTGGATAGAAAAGAAAAGGATTCTCCCAATGTAATAGAACATGAAACCATCCTCCTTGAACTTTTATTGTTACCAGGCTCCCGTTTCATTGGAAAAACACTATCGGGACTTAAAAAAATGATTGTACCTAGGGCCATTCCAATTGCGGTAAACAAGAGAAAACCCTTGACCAACCTGAGAAGTCGTTTACATTTGAACAATAGCGCCATAACCCGGCTCAGGGTAGGCGATCGTCTATTGATACAGACCGATACTTCCTACCTTAACAATTTTGAGAACAGCAACAACTTGGCCGTTCTAAATCAATTTGACGGGGCACTACCCTCTACCCCCTTGAAAAGAAACGTTTCCCTATTGATTTTGATAGTTACCATCGTTCTTGCGGCAACCGGGGTTTTTGAGATTATGACCAGCGTCATCTTCGGGACCATAGCCATGCTCCTTTTTAAGTGTATTGAGCTCAATACCATTTATGAAAAGATCAATTGGCAGATTATTTTTCTACTTGCAGGGATGATTCCTCTAGGCATTGCCATGACGAACTCCGGAGCAGATCAATGGTTGACCCAGGAACTTTTAAAAATTATGGCCGGCCAGCAACCTATATTCATCATCGGCGTGCTATTCCTTACTACCATGTTGTTCAGTAGTGTGGTATCTAACAACGCCACAGCCATCATCATGGCCCCTATTGCTATTTCTCTGGCCAAGGGACTGGAACTGGATGTAAAACCCTTTATTCTTTGTGTGATGTTTGCAGCTAATTTTAGCTTTTTTACCCCTTTAGGATATCAAACCAACGCCTTGATCTATAGCATGGGAATTTATAAGTTTAAGCACTTTCTAATTCTGGGAGGGGTCATTTCCTTGGTGCTACTTGTCCTGGGCACCTTGCTCTTGAGTGCTATGCTGTAAGTGATTTAAGAACCAAGGGTTTTCAATTGTTTGCAAGCACTTTCATATCCAATGGCATAAGCCTTTTCGATTCCTTTTCGGTCCAGAATTCCTATATGTTCCAAGGATTTCGGTTCGATTACCAGATCGCATTTTTTTATTTTCTCCCTGTTGATGGCATAGATCATCAATCCGGTGACCCTGCCGGTCAATTGTAGGGAATTGGTTAGGTTCTTTTTGTTCAGCTCAGAAACGATGGAAACATTGCTACCAATAACAAAATCTACTTTATCCCTAACCGGTTCCAGCGGGAAGTTGTTCATGATGCCTCCATCCGCATATAAACTTCCATTATAGGACACCGGGCTAAACACTGGGGGCAAGGCCGCCGAAGCCAACAAGGGCTTGATCAGTTCCCCTTTACTTATAAACAATTCCTCCCCTTTTTCCAGATTGGTGGCAACCACGTGTAACTCCTTTTGTAAGTCTTCGAAGGTGTTATGAGGAAAATAGGTCTTAAAAACAGTTTCATACCTATCGGTATCTAATAGGCCGGGCTTGCCTATAGATAAAAAATTGTATTTGAACAGCGGTGTTTCCTTGAAGAATCGAAGCATGTCGATAATAGGGGTTCCATTGGCATAAAGAGCTCCCACTAAAGCCCCTACACTGCTACCCGCCACCAGTTCCGCCTCCAAGCCATACTCCTGCATCGCCTTAATGACCCCAATATGGGCCATGCCCCGTACCCCACCACCGGAGAGGACCAAACCTATTTTTTTTGTCGAAAGGAAAGCCATATTGATTCTAAAAAAATGCCGTACGAAGTAAAACCCTCATACGGCATTAAAGTTAACCAAATACCACTAGTTTACGAATCCAATCCGAAGGCATAATAATATTTACTTCCATCTTCATAGACGCCTTCAATCATTACCCCGCCTTTTTTGTTTTCCAAAATTTCGGCAACATCTTCAACATTGCGAACACGTTTGGCATCTATATGGGTTATTATAAAGCCTTCCCGCATTTGGGTTTCCTTCTTGATTTTTCCTGGATACAGCTTGTTCACCTGTACACCGCCATCCAAGTCAAGTTTCTCGGCCAAATCCTTATCCAAGTTTTCAAAATCGGCTCCAAGGAGGTTCAATATTTCCTTTTTCTCCTTTTTCACGAGCTTGGTTGTTCCGTTGACATTTTCAAGGATTACTTTGAATTCCTTTTCCTTACCATCTCTATTGACAAGTAGAATTACTTCATCTCCAGGTCTTTTACTGGCTATGATTTCCTGTAGTCTTGGGGAGGTAGTGGTTTCCTCTCCGTTCACCTCAAGTATAATATCTCCAGATTGAATTCCGGCCTTGTCAGCTGCACTGTTCTCACCAACCTGCTCGATCCAAACACCTTTTGTGAAGTCTACCTTCTTTTCCTTGGCAAGGTTGCTATCCATAGTCCGTATGGTCACGCCCAACATTCCTCGTTGAACCGCTCCATATTTCAACAGGTCTTCCACCACTTTAGTAACGATATTACTGGGCACTGCAAATCCATATCCGGTATAAGTACCTGTCCTACTAGCGATTGCCGTATTTATCCCAACAAGATTACCATCTAGATTTACCAGGGCCCCACCACTGTTTCCGGGGTTGATGGCAGCATCGGTCTGGATAAAACTTTCTACGGCAAACTTATCTTGATTGATATTGATACTTCTCGCCTTGGCACTCACAATACCAGCGGTTACGGTAGAGTTAAGACCCATTGGGTTACCAACGGCCAAAACCCATTCACCTACCTCAACATCATCGGAATTTACCAAAGACATGGTACTCAAGTTATCGGCATCAATCTGCAGCAAGGCCAAATCTGTAGTTGGATCGGTCCCAATGACCGTTGCCTTATAGGATTCGTTGTTATAAAGGGTAACCTCAACCTCATCGGCATTATCGATCACATGGTTGTTCGTAATGATATAACCCTGATCGTTTATGATAACTCCTGACCCAGTACCGATTCTAGGTTGGGAGCGCATCCCTTCTGGACTTTGTCCTTTGAACATATCGCCGAAAAATTCCTTAAAGGGATCTGGAAGTTCCCTGCCTTGATTTCCATAATTAGGAGACGATTGGGTAGATTTGATGTGCACTACCGCATCCAATACTTTTTTGGAAGTATCCGTAAAATCCAACGGTTTAATGTTTCCTTCCTCGTCCGCGGTATAGAGCACATGCTTCCCTTGTACCGTTTCTACCGTAGTCACACCCTTAATTTCCTCTTTTTCATTTAACTCGTTGATTCCTATAACACCTAGGCTTACTGCCAAGGCGATAGCGGCAGAAAAGAGGTATACTTTTAAACTGCTTTTGTTTGATTTGTTTGTATCCATTTTATTTTCGATTTAAAATTATTTTTTCAACACGCTCCTATTCATTCAATTCCTGTGCCACTTAAAGTCATGTAATTGCTAAAAAATGTTTAAAATTCCGCACATTTTTAAGTTGTTTTTTAGACTCGCGGTTTCGATACAAGAAAAAATCAGAAAATAGTGAAAGGAAGACGATTTTTGCCGACTTTTTCCTAATATGACAGGTATTTACACTAATTATTAAATGTATTTAGAAACCGTACGGTCAAGCGCATTGTACATTTTCTGCCATTTTGACTTGTTTTTATTTTGCCGATTTGCAGTAAAAAGTTAGACAAAACAAAACCCTTGGATTTTTTTGTCGTATGTTTAAAAAAGAAAGTTAACTGAATCCTTAATGCAAAGTACCGCCGTTCTTATTTTCGCGAACTCTTCCCAGGAAGAAAAGCGATACAAACCCCTTCAAAGGGGCGAGGTACTGTTCGATTCCTTGACCAATACAGTAATCCGGAAGGTCAAGCAATCAAAATTGACCTACTTCCATATAT